>NZ_CDRVMA010000035.1:0-2284 GCF_977072315.1 Adlercreutzia sp. CNCM I-6215 | reverse complement strand
AAGGAAGTGGAGGAGGAAAGAGCCTTAGGCTATCGGCAACGCGTGGAATGAGTATCGGCGACGCGCGGAATCATCATCGGACAAGCGCGCAGGAGGCAAAGATATCAAAAGCTTCGATAAAAACAGCGAGCGATTTAACATAGGTCGAGATAGATGGTGCCTTAGCCGGTTTGTATCTGAGGAGACATTCCATGTCAAAGTATGATATTCAACTGAACAAGCTGAAATCACGTTTGACTAACTCACTTTCAGAAGTGATGTCGTGGGGGACTGAGGAGGTGACAAGAGCATGGAAAAAGCGCTGAAGATTCAGCGCGGAAAGGAGCAATTAGTTTCCGCAAATGAAATCCAGAATGAATTTCACGGAAGAAACCCTTGGGGCATTAGCTTCATTTGCCCTCTATGCCGGCAACCTCTGTTTCCCGCTGCGATGTCATCAGGAAGCAGGCAGTCACCCCATTTTAGGCACGAGCGCAATAACGAAAGAGCTCACGAGTGCGAACTCTATGCGAATAGCTACGGCTACTTCACCACTTACCAACGCGTACCCATGCCGATGTTCATAAGAAAATCGCGCTCTAGAGAAGGGGTTTTCGTTGTTGAAGGCGGCTTCAGAAGCCTTGACCAAAGAGATCTTTACGTGCTCGAGCGCGAAGGGGCGAAAATCAAAATCGGCCATAAATGTTACAGTATAAACGCCCAGCGCTTTTGGGCCGGCTTGACAAAGCTTCCGTTTGAAGACATATCTCTGAGTTGTGGATCCTCGGTTAGACTTGTTGGCTCATCCTTAGATCTGAGCTCCACGTGGGGCTATCCAGAGGATGCGCGTAATGCGATGGTTTTCACGAGGGATAGCGACGCAGGGCAGGGAAAGCGCCTGAAGATTGGCGATACCATACCTTTTGAGACGGACCTGTTCCTCTTAGCCCCAGAGAAAGAGGATGAGCGGATACGCTCATCCTTTACGGATGTGCGCAGGGTAGGCATTGCCGGGAAGCGGACGGCTATGTTCAAACTTGTGGTATTCGAAATCCGGTTCAGCAAGGAGGATGCTCGATGGACGCGAGGAAAGCAATATCTTGAAGCATGCGGTTTCGAAGTCGATGATTCTGGAGGCACCCCGGAGCTGCTTTGGCCGCCTTCTTTAATGAGCGGCGGAGAGCTTCTTCCTTTGTTTGAGGGATCGCGCTGCATCTTTGCAGCCGATATGAACTCCTCTGTCGACAATTCCTTGTATGTCCATACCAATGCCGATACTTCAGATCGAATTAGAACCGTTCCTCTCAGAAAGGTCGATGGAGGGAATAGCGGATTCGCGATCCTTAAGAACACCGCAAAAATAAGTTTTGTGACAACCCGCAACTGGGTGTTTTCTTCTGCGATCCTTTTGCACCCGAGCGACTTGATGATAGACGACTGGTTGCACGAGCTCAACCTCAAACCAGGAATCTACTTGGACAAAGGATGCTGGGTTCTTAATCTGTCGTACCCGTGCGAAGTCGTTAGCTATCGAAAGCATGGAAGCGTTCAGAAAATCAGAATAACAAAAGACCAGAATTCCTGTTCGTTTGAGGCTGGTCGCCTGAATGCTATCAAGGTAAGAAAGAAACTTGGGGCTTCCCTAGATTATCTGGTTGTTTTTGAAAAGAAGCTCGACTTGGGGCAGCCTTTGATAAACCATTCTGCGGAGATAGCCGCCGCTGAAGGGGCTATAGCGCCTGGAACGCCTGATGACGTCGCCTTCGCCATAGCAAGGCAGAGCGGAAAGATGATACGCCAGCGAGGCGCAGATAGGCAGCGTGCGCTGCGGAGAAAGACAGGCGGACGGGCGTGAATAACTTTGAAAACGAACGCTATTCGGTGTGCATTGTCCATGCAGACAACCACGGCGAAAGAACTTATTACAAATATTTTCGCGTTGCAGATTTTATGCCGCAGGAAAGCTCTGACGAACTGATTCCTGCGATAGTGCAGAAGCATACAACTTCCCTTGAAGAGGCGGTGGCCAACCCGGATCACCTCTACAACCCCTCCGCTGCCTACAATCACGAATCACGTGATTCCGACTTCTACCTTTTCCAATGGAGGCTGGATCCTGACAACTGGGGCAAGCAGCTAACAAGGAGCTTTCATGACGACTCAAGCCTCCTGGCCTTTAAGGAGCCGAGGGAGGTGATTCTTCTCGAAGGTGAGTAGTAACCTCTCGCGGTACCATCGATCACCTGGCTTGGTACCGGCGATCAGCAAAAGGCGGTACCGCGAGTAGGCTGTCTCGGTACCGCTA
>NZ_CDRVMA010000034.1:0-2594 GCF_977072315.1 Adlercreutzia sp. CNCM I-6215 | reverse complement strand
TGCGTACGGTACGCCTGAGCGGTGACTGTTCCACGCTACGCCGATGATGTATGTCCACAGCGCCGATGCCTGTTCCATGCAGCGCCGATAATCGGGAGGGGCCGTTTCGACCCCTCCCGCTCTTCGTCGGTTTGCTCCTATTCCATTCCTCTCATCCGCTTGCGCATAGATTCCTCGCCTGCAATGTGGATGGTGTAGGACTTGCACACCACGCGGTCGATGACGGCGTCGGCAATGGCCCCGTTGCCCAGGTTCGCGTGCCATGCCGACGGCGGGAACTGCGAGCACAGGATGAGCGATCCGGTCCTGTCCCTCGCCTCGATTACCTCCATAATCTCCCTGGCCTCATTTGGCTTGACCTGCTCCAGCAGCCAATCGTCGATGATCAGCAGATCGCACTTGATGTACTTCTTGCGCTGCTTGAGCCATTCCTCGTCTTTGAAGACGGTGAGCTCGTCCAGCAGCTCCGGCAGCCTGGTGTAGCGCACGGTGTAGAACGCGTTGCAGGCAGCCACTCCAAGGGCGTTGGATATCCAGGTCTTGCCGGCTCCGCTCGCCCCTGTGACGATGATGTTGCGCCTGCTCGCGATCCACGAGCAGTTGGACAGCTCGACCATCTGGGCGCGGTCGAGTTTTCGGTCGTCATCGTAGCGGACATCGGCGATATTCGCATCCTGCTCGGGAAAGCCCGCCTGCCTCAGGTGCCGAAGGCGCTTGTTGGTCCTGCGCGAGTCCCATTCGGCGTCGACGATCATGGCGAGGCGCTCGTCGAAGCTCAATCCTGATGCCGCGGGAAGCTCTTCTTGGTCGCGATAGGCCCGGGCCATCACCGACAGCCTCATGTCGTGCAGCTTGTCCATAGTCGATTGGCTCGCCATCATCGTCCGCCTTTCTCGCCGTTGTCGGCGCCTGCGCTCTCGATCTTTCGGTAGTAGTCCTGGCCCCTCAGATAGGCGCCTGCCGCCTCGTCGGTGCGCCCGACTTCCCGGGCAAGTGCCGCTATTACGCCCTTTATAGTCTTGTAGCTGGGCCTCTGCGTCCTGAGAAGGGCCTTTTGGCACGCTTCCTCCAAAAGCTCCCCTCCATAGGTCTTCTCCAGGGCGAGCACGGCGCGGCACGAGCGGTACGACTGCTGCTCGATCCTGCGCGACGACAGGATGGCCCCGATCGCCCGCGCGGTGGCCTCCCCGATGCTCTCGGCCCACGACCTGAACCGCGCGCCGTCCCATTCGGCGTAGTCCCTGTGGGCATCCGGCATGTGGTCGGGGTTGGTGCGGTACTCGCCCTTGCGGTGAGCGCGCTCGTGCATGGCGATCCGCGTGCCGTCCGCCATCACCGACACGGTCCTCGCCGTCGCGACCACGGCGACCGTGCGCTTCACGAATTCGAACGGAACCGAGTACCAGCAGCCGTCGAAGCACACGTGGTAGTTAAAATTGACGGTGACCTCCTTGCGGGCCGTCATCTCGTAGGGAGTCGCCGGCAGCGGGATGAGCAGCGGTTTTTCCTGGGCGAGGAATACGCTCTCCCTGCTGCCCTCGCGCCTTTGGAAGGGGCGCGAGTTGATGGCGGCGACCTGGTCCGCAAGGGCCGAGTTGAACTCGCCGAGGGACATGAACCGCCTTCCCCTCAGCGCGAGCATGGCCTGGCGCTCGATGAGGCCGACTCCCATCTCCACGCTCGCCTTGTCCCTGGGCCTTCTGACCCTGGCGGGCACGACGGCGCACCCGTAGTGCTCGCTCATGCGGCGGTACTGCTCGTTGACGATGAGCGCCTCTTTGGTGTTCTTGGACACCGCGGTCTTGCAGTTGTCCGGCACGAGAACGGGGGTCGCGCCGCCGAAGAAGGAGAACATATGGGCATGGGCGTCGATCCAGGCCTGCTCGTCGGTTCTGTAGAATCCCTCGGCGAACAGGTAGTTGGAGTAGGGCAGGCATCCCGCGAACACGTAGACCCTCAGAAGTTCGCCCGTATCGGGATCGACCACTTCCGCCGTGTCCCCGACCCAGTCCACCTGGATGGTCTCGGCCGGCCTGTGGTCGATGCGCATGCGGATGTCGTGGGCCTGCGCCCACTTCCTGTACTCCCTGCAGAAGGCCGAGTACATGTAGGGCTCCTCGCCCCGCGACACGGCGGAATCGCAGTACTCGTTCCACAGAAGCGACAGCGTCATGCCGCGCCGTCCAAGCTCCCGGGCCACATGCTCGAAGTCGATGGCGGCCTTGTCCGTGGCCTTGCGGCTCCTCTTCGGGTAGATAACGGACCGGATCGCCGCATCGTCCATCTCCTCCGGGAGCGGCCAGGAAAGGCCGCGCGCTCGTGCCGCTCGGATAACGTCCGAGACGGTCGATTGCGCGCAGCCGCAAGAGAAGGCGACGCTTTCCTGGCTCACCCCCATCGCGATCAATCGGAGGATTTCTCTGTACTTGACCATTCTTCTTTCCTTTCCCTAGATGGCCATAGGCGCCCTTTTGGCACCCAGGTGAATTCTAGGAAAGGAAGTGGAGGAGGAAAGAGCCTTAGGCTATCGGCAACGCGTGGAATGAGTATCGGCGACGCGCGGAATCATCATCGGACAAGCGCGCAGGAGGCAA
>NZ_CDRVMA010000033.1:0-2606 GCF_977072315.1 Adlercreutzia sp. CNCM I-6215 | reverse complement strand
TGAGTAGTAACCCTCTCCGGTACCAACAATCAGCAGAATCTGGTACCGCCAGTCAGCGGGCTTGGTACCCTGGGTAAGATAAATTGGTACCGCCGCCCATCGAGCCTAGAATTCCATGTCGCGAGCCCAATCCGGGGCTCGCTTTCATGGAAAGGGGCACGATGCCTATGTCCAAGAACAAGAAAATCCTCCTGATGCTGGCCAAGGGAGGGGCCACCCAGTCGGACATCGCGGCCGCGCTTCACGTCAGCAAGCGCGACGTCTCCGCCGGCGCCAAGGTGATGCGCGAATGCGGCCTGACGTTCGACGCCGTGAGCTCGATGGACGCCGACGCGGTCGATGACATGTTCTTCGCCAAGGAGGAGCGCCGTCCGAACGACGCCTACCTGAGACCCGACATGGCGGCGCTGGTCGAGCGCAAGAAAATGAGTCGGAAGCTGCCGGTGAAGCTCTTCTGGCTCGAGTACTGCGAGCGCGCCGCGGCGGAGGGGAAGCTCGCCTACGCCTACCAGACGTTCTGCGAGATGTTCGCCGACGCCGCAGGCAAGATGGGCGCGACCAGGCACTTCTCCCACGAGCCGGGGGCCAAGTGCTTCATCGATTGGGCCGGCGACGTCGCCCACCTCACCGACAAGCTGCTGGGAACCAGGACCAAGGTCTACGTCCTGGTCGTCACGTTGCCCTTCTCGGACAAGTTCTGGGCGGAGGGCTTCTGCGACATGAGGCAGAAATCCTGGCAGGAGGGCCAGATCCACGCGTTCGAGGAGTTCGGCGGCGTTCCGCGCATGTGGGTGCCCGACAACGCCGCCACGGCGACCGATCGGGCCGCAGCCCCGCGGGTCACGCTCGTGAACAGGGAGTACGAGCGCTTCGCCGAGCACTACGGGGCGGCCGTCCTGCCCGCCCGGGTCCGTCGGCCGCGCGACAAGAGCGTGGCCGAATCGTGCGTCGACCTGGTTGAGCGCTGGATCATCGGGCCGTCCGGCGAGATGACATTCTATACCATCGACGAGTTCAACGAGTTCTGCGCGGAGAAGGTGGCATGGCTCAACTCCCGGCCGTTCTCCGCCAAGGACGGCTCGCGCGACTCGGTGTTCGAGGAGGAGCGCATGCACCTGATGCCCCTTCCCGCCGAGCGCTACGAGATGTGCGAGTGGCGCAGCGCCAAGGTGGCCCCGGACTACCACGTCACCGTCGACTACATGCACTACTCCGTCGACCACTCGCTCATCGGCGAGCAGGTCGACGTGAAGCTGACCTCGTCGTCGGTCGCGGTGATGCACGGCGGGGCGGTGGTCGCCGTGCACCCGAGGCTTCACGGCCGCAAGGGGCAGTACTCGACCAACGTCGAGCACATGCCCGAGAACCATGCCGCGCTGGACGACCCGTGGTCGCCGGAGCGGTTCGCGTCGTGGGCGAGGCGCGTCGGCCCCGAGACCGCATCGGCGATCGAGCGCGTCCTCGCCAGCCGCGCGATCGTCGAGCAGTCGTTCGTCTCCTGCCGCAACATCCTCGGGCTGTCGAAGACGTACGCGCCGGCGCTGCTCGAGCGCGCTTGTGCCAAGCTGAACGCGGCCTCGGCGCTTCCCAGCTACACCGGCCTCAAGAACGCGATCCTCGCCATCAAGTCGTCCGACGCCGAGGAGCGAGCCAAGGGGCGCCCCGTCGGGGCCGCAGGCTCCGGCGAGCTGGTGGACCGCGCCAAATCGGCGGGCCGCCTGCGCGGCGCGGACGCCTACAAGAGAGGCGGCGAGTAGGATGCTTACCGAAGAGCACTTCGAGCTGTTCAGACAGTTCAGGATAAAGGCCATGGGGGACAAGCTGCGCGAGATGGTGGAGGACGAGTCGTACGATCGGTTCACCTTCGAGGAGAAGATGGAGATGCTCATCGACGCGGAGGCCGCCGCCAGGCGGGAGCGCAAGGTGGCCAAGCTCGTCAAGGACGCGCGCTTCAAGGATCCCTCGGCATGCGTCGAGGACGTCGTCTATCTGCCCGACCGGACGCTCGCCAAGGACCGTATCAACCGCCTCGCCCGATGCGAGTGGATCGGCGAGAGCGAGGTCGTCGTGGTCATCTCGAAAACCGGCTGCGGCAAGAGCTTCGTCGTTCAGGCTCTCGGCAACGCGGCGTGCCGCAGGCTGATACCCGTGCGCTACACGCGCCTCGCCGACATCTGCGACGATTTGAACCGGGCCCGCGCCGCCAAGGACGGCAGCTACTTCGAGAAGATGGACGCCTACAAGTCCGTCGCGCTCCTGTTGGTCGACGACTTCATGACGACGCCGATATCGACGCAGAACTCGGTCGACCTGTTCGAGATCATGGAGGCGCGCGAGGGCCGCCGCGCGACCGTCATCGCCTCGCAGCTCGAGCCGAACGAGTGGTACCTGCGCATCGAGGGCGAGCTGATGGCGGACTCGATCCTCAACCGCATCGCAACCGGTGCCCGCTACATAGATCTCGAGGGGCCGAACATGCGAGAGTACTTCGCCAAGAAGAGGCGCGCTGATTAGCGGTACCGAGACAGCCTACTCGCGGTACCGCCTTTTGCTGATCGCCGGTACCAAGCCAGGTGATCGATGGTACCGCGAGAGGTTACTACTCA
>NZ_CDRVMA010000032.1:0-2843 GCF_977072315.1 Adlercreutzia sp. CNCM I-6215 | reverse complement strand
TACGCGGCCACAGGGTGGAGCTGGGCGAGGTCGAGGCCGCCGTGGCCGGATGCCCCGGGGTGAAGGGGGCCGTGGCCGTCGTGGCCGGCGAGCGCGAGCATCTTTTTGCTGTCGCAATCCCTGCCATCAGCGAAGCCCCCATCGCCTCAATTAGCGAGAGATCGCCAGTCGAGAACAGGGAAGCTGAACACACGCGGCTCACTGCGCTTTCTAATATTCTTATCAAAGAGCGAGGCTTGTCGAATGACAGGCTTTTTACGAACGAGCAGAGTGACGAATCTTCTTCACGATATCACGCGGTTATGGAAATGCTCTCTCGCAACACTTCAAATTGCTCAACAGTATGCCGAGACAACACATTGGAAGAAGCCGCTGATTTCTATGAAAAGATACTGACAGAAGCCGCAGACCCTTCCACGTTGTACGAAAGCGACAGGTTCTCTCCTGAAGCCCTCTTTCTCTCTCGCAACTCGTCCCAAAGAATCATCAAGGACGCAATCGCCACAATCAAGGCAATGGCTGAAACGCTTGGCCGCAAACTTAAAGTCGCTGATTTCGGATGCCGAAGTGGACGCATATCAGCCCTGTTGCTCCCCGAGGTCGCAGATACTATCTCGGAATACCATCTGCTCGACACTTCTCAATCTATGCTAGATATGGCCAAAACAAGGCTAGACGACTTTTCAGAAAAAGTGAGAACAGCAAAGCTTACAAAAGTTGTCGATCAAGATATTCATGCACGTTTCGATGTTGTGGTGTCGATAAACGCAATTCACACCATGGAAGAACCTTCTGAGGCAATAAGTGCTCTTGGAGAAACCCTAGCAGCAGACGGCAGGGCTTTCATTGTGGATCCCACCGAGTTTGCCCCTTCCGCAATGGTAACAGCTGCAATTGCCCAGTGCGCATTTGGCGATGGGGAACCGAGCGGTCTGCTTTCTCCCGAGAAATGGATCGACTCTCTTTCGGAGAAAGGATTGCGTGCCGACTGGGTAAAAATCGACGATGGCCTGTTCATCTCTCTGTCCAGCCGAACTTCTCCACCTATCGACCTCACACTTCTCCGCTCTACTCTAGAAAAAGAAGTTCCCGCATATATGGTTCCCGAGCATCTTGGAATCCTACCTTCTCAGCCGCTATCCAGAAACG
This sequence comes from Adlercreutzia sp. CNCM I-6215, assembly GCF_977072315.1. Lineage (NCBI taxonomy): Bacteria > Bacillati > Actinomycetota > Coriobacteriia > Eggerthellales > Eggerthellaceae > Adlercreutzia > Adlercreutzia sp. CNCM I-6215. Next base: position 1,694 of record NZ_CDRVMA010000032.1, on the reverse strand, counting down.
GAAAAGTGGATAAAGGAAGCGTTAAAGACTGGGCTGAATTGTATTGCTCTTTCTGTGATGCATCTGACAATTATATTGAGCCAAATGGAGAAATCGAGAAAAAGGTTTCGTCTATATGGTCAAAATTCCTTGGAGGAAGGCGTGTCGGCCGCTACGATGGATTTTTTGAATACGGAGGAGACAGCCTAAGTGCTACGCGGATGATTTCCGCTCTTTCAAAAATTGGCATCAAAGCAAGTCTAAAGGAGCTTTTCGCCTCAGGAAATCTTGCAGACTTCTGCAAAGGGCTTTCCATTTCGTCTCCTAATAACTCCAAGGCAATCACTATCAATGAAGAGTTGAGATTTGAGCCGTTCGACCTCACCGAGGTACAGAGGGCATACACCATAGGAAGGACCAGCGGTCTCGACTTGGGCAAGGTAGGATCCTATTGCTTCTTCATGTTTGAAACTAGCGAATACAGTCACGACAGATTTGCATCAGCATGGAGGATTCTGCTCGAGCGTCACGGAGCCTTGCGCACTCTTCTAGTCAAGAATGGCGAGAAGCAGCAGGTGTATCGATCATCTGATCTGAATCTACCTCTGGCTGTCCAAAATGCAATGGATTCAAAAGATGCTCGTAAAATAGTCGAACAAGCAATGTCGCATAGATCGATAGATCTAACGAAATCTCCCGGCTTTGAAGCTCTCTCGGCAGTTTATAGCAGCGGTGCTGTTGTCGGTATTGGCTTCGACAACACTATGGTAGACGGCGTGAGCATGAGCACCGTTCTCGCCGAACTGGCCGAACTCTACGAGAACCCCGGGGCCGACCTCCCCGGCATCGGCCTGACGTTCAGGGATTTCGTCGTCGGGCACCGGAGAGACGGTCGCGAGGTTGAAGAGGCGGAGGGCTACTGGCGCTCGCGCTTGCCCGAGCTGCCGCCCGCGCCGCAGCTCCCCCTCGCCGCCGACCCCTCGACGGTCGGGGAAGGGGGGTTCGAGCGCCTGTGGCGGACGGTTGCCGAGCCCGAATGGTCGGCGGTCAAGGAAAAGGCCCGGCTGCACGGCATCACACCCTCGGCAGTCCTGCTTGCTTGCTACGCGAGGGTGCTGTCAGCCTGGAGCGGAGGGGGCGGCGTGACGCTGAACCTGACCATCTTCGACCGCCCCGAGGTCCATCCCGACATAGACAAGGTGGTGGGCGACTTCACCACCCTTCTCCCGGTGGCATGCCGCCCCTCGGCCGATGCGTCCGTCGAGGCCCAGATGAGGGGCGTCCAGAACGAGCTTGCCGGAGGATTGGAGCATAGGGCGGTCTCGGCCGTGTGGGTCCAGCGCGAGCTGGCGCGCTCCGCAGGGACCTCCGGAGTGGTTCTGCCCGTGGTGTTCACAAGCGCCCTCGGCCTGAGTAGGTTCGATCTCGACGGCGGCTTCATGGATTATCTGGGCGGCCTGTCCCAGACTCCACAGGTGTGGCTCGACCACCAAGCCATGGAGAGAGGCGGCGGCGTCATGCTCTCGTGGGACTACGTGTCCGAGCTGTTCCCCGACGGAATGATCGCCGATATGTTCGATGCGTACTGCTCGGCCGTCTCCTCTTTGGCGGCCTCAGACTGGTCGGAGCCGTTCCCCGACCTGCTGCCCCCTTCGCAGCGCGCGGCGCGCGCCGAGGCGAACTCGGAGGGGGCCGACCTCGGCGGCGGGACGCTC
>NZ_CDRVMA010000031.1:0-4173 GCF_977072315.1 Adlercreutzia sp. CNCM I-6215 | reverse complement strand
ACCCGAAAACGCTCCGATACAGGGACTTCTACGCGAGGTCGCCCAGTTCAGACGATGAGGAGTCCTCCTCCTAGCCCACAATCTGCAAAGGAGGATTATCATCCTTTTTGTAGTAACTCCCGATTAAGCTGGAAGTATTTCTTGGAGTTTGGTTCACAAAGGATAATTGATTGAACAATGGCAATCCCACTCTTTGTAGCTTTCCGTCTTTGATTATTGAAGGCAAAGCACAAATGTTGTCGCTCCAGAACTCATCAAAATCTCGCTTGCTTTCTTCAAATACGAGCTCATCACGTTTTTTTATTGCAAATGTATCTCTACTCCTGAGTATCGATATTGCTTCTCCGTCAACATCCAAATCAATTATGAAAACGTACTCTTTCGGTTTGAAATTATGAGGAAACATGGCTTCCGAACCCATAGCGAACATGATTGATTGCATAACAATCGTTTTTCCAACATGGTTATCATCGCTATTTATGATGTTAATTCCATCAATAAAGTCGTCTAAAATATAGGCTTCAGCTTCATTCCCGAGGTAAATAGCTCTAACATTAATCATTTATATAGACCATCCTTTATAGTTGCGATGAAGTAGAGGCATGATCGCCTTTCTAAATGTGTGCACGCCTTACGAGTCTCAACTTTTAACTGATCGTATATTTCCTCAATATCTTTTTGATTACTATTGTCGATCGTTGTCACGACTTCATCCAAGAATGTCCAGAATGCTTCGCTGTTGTTTTTATCGAAGAATTGTCTGTAGATGGCATGTCGACAATCTTCTGTGATCGCATCTGGATCTTCTTCATCAGGTATTTGGTTTAAGTAATGAATAAAGCTTTTAGGCGTATCATCTCTAAGAAAGTCTCTATTCAGAATTCTTTGGATTACGAGCAATTCGATATCCCTGCGTTTTACCACACGCCCCAAATCAATAACCCTGTCTGGATGCGTTATCCTTTTTCCGGCTATACCTGCTCGGTTCTTAAGGGCTGATTGCTTGTCACGTATCTCAGTAAAGATTCTTTTAAGCTTCTTCGAATCCGGCATTATCGGGGCCGAAGTTCTTACTAAAGGTTTTATGTAATCCTCGCGATTTTCACGAAAGATAACAAAGTGAACCTTACTAAGAAAATCATTTATATTGTCTTCGCTAAGCAAATTATCATCAATGCCATTTTTTCGCTTCTTGCATTCTTCGATAAGGCTATCTTGGACTTTTTTCTGAGCCTTGGCTTCAATATCATGAAACCCAAACTCCACTAACTCAGGATTCTGCAGTACAGTTTTTGAAACGCCTCCAACAAACAGAGTCAAGCTATCAAAGAATTGCGAGAACTCGCTAAGATGATTCTCCAGAAGGGTTACAAGATATCTTCCCAGTTTTGCTGGAGAGATATTCTTTTCAGCCTTTGATTGTGCATCATGAAGCACAAAACAGGGATTGTCCATCCCTGTAACATCATTGAAGCAATCTACCGCAAATAACTCTATTCCATCTTCTGTAGCATCAAGCATATGCAATAAAGCTTTTGCCTCTGCTTCATTTCCGGAAGGCGTCCCTGTTTCTGTCGCTGTAAATACATATTCCATGCTTCATCTGCTGTTCTGCCCTAAGACTCAATTATTTCTCTTAACACCTCGGGCCATCTAGTTAGAACTTCATACCCGAAGATAATCTCGTCGACGCTTCCTTCATTCAGCATGTCTATCAACCTGCAGAAATACGATTTGCCTTGTTCCCACCAGGTTGAATATGAGTCAACAAACAAAATGTGCGTAGTCTTCCTTCCGGTTTGCTCTTCCGCATCGTTCAGTTCGTAACCATCCAAGCGCGTTTCGTATACGCCATCGGCAATCCTGCTGCCAAACGTCGTCGTATAGTAATACTCTTTGATTTCCCATACAGCCTCAGGATTTCGCGTTGATGGAAATGCTCCGTCCAAACGTCTAGAGGACACACTGACCAAATTATGATTGAGATCATAAAATTCAAGAAGACAGCGCGGGTCGTGATCGAATTCCAACCCGTAATCACTTAGGACATCAAAAGCGATGAGGTCGACGAGAGCGGTCAGAAAAGCTACATTCCTCTTCTCTCCTTTTTGCTTGTTCATTGGGGCACTGAAGGGCACAATTGCCCAGGATATCTTCTTCGATACTTGCGCGTAGACCTCTTCGGCCTGTTTGGCATCCATCAAATAATTTCGTGCTTCATGAACTGCTTCGCAACGCATCTCGCTATATTTGCTGAGCTCTTCTGCCTCAGCGATATCTATTTGATCGCCATTCTCTAAAAAGAGATTCACTATTTCGTCAACCGAATACGTCCGGATCGCGTCTGCTCTTCTTTTCGTATAACCGAGTTCTTGCGAAATGAATCTCACCTTCGCCCAAAACTCAGAAGGTTGTCCTTTGAAATAGTCGAATCTACGCATTCTCGGTCTCAATCTGCTCAAAAAGGACTGACAGAGGTGTATCCAAAGCTGCTGATATCTTCTCTATGTTCTCCAAAGATACATTACGTAATCCACGTTCAATATCACTGATATAGGTTCGATGCATTCCGCACAGGTCAGCCAGTTCTTCTTGTGAGTAGCCATGATTAACCCGTGCATCTCGCACCGCATCGCCGAATGCTATTTGGATACTTCTTTCCATGGGTTGATCATGGTACTATGTAGACGATAAGTCTACATGATATAAGTTACGGAGTTTCTAATGGTACCAGCCTTATTGAAGTGGATAGGCAACAAACAAAGGTTCGCAGAATACATCGTTGATTGTTTTCCTGAATCCTTCAGAAACTACCACGAACCTTTTTTGGGGAGCGGTGCTGTATTGGCTGAATTATCTCAACGTAATGCTTGCGGAGCAATGTGGCCTAGGTTTGAACGCGCATACGCCAGTGACGCACTTCCTTTTCTTGTCGATATTTTTCAATACGTCAAAGATGATCCCGATGTTCTCTGCGACTACTATCAAAGCCAGATTGATGATTACTATTCACATCCCGACGAATCATATTCCATGATTCGCGACCGCTTCAACAGTGATAAAAACTGCCTTGATTTTTGTCTGCTCACAAGAACCTGTTATTCAGGGATCGTCAGATTCAGGAAGAAAGATGGATTTATGAGCACCCCGAAAGGTCCGCACAAACCGATTTCCCCCGAATCGTTCAGAGAGCGCGTATATCAGTGGCACAACCTTGTTCAAAATGTTGATTTCGATACCGCTGATTATCGTGAGGCGATGTCACGCGCCAAGAAAGGCGATTTGGTCTATTGCGATCCGCCTTATACGCATTCTCAATCCATTATTTACGGAGCGCAGGATTTTTCCATCGATGGTCTTTGGGATGCTATAGCCGATTGCAAGTCGCGAGGAGTTTATGTCGCTTTGTCGATTAACGGATATAGGAAGTCGAAGTCAAAAAACATCTCACCACAACCACCTGATGGCGTTTTCGCGCGTGAAATAATTGTTAACTGTGGCACCTCAATGATAGATCGTCTTCAACAGAAGAATCATTCTATGCCAAATGACATTGTCCACGATAAATTATTGTTGACCTGGAATTAGGATTTATATTTTCAGATACTTCTTACTTCCATCAGCTGTACCTATGACCACATACTAGTGGCACCGCTGCAGGCTGTGCAGTGCGCCCAAACGCAGCCGCCTGCTTCAATAGTGCCGGCAGCGATGGAACAGATCCTGTCACCGTAGAATGTCTTGCAACAATTGACGCTGATCAAGCTTGGCGCACCACAAACGTCAAGCGAATCACAAACTACCTTGTAGGCGCCAGCGATCACACGCGCAACGCCAGTGGAGGCGCCATCAGCATTCGCCACGCCGTCCGAAAACTCGTGCCTATACGATGGTATGCGTGTCACCCAAGACAGCACGTCTCACATCACTTGCGTCATAGCGTCCGGCGATAACAGCACGCACCGGCGTATCCGCACCCTCCCCACACAGCAACCATGCTTTCGCCGCTCGACACAGCACGGCTCTGTTAACGCCTGCACTAAACCGCAGTAAATCCCACCCGGCGCTAACAAGCTGAGTAGTAACCTCTCGCGGTACCATCGATCACCTGGCTTGGTACCGGCGATCAGCAAAAGGCGGTACCGCGAGTAGGCTGTCTCGGTACCGCTAATC
>NZ_CDRVMA010000030.1:0-4193 GCF_977072315.1 Adlercreutzia sp. CNCM I-6215 | reverse complement strand
CGCCGCCCTCGCGAGCGGCGCAAGGAAATACTTTACAGGGACTCGCATCCCCCGTCAAGCGGTTCACGAAATCTCGACAACTTCGCTCTCCCGCCCGACACGGCCCCCGGCCCGCCGGGGGCGCCGCCTTCCGCACTTCCGGAAAAGGCAGCCCGCATATGATACAGCTCCACGGGTTTCGCGCAAGGGGTTTTTTGAAAAATCTTTCATCCGCACGAATGGCCCCTGAGACGGCCGAAACTCCGTCGCAATACGTTATGCGTCGCCTCGTTTAATTGCCATGGCGGCCGTGACCATATCCCTTACCAGCCCCTTGGCCATGTCCGTGACCCTCGTAGGAATCGCCCTCCTGGCCGCTGTGGCACGCGTCGATGCGATCACGCAGCTGACGCATAGTCATGGAAGCACACTCCTCGAGCGTGTATGAGGGATCGAGGCTCATCAGCTCTTGGGCAGCCTGATAGCGACCAACGCCCAAACCCGCCGCAGCTGCCGCATCGCGAGTGGCGCTATCGGCACGGCGACAAGCATGTTCACAGGATGAAGAGGACAGCGCCTCGTCGCTTTGAGCAACAAGGCTCTCCCCCAGGCGATTGTTCTCAGAAACCACGTTGACGTCAATAAACGCATCTTTCTCAGCATAAGAGCCGAATGCGTCACTCGACAGCAGCGCGCCGATGACGTCGCCGTAAGGGCGATTCAGCATATCAACAGCGCCGAGCACGACAGCGCCATCATCATTGAGCGCTTCGGCTTCAATCACGATACCGAACGTATTAACCGTAAGCTCAAGAGAGGGGTTCACCTCAATGTCCACGAAAGCAGACGGCGCGCGATACACGCCATAGACGCCGACGAGGGCCAGCGCGAGCAAAAGGCATGCGGCCCAAGCAGTGACGACGCGCGCTCGCGGGCGACGCCGCAGGGGAGCGCGATGCACCTCAACAAAGGAAGCATCCGGCTGCCTCTTCCGCTCTTCCTCGAGAAAGACCAGCGTACGTCCGCGGAGCTCATCGGAAGCATGCTGGGCATCGTAGGCCTCACGGATACGCTGCTCAAGATCGGTCATGAGAGGGCCTCCTTCAGCGTCTTTTTGCCGCGGGCAATCCAGGAATACACGGTATTCACGGGGGCATCGAGCATCGAAGCGATCTCCGGGGCCGTGTAGCCCTCGTACAGAGCAAGATACACGGGAGTGCGGGGAGGGTCATCGAGGTCGCTCATGGCATCGAGCACTTCTTTCACACGCGAATCGGGCTGAGCCTCCTCATCGCGGGACGCGAGCGATTCGAATGAGGTCTCATCAAGCAGCACATTCTTACTCGCAGCCGCCCGCCGCATATCGCGGCACGTGTTCGAAGCAACCCGAATCAACCACGCCTTGCGATGTTCCTCTTCGCGAAACTGAACATCATCTGCGAGTGCGTATTTCAGAAATGAATTCTGGAACGCGTCCTCGGCATCCGCATGGCGACAAAGCGCCGTAAGGCAAACGCGCCACACGGTATCGCCATGACGCGCCATAGTCTCTTCTATGTCAGGGGCAGATCTCACGCACTCGCAGGGTTTGTTTAGCGAGCGCAGCCGTGACCGCCGCCATGGTGACGGCCATGGCCATGACCATGGCCGTTCCCGCTGCCGTAGTTGTCGCAGACGCCATCACCGTCGGCATCCACGTAGCCCGGGCAGTTCGCTCCAGCACCGGCGCAGTTGTCGCATATGCCGTCGCCGTCGGCATCCACATACCCAGAGCACGCGCCGTCTTGGTAGTTGTCGCAGACGCCATCGCCGTCGGCATCAGTGTAGCCGCGGCCATCACCGCGTGGAGCGGCCTTGGGCGCCGGTGCTTCCTGGGCCGGAGCCTCAGGGGCGGCAGCGTCATCGGATGCGGAAGCGTCGCCATTGTCGGGCGCAGCCTTGCCGTTAGATCGCGGTGCGGCATAGTTGTCGCAGACGCCATCGCCGTCGGCATCAGTGTAGCCGGGGCACGCACCATTCTCATGCCGGTCGCACGCACCGTTGGCATTGCGGTCGGCGTAATTCGGACACGTCGCCGCAGCCGAACGGGAGCCGATCGCCATCGGCGACGACGGGGAAAGGGCGGCGAAAGCCACCGCCGGCACGCAAAGCGCCAACGCGAGCACCACGACAACAACGAAGGTAGACTTCTTCATAATTCAGGTTCCTCCTTGAGTTTTCTTCCGTCTCTGCAAGTAACACGATTCAGCCACGCGAATCCTTGCAGCTTTTTTTCGTTTCTGGAAAAAACTCCTCTAAGCGGAAAACGCCGCTGGCTCTCGGCTGGCAAACTTCGGCAAATCTTCGTTGCTCTTTAAAGTCTACTCGAAGCGCACGAACTTCTTCTTCCCCACCTGCACCTCGGCGCCAGCGAGAACTTCGGGAGCCACGTTGTAGGCTTTAGGCGCCAGCGCCTCGCCGTTGACCTTCACACCGCCGCCGTCGATGAGACGACGCGCTTCGGAAGCGGTGCCGGCCACCCCGGCGTCCACGAGGATCTTCGCCACGTACACCAGGCCGTTCTCATCCGGCGTCAGATCGGGCGCGAAGACGGGGGCGTCGGCCGGGAAGCCGTGCTCCTTGAACTTGAGATCGAAGTCGGCCTCGGCGGCCTCGGCGGCCACGTCGTCGTAGTAGGCGGTCACGATGTTGCGGGCGAGCGCGCGCTTCACCTTGTTGGGGTGCAGCTCATCGGCGGCAAGGCCGGCCTCGATGCGGTCGATTTCGTCCACGGCTTCGGTGGAGGCGAGGCGGTAGTACTTCACCATGAGCTCGTCAGGAATGGACATGACCTTCCCGAACATATTGGACGGCTCGTCAGTCAGCCCGATGTAGTTGCCGTAGCTCTTCGACATCTTCTTCACGCCGTCGGTGCCCTCGAGCAAAGGCAGCGTGAGGCAGACCTGGGGCTCCATGCCCATTTTCTCCATGAGCTCGCGGCCGGCGAGCAGGTTGAACAGCTGGTCGGTGCCGCCGAGCTCCACGTCGGCCTTGATGACCACGGAGTCGTAGGCCTGCATGACCGGATAGAGGAACTCGTGCAGGCTGATGGATTGCCCGGACGTGTAGCGGTTGTGGAAGTCGTCGCGTTCCAAGATGCGTGCCACGGTGAAATTCGCCAGCAGCTTCAGGAGCTGCTCCATATCCAAATCGAGGATCCACTCGGAGTTGTAGCGCAGGACGGTCTTCTCCGGGTCGAGCACCTTGAAGGCCTGGTCGACGTAGGTTTGGGCATTCTCCTGGATCTGCTCGCGGGAAAGCTGCGGGCGCGTGGAGTTGCGGCCGGACGGATCGCCGATGAGCGCGGTGCCGTCGCCGATGATGAGGGTCACCTGATGCCCCAGATCCTGGAACTGGCGCAGCTTGCGCAGGGGCACCGCGTGACCCAGATGGATATCGGGGGCCGTCGGATCGACCCCAAGCTTCACGTTCAGCGGCACGCCGCGCTTGAGCTTCTCCAAAAGCGCCGATTCAGGTACGATCTGGGCCGTACCGGATTTGATAATGTGCAGTTGTTCCTCAGGAGTAAGCATGGGTACCTCTCTGCGTGTCGCTTGCAAGTTCAAGAAATTATAGCGCAGAAAACACCCAACCAAATCGACTCTGTCAAGCAGCTCGATGAAGTCCTGGCAATGTCCGCCACACTTTACCGCAATGGCGAATAGGAGCCAGTCGACCGAGAGCGGCACTGCGTCGGTGCGCGGCGAGGGCACATCGTTAAAAGGCCGACGCCCGTACTGACACCCTCGTTTATGGACTCGGGGCATCTCCCATGAATATTTCTCGGTAACTGTCATCTCCCCTGTGTCGGAAAGATCCTTAGAAGCCGATGCTGCTGGGACGCAACCAGCTAGACAGGCTAGAGTTGCCCCCGCCATGCCTAAGGCAGCTTAAAGGCGCATTCAGGGCAATATCCTTTTGGCTAGGCTCATGGCGTTGCGTATAAGGCGCAATCAGGGAAACAGGCTCATTTGAGCGACTCGATGAAGTCGAGAAGTTCTTCCCGGCTATGCACGCCCAGCTTTTGATATATGTGCTTCACATGCGCTCGCGCTGTATTGTCGCTAATATAAAGTTAATCCTCCTTTGCAGATTGTGGGCTAGGAGGAGGACTCCTCATCGTCTGAACTGGGCGACCTCGCGTAGAAGTCCCTGTATCGGAGCGTTTTCGGGTT
>NZ_CDRVMA010000029.1:3205-4866 GCF_977072315.1 Adlercreutzia sp. CNCM I-6215 | reverse complement strand
CCCTGTAAAGTATTTCCTTGCGCCGCTCGCGAGGGCGGCGGGGCGGGAAGCCTCCCGCGGAACCTTGACAACCGGATACTGAGGATGGAATTCGAGAGACGGACAATACGTCTTCTCGGATGTCAGACGGACATTCGAGAGAGCAAGCTTTAACTTTTATCCCTGTCAGGGGCACCTGCCCCGACGGAGAGTTTTCAAACAGAATCGAGACTCACATCGATCCTACGGCGCCTCCGGGCGCCGTTCGAACGGAGAGTTTGATCCTGGCTCAGGATGAACGCTGGCGGCGTGCTTAACACATGCAAGTCGAACGATTAAACTGGCTTCGGCCAGATATAGAGTGGCGAACGGGTGAGTAACACGTGACCAACCTGCCCCGCGCTCCGGGACAACCGCTGGAAACGGCGGCTAATACCGGATGCTCCGGGGAGGCCCCATGGCCTCCCCGGGAAAGCCTTAACGGCGCGGGATGGGGTCGCGGCCCATTAGGTAGACGGCGGGGTAACGGCCCACCGTGCCCGCGATGGGTAGCCGGACTGAGAGGTCGACCGGCCACATTGGGACTGAGATACGGCCCAGACTCCTACGGGAGGCAGCAGTGGGGAATTTTGCGCAATGGGGGAAACCCTGACGCAGCAACGCCGCGTGCGGGACGAAGGCCTTCGGGTTGTAAACCGCTTTCAGCAGGGAAGACTTTGACGGTACCTGCAGAAGAAGCTCCGGCTAACTACGTGCCAGCAGCCGCGGTAATACGTAGGGGGCGAGCGTTATCCGGATTCATTGGGCGTAAAGCGCGCGTAGGCGGCCGCCTAAGCGGAACCTCTAATCCCGGGGCTCAACCTCGGGCCGGGTTCCGGACTGGGCGGCTCGAGTGCGGTAGAGGCAGGCGGAATTCCCGGTGTAGCGGTGGAATGCGCAGATATCGGGAAGAACACCGATGGCGAAGGCAGCCTGCTGGGCCGCCACTGACGCTGAGGCGCGAAAGCTGGGGGAGCGAACAGGATTAGATACCCTGGTAGTCCCAGCCGTAAACGATGGGCGCTAGGTGTGGGGGGACCATCCCCCCGTGCCGCAGCCAACGCATTAAGCGCCCCGCCTGGGGAGTACGGCCGCAAGGCTAAAACTCAAAGGAATTGACGGGGGCCCGCACAAGCAGCGGAGCATGTGGCTTAATTCGAAGCAACGCGAAGAACCTTACCAGGGCTTGACATGCGAGTGAAGCCGCGGAGACGCGGTGGCCGAGAGGAGCTCGCGCAGGTGGTGCATGGCTGTCGTCAGCTCGTGTCGTGAGATGTTGGGTTAAGTCCCGCAACGAGCGCAACCCCCGTCCCGTGTTGCCAGCATTGAGTTGGGGACTCGCGGGAGACTGCCGGCGTCAAGCCGGAGGAAGGTGGGGACGACGTCAAGTCATCATGCCCCTTATGCCCTGGGCTGCACACGTGCTACAATGGCCGGTACAGAGGGTTGCCACCCCGCGAGGGGGAGCGGATCCCGGAAAGCCGGTCCCAGTTCGGATCGCAGGCTGCAACCCGCCTGCGTGAAGTCGGAGTTGCTAGTAATCGCGGATCAGCATGCCGCGGTGAATACGTTCCCGGGCCTTGTACACACCGCCCGTCACACCACCCGAGTCGTCTGCACCCGAAGCCGCCGGCCGAACCCCA
>NZ_CDRVMA010000029.1:0-3110 GCF_977072315.1 Adlercreutzia sp. CNCM I-6215 | reverse complement strand
GGATCTCCGAATGGGGGAACCCACCTGGGGTCATGCCCAGGTATCCCATCCTGAATGAAATAGGGATGAGGAGGGCAACCGGGGGAACTGAAACATCTAAGTACCCCGAGGAAGAGAAATCAACCGAGATTGCGCGAGTAGCGGCGAGCGAAAGCGCACCAGCCCAAACCCGGGCGCGTGTAAGCGGCAGGCGTTGCCGCCCGGGGGTTGCGGGACACCCGTCCAGGTGCTGCCCACCTGGGAGTGGTCACAAATCCGTCAGGTAGCGGAACGGCATGGAAGGGCCGGCCGCAGCGGGTGAGAGCCCCGTACGCGAAACCTGACGGACCACTGCGGTGCATCCCGAGTAGGGCCGGGCACGTGAAACCCGGTCCGAAGCCGGGGGGACCACCCTCCAAGGCTGAACACTCTCCTGTGACCGATAGCGAACCAGTACCGTGAGGGAAAGGTGAAAAGCACCCCGAGAGGGGAGTGAAACAGTACCTGAAACCGTGCGCCCACAAGCAGTCGGAGCAACCTTGCGTTGTGACGGCGTGCCTTTTGTAGAATGAGCCAGCGAGTTGCGGTGTGCGGCGAGGTTAAGTTTGGAAACGAGCCGCAGCGAAAGCGAGCCTTTAAGATGGCGAGTGAGTCGCACGCTGCAGACGCGAAGCCGGGTGAGCTATCCTGGGGCAGGCTGAAGCGGGGGTAAGACCCCGTGGAGGGCCGAACCCACTTCGGTTGAAAACGGAGGGGATGACCCCAGGATAGGGGTGAAAGGCCAATCAAACCCGGAGATATCTCGTTCTCCCCGAAATAGCTTTAGGGCTAGCCTCGGCCGTTAACCCGCGGTGGTAGAGCCACCGGATCGACGAGGGGGCTTCACCGCCTACCGACTCGAACCGAACTCCGAATGCCGCGGGTCGAGAGGCCGGGAGTCAGAGGGCGTGGGCTAAGCTGCGCGCTCGAGAGGGAAACAGCCCAGACCGCCCGCTAAGGTCCCCAAGTCATCGCTGAGTGGCAAAGGATGTGCGTCTGCCCAGACAACCAGGATGTTGGCTTAGAAGCAGCCATGCATTTAAAGAGTGCGTAACAGCTCACTGGTCGAGTGGACATGCGCCGACAATTCACGGGGCTAAGCGATGCACCGAAGCGGCGGACTGATCTTTCAGTGGTAGGGGAGCTTTCCGCGACCGGCGAAGCCGCAGGGCGACCTGCGGTGGAGGGCGCGGAAGTGAGAATGCTGGCATGAGTAACGAGACCAGGGCGAGAAACCCTGGCGCCGTGAGCCTAAGGGTTCCTGGGCGAGGCTAATCCCCCCAGGGTCAGTCGGGAGCTAAGGCGAGGCCGCGAGGCGTAGCCGATGCGCAGCGGGCAGACATTCCCGCACCGCCGACGGCGCGGCATTACCGATGGGGCGACGGAGAAGGGTAGCCGGGCGGGGTTCTGGACGTCCCCGTGAAAGCGCGTAGGGCGCAGGGCATGGAAATCAGCCCTGCACGAGGCCTGAGACGCGAGACGAAGCGACCGAGCGAAGCCGGTGAGCCCATGCTTCCGAGAAAAACCTCTAGGGAGTGCCGTCGGCGCCCGTACCAAAACCGACACAGGTGGGCGGGTAGAACATACCGAGGCGATCGGGAGAACCACGGTTAAGGAACTCGGCATACTGGCCCCGTAACTTCGGGAGAAGGGGCGCCCCCGCCGGTGAAGGCACTTGCTGCCGGAGCTAGTGGGGGCCGCAGCGAAACGGCCCAAGCGACTGTTTATCAAAAACACAGGACTCTGCAAAGCCGCAAGGCGACGTATAGGGTCTGACGCCTGCCCGGTGCCGGAAGGTTACGCGGATGCGTCAGCCGAAAGGCGAAGCGCTGAAGCCAAGCCCCGGTAAACGGCGGCCGTAACTATAACGGTCCTAAGGTAGCGAAATTCCTTGTCGGGTAAGTTCCGACCTGCACGAATGGCGTAACGATTTGGGCGCTGTCTCAACCGTGGACCCGGTGAAATTGTACTGTTCGTGAAGATGCGAACTACCCGCGGAAGGACGGAAAGACCCCGTGAACCTTTACTGCAGCTTGGCATTGGCATCTGGTACGGCGCGTAGAGGATAGGCGGGAGCCTTTGAAGCGGGGGCGCAAGCCCCCGTGGAGGCGACCTTGGAATACCGCCCTCGTCGTGCCGGCTGCCTAACGCGCGGCCGTGATCCGGCGCGCGGACCGTGCCAGGCGGGTAGTTTGACTGGGGCGGTCGCCTCCCAAAACGTAACGGAGGCGCGCGAAAGGTCCGCTCAGGACGGTCGGCAACCGTCCCGAGAGCGCAAGAGTGCAAGCGGGCTTGACTGCGAGAGAGACACCTCGAGCAGGGACGAAAGTCGGTTCTAGTGATCCGGCGGCACAGAGTGGAATGGCCGTCGCTCAACGGATAAAAGGTACTCCGGGGATAACAGGCTGATCTTGCCCAAGAGTCCACATCGACGGCAAGGTTTGGCACCTCGATGTCGGCTCATCGCATCCTGGGGCTGAAGTCGGTCCCAAGGGTATGGCTGTTCGCCATTTAAAGCGGTACGCGAGCTGGGTTCAGAACGTCGTGAGACAGTTCGGTCCCTATCCTCCGCGGGCGCAAGGGAGTTGAGGAGATCTGCCCCTAGTACGAGAGGACCGGGGTGGACGGACCTCTGGTGACGCGGTTGTCGACCAACGGCACCGCCGCCTAGCTACGTCCGGCACGGATAACCGCTGAAGGCATCTAAGTGGGAAGCCGCCTCCGAGATGAGCTCCCTTTCCGGTAAGGGCCCAGATAGACTATCTGGTCGATAGGGCGCAGCTGCAAGCAGGGCGACCTGCTCAGGCGAGCGCTACTAATAGCCCGAGCTCTTCTTCATTGCCATTGACTACGTACGGCGATCATCGATGGACGTGTCGCGCGCATGCAACCGCCAGGGTGGCGCGGGCATCCTGCCCGGGCCCCTCGGACGGCACACAGTTGCCGCGGGAGCGCCTCCCGCGAGCGGAACCATGGAGTGGGGGATCACCCGATCCCATTCCGAACTCGGCAGTTAAGCCCCACCTCGCCGAAAGTACTGCGGCGCCAGGCCGCGGGAGGACAGGTCGTTCCGCTCGCAGGGGGCGCTTTTT
>NZ_CDRVMA010000028.1:0-6049 GCF_977072315.1 Adlercreutzia sp. CNCM I-6215 | reverse complement strand
TCCCATTCCGAACTCGGCAGTTAAGCCCCACCTCGCCGAAAGTACTGCGGCGCCAGGCCGCGGGAGGACAGGTCGTTCCGCTCGCAGGGGGCGCTTTTTTGCGTCTCACCCGCCCTAATGGGATGGGCGAACCTGTGCGACAAAAACTGTATTATAATTTTGGACACCTGGAAGGGTGTCTTTTTTGTTTTAGGAGGAGCTTATGATCGAGCTTGGTGATGAGAAGGTTCTGTATGCGTTCGACAAAGAGCTGGAGCCGGCGTTAGTGGTGCCTTCGGGGACGACGGTGCGCGTACGCACGAAGGATTGCTTCGGCAATCAAGTGCAGCGGCCCGAGGACGAACTCGATGAGATCGATTGGGATCACATCAATCCCGCCACGGGTCCGATCTTTGTGGAGGGCGCGGTGCCCGGCGGGGCGCTGAAAGTCACCATCGAGGCCATCGAGTTCGACGGGCAGACGGCTTCCTGCACCGGCGAGGGCGAGGGGGTGTGCGGCGATCGCTTCGACGCCTGGAGCACGCATCTCTGCAAGATCGACGGAGACGAGCTGGTGTGGGACGAGGAGCTGCGCATTCCGCTGAGGCCCATGATCGGCGTTATCGGCGTGGCGCCGGCTGGCGAGCCTGTTAACTGCGGCACGCCGGGCTCCCATGGCGGCAATATGGACAATACGGCCATCACGGCGGGCGCGACGCTGTACTTCCCCGTATATACCGACGGCGCGCTTTTCGGCTGCGGCGACATGCACGCGGCCATGGGCGATGGCGAGATCAGCGTGTCCGGCGCCGAGGCGGCCGGGTGGGCCACGGTGACCTTGGAAGCCCTGCCGAAGCTGGCGCTGACCGATCCCCTCATCGAGAACGCGACGCATCTCGGCGTCATTGCCTCGGCCGAGTCTTTGGATGCCGCTGCCGACCGCGCGGTTCACGAGATGGTCGATCTCATCTGCGACCGCACGGGAAAGCTGGCCGAAGAGATGGTTATGCTGCTGTCCCTTGTGGCCGACGTACAGGTGTGCCAGATGGTGGATCCGGAGAAGACGGTTCGCTTCATGGTGCCCAAATACGTGCTGGATGCCCTTGGGTTCAAGCTGTAGAAGCGAGTTCGTAGAGAAGCCTCGGAAGAGGTCTAGGAAGAATCTCCGTAGGGGGCGACCTCGGTCGCCCCTTTTTTTGTCGTGCGAAGGTATCCCTCTCGCGAGGGCTGACCAAGGTCAGCCCCTGCGGACGTTTCCCATGGAGGAGCGCGAGGGGTTCGGAACCATATTCGGAGATGAGAATGATAGGACTTGCGATTATATGAGAATAAGGATAATATATCCAAAACGCTTTATTCGCGAAGACGTATAACCTATCAGGGAGGAAGACCCCAATGCGCAAAAGTTGGAAACTCGGTGCCGTGTCGGTGGCTCTTATGGCCGCCCTGGGCCTCTTCGGCTGCTCAGGCGGCGACACTACGGAGCAGAAGGCCGATGAGCCCGCTGCCCCCCAGACGGAAACTCAGGCCCCCGAGGCGACCGAGCCTGAGGGCGAGACGGTTGAGCTGCAGATTTTCGCCGCCAATTCCCTGACCAAGGCCATGGCCGAGGCCGAGGAGCTCTACACTCAGCAGAACCCCAACGTCACCTTCGGCGACACTCAGTACGAGGCTTCCGGCACGCTGAACGAGATGCTCGGTGCCGGTCAGTACGCCGACATCCTCATTACGGCCTCGAAGGGCACCATGGACGATGCGGTTGAGGCGGGCTATGTCAAGGAGGACACCCGCCAGACCATGTTCAACAACGACCTGGTCATCGTCACCAAGGAGGGCGGTGACCTGGCAGGTCAGGACATCAGCCTTGAGGACATCGCCGCCGGCAAGTACACGCTGGCCGTGGGTGACGAGAACGTGCCGGCCGGCAACTACGCCTGCCAGTCCCTGACGACGGTCGGCGGCTACATCGAGCCCGACGGGGCCACCGGCGCCGATGCCACGGGCAAGGGCGGCGAGTTCTCCGCGACCTTGCAGCCGAAGGTGACCCTCGGCGGCAAGGTGGGCGACGTGTGCAAGTATGCCGAGTCCGGCGAGGTTGACATCGCCATGGTCTACACCTCGGACGTGTACCGCATGGGCGGTGTCGCCATCTGCTCGGTGGTTCCCAACGACACCCACAAGGCCATTACCTATCCGGGCGCGGTATGCACCGACAGCAAGAGCGCCGAGGCGGCACAGGCCTTCCTCGAGTGGTGCATGACCGACGAGGACGCCAACCAGATTTGGGAGAAGTGGGGCTTCGAGCTCGCCCAGAACTAAAGTGTTCGCGGTAGAATAGTGCGAGTTGCAAAAGGCATCTCGTCAGGCGGGCGGGGCGCATAGCTCCGCCCGCCTGGTGCATCGGCTCTTCGACGCAAAAGCGGTGATGCGTGTGGCCGTGCAGCGGGGTCGCTGGGAGGTTGTCGGAGGAAGGTTCGATGCACGGGGGTCGGCGCGGTCGTGGAAGTGTGAATCGGGAAGAGCGGTGACTATGGAATCAAGGGAAGTGCGCGGAGCGAGACGATCTGCGATTGACCTGAGGGCGTTGACGCTCAGGTTGGCCGCAGCTGTGATCTTGGTCTGGGCCTCGATGGCCGCATGCCCCCCTGCGGCTTGGGCCGACGATGCGGAGCAGGCTGTCCAAGATGCCGAGATAGACATCTCCGCTGACGGCGATGCGGCCCGCATGGAAGGCTGCGACTTCGCTGTGGAGGGTTTCGAATGTTCGCGCACGGGATCCGCGCGCGACATCGACGGCCTCAGCTACGGCTACACCTACCGGCTTTCAGGCACCGACCGCGTGGCTGTCGTCAACACGGCCGACTACGCCGTGCTCTTCATTCCCCGGACGGTGGCCGACGAGTTCGGCATCGAGGACGAGGGCAGCTCTCAGGTGCAGGAAATAAAGACCTACTTGGCGGCCCTGGATGAGAACTTCTCCACGGGGGTGAACCCGCTGGCGAGCCAAGAGGAATGGAAGGTGCTCATTGCCGATGCGGAAGGCACTGAGGGAGCATCGCTCGCCGTGGGCGACGTGGTATTCACCTTCGGACGCGAGATCTCGGAGGGCCGCTTCTACGTGACCATCGAGGGTCCCGACGACACCTTCGACGTGAAGAGCGAGGTGCGACCGTCCCAGATGGACAGCGGGCTCCTCGTGCCGGCGGAGGGCGCCGTCATCGCCCAGAAGGGCGGCCCGCTTGAGCAGGTGGGGGAGTTTCTCTCGTCCATGGACTACTCGCCTTTATGGGTGACGCTCAAGACCTGCGGCGTGGCCATTGTGTTCGTGTTCTTCCTGGGGCTGGCCGCCGCATATTTCACGCTGCGCATCTCGAAGCGCGCCCAGGATATCTTCGATACCATCTTCACCATTCCCATGGTGCTGCCGCCGACGGTCTGCGGCTTCCTTCTGTTGTCGGCGCTCGGGCGCAACACGGCCTTCGGGCGCTTCTTCCAGGAGATCGGATTCCCGCTCGTGTTCAGCTGGCAGGCCACGGTCCTCGCTGCGGTGGTGGTGGCCTTCCCGCTCATGTATCGCAGCGCCCGGGGCGCCTTCGAGAGCTTGGATCCGAACATGCTCGACGCGGCCCGTACCTTGGGCTGGTCCAACGGGCGCATCTTCCTGCGCCTCATGCTGCCCTTGGCCTGGTCGTCCATCGCCTCGGGCACGGTGCTCGCCTTCGCCCGGGCCTTGGGCGAGTTCGGGTGCACGCTGTTTCTGGCGGGCAACCAACTGGGCAGCACCCGCACCATCCCCATTGCCATTTACTTCGAGTGGATGAACGGCAACACCGAGGCCACCTGGTTTTGGACGATCGTGCTTTTGGTGTTCAGCTTCCTCGTGATTTTGTTCATCAACCTATGGAGCCGGCATACCACGCGCTATCGCCAGAAGAGCAGCCACGAGGGGCGCTCGCCCAAGCCGCGGAGAAACGGCACGCGGGGCGGCGGCCGAAGGAGGAGCGCGAAGGGCCTTCGGGAGGACAGTGCCGGAAGTGCCGACGTTCTGGGAGAGGGGGTGGCCTAGATGAGCCTGGACGTGCGCATCAAGAAGAGCTTCGGCGACTACACCCTGGACGTGGCTTTTGCGGGCGGCGATGAGACTTTGGGCTTTCTGGGGGCCTCCGGGTGCGGCAAGAGCCTCACGCTGCGCTGCATCGCGGGCATCGAGACGCCGGATGAGGGCCGGATCGTTGTGAATGGCAAGGTGTTCTTCGATTCCGAGCAGAAGATCAACCTGACGCCGCAGCAACGTAAAACGGCCCTTCTGTTCCAGAACTACATGCTGTTTCCTAACCTGACGGTGGCGGATAACATCGGCGCGGGCATCGGGCGCGAGGTGCCGAGGGCGGAGCGCGAGCGCATCGTATCCGAGGAGCTGGAGCGTTTCGGCCTGCGCGGTTTCGGGCAGCGCTATCCGGCCCAGCTCTCCGGTGGCCAGCAGCAACGCGTGGCCCTGGCCCGTATGCTGGCGGCGCGGCCGGGCATCCTCATGCTGGACGAGCCCTTCAGCGCCCTGGACTCTCACTTGAAAGGGGTTCTCGAGCAGAACCTCGTGAGCCTGTTCGAAGCTTTTGAGGGAACGATCTTATATGTGAGCCACGATATCGACGAGTCGCTGCGGTTCTGCGACCGCATCGCGGTGGTGGATGCCGGGCGCATCGTGGAGATGGATCGGGGGCGGGAGCTGGTGAACCGTCCGCAGTCGGTGGCGGGGCTGAAGCTGTCGGGCTGCAAGAACGCTCCGGCGGCGGAGTACGCCGGGCCGCACGCGGTGCACGTCCCCCCGTGGGGCATTGACGTGCATACGGCCCAGGAAGTGCCGCGAGATGTGAAGTGCCTGGGCCTTCGCGCCTTCTATGTGGAGAGGGCGGAGGGCCCCGGCGAGAACTGCTACCGCGTTCGCGTCGATCGGGTGAGCGATGCCCGCTTCGAGCGCATGGCGCTTCTGGGCTTTCTCGATCGCGACGATGCGGATGGCGCCGCTGTCGCCTTCGAGACGAACGAGATGAGCTACCTGCACCAGCATATGTTCTGGCGCGTGAGCATGCGCGAAGGCGTTGCGTTGCCGGAGGTGGGGGAGAGGCTGTGGGTGCGCATCCCTCCGGACAAGGTGTATCTGGTGAGTCGATAATTCCACTCATCAAAAAGTGCGAGCAAAAGCGCAGGTAAAACGGGTCACTCACCCAGCCTGCGTGAGATTTTTGCGCCCATTTTCTCAATTTCAGGCAGTCTGCGGGTAGTCGTTTTCAATCCCAATCGCCTATAGTTCCGACCCGTGGAACCGCTTCGAAAACCTCCGAGACATAGTTGGTGCGAGGAGGCGAAGCGGCAAGGAGGAGAACCAAATAGGTAAGAGGGGAGGGTCGCATCCGCTGCGATGCGAAGCATGCATGGCTGATTTTGAAACCCGCGAAATGCCGCGAGACGATTCCCAGGAGCGCGAGGAGGCAGCCGCCGAGGCGGCGATGGATGTTGCCGCGCTCGCTGCTGACGCTTTGCCCGACGCCGCCGAACTCACCTTCGAGGAGAAGCTCGCGGAGCTGAACCGCACGGTGATGCGTCATCCCTTGAACCGCGAGATCCTGTACAAGACCCTCGCCTTCTGCGCCGAGGAGCGCCCGCTTCGCGAGGCGGAGGACTTCATCGCGGCGCTCCCCCAGTTCGAGCGCGCCACCCAGAACCAGTTCTATATGCTGATGTCCCTTGTTCGCTCCTACGGCCTCGACATGATCGAGCGCGACGAGGACGGCAACCGCGTTTTGCCCGAGCAGAAGGAGGGGCTCTCCGAAGACGAGGTCGACGATCTCGTGGCCGAGATCTCGTTCAAGAGCACGGATGTGGGCGACTGGTTCGTCGATTACAATAAGCCGTCCGCGCGCCTCGTGGATCTGCTTCATCTTGTGCCCGAGCGCACCGATACCTACATCGAATGAGTAGTAACCTCTCGCGGTACCATCGATCACCTGGCTTGGTACCGGCGATCAGCAAAAGGCGGTACCGCGAGTAGGCTGTCTCGGTACCGCTAATC
>NZ_CDRVMA010000027.1:0-6245 GCF_977072315.1 Adlercreutzia sp. CNCM I-6215 | reverse complement strand
AAGGAAGTGGAGGAGGAAAGAGCCTTAGGCTATCGGCAACGCGTGGAATGAGTATCGGCGACGCGCGGAATCATCATCGGACAAGCGCGCAGGAGGCAATAAAAAAGCCCAGATCAATAAAGTGATTCTAGGCACTAGTAACGCGCGGGTGCAATTTGCGTGTCGAAAAGGTGACGAAAAAGCCTTTTCGAGCGCTTCTCCGATGACTTGTTTACAAGTTGTCAACAAAAGCCCGCGAGGAGGGACGAGTGCCTCGGCGCCCGAGCATCAGGTGCCGCATCGGGGGATGCACTTCGTCCCTCGGAAAGCTGGTTTAAATGTCCGGTCTCCAAGCCGGTATTTAAAAGTAGTAGGAAACGGAGCAGAAGGAAGGTGCGGAGTATGCGGACCATAGCGCGGTTCATGGACGCAAGAAACACCACGGAGGGCAAGTTCCTGT
This sequence comes from Adlercreutzia sp. CNCM I-6215, assembly GCF_977072315.1. NCBI lineage: Bacteria > Bacillati > Actinomycetota > Coriobacteriia > Eggerthellales > Eggerthellaceae > Adlercreutzia > Adlercreutzia sp. CNCM I-6215. The sequence goes on along the minus strand of NZ_CDRVMA010000027.1, from coordinate 5,806 downwards.
CAGTCTTGCTGTCGGTGCTGCTGGTGTTCTCGTTCCTGAACGTGACCATGTTCACGGACTACGCCAACGCCGAGGACGAGGAGGGCGAGGCGATCGAGTTCGTCGAGCCCGCCGCCGAGCCCGGGGACGAGGTGCAGCCCGAGGACGAGGCCGGCGAGCTCGAGAAGGAGACGGAGTCTCCGACGGAGGGCTCGGAGAACGAGGGCGCCCCCGTTGAGGTGCAGCCCGAGTCTGGCGATCCCGAGGAGGAGGTGAGCGGAACGGAAACTGAAACCGAGGGCGACGGCGAGCAGAAGGACAACCTGGTCGCAGAGCAGCCGATTACGTTCGCCGTGCCGCGGATCTCATCTGAAGAAGAGCTGCCTGTATATAAGGTGGGAGAAAAGGGAGGACTGGATGGACAAGTCGACCCCTCTCTTCTCGAAGGGAAGACGCTCGAGCAGCTTAAAAAAATGTTTCCCGATGCGACAGTTCTCCCGTCGGCAGTAATTGGATCCGACGGTCAGGTTAGCGATACCGGCGCAGCATGCAACAAACCTAGGCATTGGTGGTACTTCACTAACGACAGCGTGAGCGTAGCCAATCAGCCGACCCACAACGCCAAGGATCCCATCAGTGGCATTCCGGGGGGAACGACGTACCTTGTTCATGAGATATGTGACAACAATGATAAAGTGATAGGCTACGAGATCATTCCACTGAAGGTTGTTGAGAGTTCCGCGGATGATCAGCTGTCGTACAATTTGAACGGTGCCCCCGGCTCCATCGATCCCACCGCTGGCAAGACGGGCTCTGAGGTCATAGTGACGAGCGAGGTTCCCGATTGGGAGGGGCATGAGTTCCTCGGCTGGAGCACCAGCGAGGACAGCGCCTTCGCTGATTATACTGCGGGCGACCACTATACGCTGACTGCAGGAGACGACATCCTCTTCGCGATCTGGAAGGCCAAGACGCCGCAGTACACCATCGAGAAGAGCGTCGCGAACGAGGGATCTGGCGAGGGCGGCACCTTCAAGACCGGCGAGACCATCAACTACAAGATTACCGTCACGAACACCGGGGGCGTCGCGTATCTCGACCCCATTATCCTGGGAGACTCGCTGGTCGATCTCGGTGGTCCCGGCGTCACCGTTGAGAGCAACCTCAGCGGCGCAGCGGACTTCTCCAACGCAACGCTCCAAGGCCTGCTCGTCGGCGAGACCGTCACCGTATCCTACTCCTATACCGTCAAGGCCACCGACAACGACATCACCAACGCGGTGACTGCGAACGGGGAGAAGAAGGCAGAGGTGACGACAGAGGTGGAGGACGCTCCTGCCCTGACCGCCGTCAAGAAACTGGTCAACGAGGGAACCGGCGACTCCGGCACTTTCAAGAAGGGCGAGACCGCCGAGTTCGAGATCACCGTGACCAACACCGGCAACACCACCCAGACCAACGTGACCGTGGCCGAGATGCCCGGCGCCGAGATCGTCGCGGGAACCAGCTATGACATCGTCGACGGCAAGGCCGTCATCGCCTCCATGGCCCCCGGCGACGAGGTCACCGTCAAGGCGACCTACACCGTGACCCAGGCCGACGTGGACAAGGGCGGCCTGAAGAACGTCGCCACGGTCGACGGCGCCGGCACCGACCCCGAGCCCGAGGTCGAAATCCCGACTAAGTTCTCATTCGAAGTGAGCCAGCCTGAGTCTCTGGTCTATGATGGTCAGCCTCATTACCAGGAAGTCAACGTGACCGATAAGACCACTGGCGCCACTCTTACTGAGAACGTGCACTACACACTTGAATACTCCGAGAACGTGACCGATGCCGGCGAAAAGACGGTGACGATCACAGGTATCGGCGACTACACGGGTGTTATCGACCGGACGTATCAGATCGAACCGCGCCCCTACACCGTGACGACCTACGATGCCCTCAAGAGCTATGACGGCACGCCGCTGACCGATGCTCGTGTTGACGTCGACCTAGTGGCCGGCGAGACGGTAACTGCGACTGCTACGGGTTCCATCACTGAGGTTGGTACGGCTGACAACACGTACTCCATCGTCTGGAACGGAACGGCCAAGGAGGGCAACTACGTGCTTGCGAGCGAGACCCTTGGCGTGCTCGAGGTAGTGAACGCCTCCTATGCCATCTCGGCTAATGGATACAGCGGCCTCTATGACGGTTCCGCCCACGGCATAATCGTGAACGCCCCATCGGACGCCACGGTAACCTACACGAATGCGAACGCCTTCACCGAGGCCGGCACCTATACTGTGGGATACACGGTGACGCGCCCGAACTACGAGACGATCACGGGGTCGGCGCAGGTCGTTATTACACCGCGTCCTGTGACGATCGTCGTCGACAGCGCGACCAAGGTTCTCGGCACCGCTGACCCGGCCTTTACGGGTAGCGTGAGCGCCGCAACGCCTCTGGTGAGCTCCGATGACCTTGGTACGATCACGTTCTACCGCACCAACGCGGCGCAGGCCGTCGGCACCTACGCGGATGTGCTCAGCGCTCGCTACAGCGCCAACCCGAACTATCGGGTGACGGTTGTTCCGGGTGATTTCTCAATCACCACGCCGGCTCCCCTTCCGGTCGTCCCGACGGCTCCGGTAACTCCGGCTGCTGTGACGCCGGCCACCCCGGCTACCCCGGCCACGCCTGCGCCCGCGACCCCGGCCCCGGCTACCGAGACCATCGAGGACGACGCGACGCCGCAGGCTGCCACGCCGACGGCTAATGAGTCCGAGACGATCGATGACGAGGCGACTCCCATGGGCGCCTTCGACGAGCCGCACTGTTGGGTGCATTGGGTGATGCTCCTGGGCATCCTGCTCACGGCTGTTTATGGTATCGTGGTGGTGCGCCGCCGTCTGCACCTGGCCGACGATGTCGACGACTACGAGAAGCAGGTGCTCGGCATTGAGGACGAGCAAGCCGAGACAGTGCCTGCGACTGGCCATCAGGCCCTGTAAGAGATAGCCGCGAGGGGGCGGCCGCGAGCCGCCCCCGTCCGATACGGAAGGAGAGACTGAGATGAGAAAGAACAACTGGATCGTCACAGCGATCGCGGCTGTCGCCTGCGGAGTTTTGCTGTGGGCCTGGTTCGCTCTTGGATTCAACCACGTGGATGATCCGCTGCATCTCGTCGTGGCCGTCGCATGGTGGCTCGTCGTGGCCGCCGTGGCGGGCGGCATCGTGTGGGCCGAGGGCAAGAGGCGCGAGAAGATGCGCCTGGCCTTCGTCGGCGAGGGCGCCGGGTGCAGCCCGGAGGCCGGGCTCGTGATGCCAGACGCCGGCGAGAGCGAGCTGGCAGCGCTGGAGCGGACGCTCTCGGGCATGGCGTTCCCCGACGAGGTGGCCGCGCTGGACGAGCGCGTGCGCCCCGCCTTCCGCTGGGTGGTGCGGAGCCGCAAGTTCGACCGCAACGGCGAGGTCTGGGAGGGCGAGGTCGTCGCCGCCCACGACCCGGACGCCGAGCCGCGCCCGTTCGCGTCCCGCGAGGACCTGGCCGCCCTCCTGGCGGCGTAGGGGCGACCCGCCGGCCCTTCGGGGCCGAGACATAGCCAACCGAGAGGGGGCCGGCGCTCTGACGAGCGTCGGCCCCCTCCTTCTTATGGAAAGGTACCAAACATGCTGATCGATGCAATTTGCGATAATTGGATGCAGGGCAAACGTTCGAAGTTGGATTCCATGCAGGCTGGTAAGGATGAGAGGCAAGGGCAAAGCGAAAAGGCACGTCTCGTCATTTTCTTTATCGTGGAAGCGCCGCCGTCTGTGGAATGCAGGTAACGCGGCCTCGTCGCCGTTCTCGGGCGGCATTGCCGATGCTATAATGCCCTTATCGTCGGGGTCGTTTCGGACTTAGGCCCAAGGGAGCCGCTCGCGGCTAGCACGAGGCACCCGACCGATGCGCCTTCCGCATCGTCTTAACCTCCAGCTTCCTCTTCCCCCTCTGCGCCGTCACCAGGTAGACGGTGCCCCCTCTCTCGTACAGCTGCGGCTTAAGTGCGGTTCTGGGGCGTCTTCCGGGCGTTTTGCGACTCCGTCGCGGTCGGCGCGGGGAACGGATCGGGACATTCCCGCGTCATTTCCGCGGTCGTGATCAAGTAGGATGGGTTCTCCTGCATTAGGATGACGGAACGATCGATAGGGGGCGGGGCAGAGATGGTTGGCGGGGCGACTTGCAGCGGTGAGGGAGGCAGTGGCGATGGGGGCGGCATTCCCATGGCGCGGGCACGTGCCGGGGGTTCTCCGTTCGGGCTTCGTACCTCCCCGCGGTTCACTTGGGAGGGCGAGATCGCCAGCGATCGCCTCGAGGACTGCGAGGCCACGGCTGTCGGGTACCGGGGCTGGGCCGGAGAGGGCGACGTGTCGACAGAGATCCACTCGCGGGATGAGGGGTGGCTGGAAGGGGGAGGCGAGCCCGCCGCTTCGTTCGAGACGGCCTCCTTGGAGGAGGAGATCCGCCGCAGGCGCCCCCAGGAGCTGCGCACGGCCGAGCGACTCGGGCGTCATGGCGTGCGCGCCGATTTCGTGATTGACGCAGTGCTCGCAGGGGACGCCGGAGATTCACGCGCGCGCCGCATCGGCCTCGCCGATCTTTCCAATGGCTACGAGCTGAAGACGCTGTCTCAAGCCTCCTCGTTCAGCACCATAGACGGCTATCTTCGGCGCGCGTCGAAGAAGCTCAACGCCATCGCCGTCGTGTTCGACAACACGGAGAACGGTGCTCTCGGCGATGCGGAGCTGGCCGAGTTCGTGGAGGGTGCGAGGCGGCGGTTTGGGGGACGGGTCTACATACTGGAAGGCGAGCGCTACGGGCGCGTGAGATAGAAGCGCCCCCGAAGCTCCGCAGAGGGGTGCATCGGGGGCGCCGCTGGCAGCATATGGTAGCAGCGCATTGGTGCTTTGTCCAGTGCCCGAGGGAGTCTCCAGCTTTTTTCGGACGCTCGATGTGTTTCACAAGAATGTAGTTTCACAAAAACTTTCTTTCGGGTTTCACGATTCCGCCGCCGCGCAGCCCGGGCGCCGCCGTTCCTTCCTATTCTTCTGAGTTGCCCATCATGAGGGCCTCATCGAACCTCCTGCTCTGGCCGCCGAACTCGATGAGGTGGCCATGGTGCACTATTCTGTCCACGGTTGCGTTGGCCAGCTTGTCGTCGCCGAGCATCGTGCCCCAGCGGCTGAACTCGATGTTGGTGGTCACGATCATGCTCCGGGGCTCATAGGTCGCCGCCATCACCTGGTAGAGGAGGCACGCCCCCCCTCGACGTCAACCGGCAGGTAGCCGAACTCGTCGATGATCAGCAGATCTGGTGTCGCTCTACGGGGTGGAGACCAAGGCGCTGAACCAAGCCGTAACGCGCAACCTCGGCCGGTTTCCCGAGCGCTACAGCTTCAAGCTGACGCCGGAGGAGGCGGAGGACGTAAGGTCACAGATTGTGACCTTATCCGGGGAGTCGGCAAGAAGTGCATGGTGGAGGTACCCTCCGCGCGCGTTCACGGAACAGGGTGTGGCGATGCTGTCCGCCGTGCTGCGCGGCGCGAAGGCCGTGGAGGTGAGCATCGGGATTATGGACGCCTTCGTGGAGATGAGCCCGTTCTCGTCCCGCGAGGACCTGGCCGCCCTCCTGACGGCGTAAGGGGTTGCGACATATCCGACGACCCGAGGGGGGGCGGCGCTCTGGCGAGTGCCGGCCCCCTCTTCTTCAGGCTCGTGAGCCTGCACGGCGCGCGAAGCGCGGCGGGCAAAAAACCACCCGCTATGCGGGTGCGCGTCGAAGGCTCCGCCCTTGCGTCAAAACGC
>NZ_CDRVMA010000026.1:0-7483 GCF_977072315.1 Adlercreutzia sp. CNCM I-6215 | reverse complement strand
TCCGGGCGGTCTCGCGGATGGATGTTCTGTTGCCTGCGATTATAGGGCAACGCGCGCGGCGGCGGATGCGCTACCCACATTCTGCAAAGGAGGATTTAAAGCACATTTTCCAAATCTGAATGTTTAATATGCGGAGGATAGAATTACAGACTTCGAGAAAAGCCTGGTAGAGCGATTGCAAAAAATTAGCACTCGCATAATTGCATCGCCGTGATTTGGAAAATGTGTAATTTTGGAAAGAGCAATTTGGAAAATGTGCTTTTCTGGAGTCCGTTATCGTGGGAATCTTGTGCAAGCTCCAAAATAGCACATTTTCCAAATCGTGCAGAAAACAAAGAGTGGGACGTGCGTTCGGGTTTGCAAGCTAGCGAATCTGATTAGTAAGGGTTAGATGAGATCCGCGCAATAGCCGCGGGTTTGGATCTTGCGACGGCTTTTGGGGAACAGGTGGCGGTAGATGGCCATGAAGTAGCTGTCAGTCATGGAGGCCATGTAGTCCACCACGATCTGGTTCGGCTCGCCGGCCAGGTACTCCGCAGGCACGATGGACCGCGATGCCGCGGCGAGGCGCTGCACGTGGTGCTGGAAGATGGGACTTTCCCGGCGCTCTTCCAAAAGGTCGGAAAGCAGCCGCGCGTACATCTCCTCGAACATCTCCTCCACGAGGTTCTCGGTGTCGTCCACCATGCCCTCTTTCAAGTAGATGACCTCGTAGTTCTGCTTCTTCGCCAGCTTCAGGTCGCGGAAGACCTCCTCGCTCATGGCAATCTCCGGCTTGCCGTAGGAGTTGTTCACGATGTCCACGGTGAGGTTGTTGATGATCTTCGCGTTGGTCACGCCGATCGCCTCGGAATCGAAGGGGGAAAGCGAATCGATGACCCCCATGGCCAGCGCGTCCTGGCGATCCTTGCCGATGTAGGCGATCATGTCGGCCACGCGCACCACGCAGCCCTCCAGCGTGGAAGGGCGCAGGGTCTTGATGGTGGACTCGTCGGCCGTGCAGGCCTCCACCAAGTTGTCCAGCTGCTCGAACGTGGCCGTCTCTCCCAGGCGCAGCACCTGCTGGGCGAACTCGCCGTTGTGGCAGAGCACACCGTCGAGCGTCTGCAGCGAGATGTTGCGGCGGTACAGGTTGTCGAGCACCCGCACCGAGTGCACGTTGTGGTTGAAGGTGCGCCCGGTGCGCGCGTGGTAGCAGGCCGACAGAAAGCGCTCGCCGGCGTGGCCGAAGGGCGTGTGGCCCGTGTCGTGGCCCAGCGCGATGGCCTCGATGAGGTCGCAGTTCAGCCCGAGCAGGCTCCCGATGCCCCGGGCCACGCGGCTCACCAGCTGCACGTGCAGGCCGCGCCGCGAGATCTCGTCGTTCTCGGCGAAGGAGAACACCTGGGTCTTGTCGGCATAGCGGTTGTAGGCGGGCAGGTTCAAGATCTTCTCGATGTCGCGCACGAAGGCCGGGCGCGTGAGCGTGGCCCGGTCGTGGGCGAAGTCCTCGCGGCGCACCACGGCGTCGTCGTCGGTGCGGTAGGGGCTCGTTCGCCCGGCGGCCCGATCGGCCCGGATGGCCTCTTCCACGTCGGGATCGAGGGTAAGGTAGGGGACGTTGTTCTCTGCCATGGCTCGCTCGCTTTCGCTGATCGTTAGTTTTGCCGCTATTGTAGCTTGAGGAACATCTGTTTGCGAACGAGGTGCTATACTTTCCAGAAAACGACGAAGAGAAAGCGGGGGCGCGTGGCCGGCATCAGCGACGAGGATATCCAGAAAGTTCGCGACGCGAGCGATCTCGTGGCGGTCATCGGCGAGCGCACCCCCGTCAAGCAGAAGGGCCGCGACTTCTGGTGCTGCTGCCCGCTGCATCAGGAGAAGACCCCCTCGTTCAAGATCGACCCCGCCACCCAGCTGTGGCACTGCTTCGGCTGCGGGGAAGGGGGCGACGTCTTCTCGTTCATCATGAAGACCGAGGACTTCAACTTTCCCGAGGCCGTGCGCTATCTGGCCGACCGCGCCCACATCGACATCGCGGAGGACGCGCGGGGCGGGGGCGTGTCGCGCTCGGTGAAGAGCCGTATGAAGGAGATCTGCGCGCGCACGGCCGAGTTCTACCACACCCAGCTCATGCGCGGGCGCGGCGAGGGGCCGGACGCCGCACGGAAGTACCTGGCCTCCCGCGGCTTCGGCGGCGAGGTGCCGAAGAAGTGGATGCTCGGCTACGCCCCCGGGCGCGGGGCGCTCGTCCGGCATCTTTCGGCTTTGGGCTTCAAACCCGACGAGATGATCCGCGCCAACGTGGCCCTCGACGGGCGCGGGGGCCCGGTGCGCGACCGCTTCTACGAACGCGTGATGTTCCCCATCTTCGACGCCCAGGGCGATTGCGTGGCCTTCGGCGGCCGCGTCATCGGCGCCGGCGAGCCGAAGTACCTGAACTCCCAGGAAACGCCGCTGTTCCACAAGTCCCAGGTGCTCTACGGGCTCGACCAGGCGAAGGCGCGCATGGCCTCTACCGGCTGCGCCATCGTAGTGGAAGGCTACACCGACGTCATTGCGCTGCACGAGGCGGGCGTCACCAACGTGGTGGCCACCCTGGGCACGGCGCTCACCATGCGGCACATCCGGGTGCTCGCCAAGCACGCGCCCAAGAAGATCGTCTACCTGTTCGACGGCGACGCGGCGGGTCAGAAGGCGGCCGACCGCGCCCTGGCCTTCATCGGCGAGAGCATCTCCGACAAGAACCGCAACTCCGTGGAGCTTCTGGCCGTCACCCTGCCGAGCAACCAGGATCCGGCCGAGTTCGTGCAGGCGGAGGGCGCGCAGGCTTTGGAGGCGGTGGTGGAAGGGGCGCTCCCGCTCATCGAGTTCGGCCTCGAACGGCGCCTCGACAGCTTCGACCTGGATACCGCCCCCGGCCGCGATCGCGCGCTGGACGCGTGCCTGGCGGTGCTCGCCCCCATCAAGGACACGCTGGTGGCGAAGGACTACGCCGTGCGCACCTGGTCGCGCCTGCGGGCCCACGGGCGCCTCGGCATCGAGGAGGCCGACGTGCTGGAGCGGCTGGCAGCCCTGGAGACGCCCCGCGGCGCCCCCGAGGAGGAGACCGGGCCCGAGGCCCCCGCGCCCCGACCTGTGCGCCGCGCGCTTTCCCAGGCCGAGCGCAACCGCCTGCGCTTCGAGCGGGAGTTTCTGGCGCTCGCTTGCCAGCATCCCCTTGTGGGGCTCGCCCATGCCGATGCGCTGGCCCAGGTGCAGTGGCACGAGGAGGTGCACCGCCTTCTGGCCGAGAGCGTGCTCGCGACCCTCTCCGAGAACCCGGGGGCCGCGCCGGCCGACATCGTCACGAAGGCGACGCTCGCCACGCCCCATGCCGCCCGCGTGCTCACCGCCGGGTCGTCCTACCCGTCGAGCACCCCGGAGGCCATCGGCGCCTACCTGGCCGAGGAGCTGGCCCTGGGCGATGCCGAGGAGGCCATCGGGGCGCTCACGGCCCAGATGAACGCCGGGGCCGACGCCGAGGAGGCCGAGCTGCTGCACGCGGCCGTTACCACCTTGCAGATGGACGTGGCCGCCCGTCGCGTCGCCCACCGAGCGCTGCCCGCCAGCTAGGGCACCCGCCGCGGCGCTCCATCTCCGCGTTTCACCCCTCCCCGTAGGGGGCGCCGTCCGTCCGTAGATTTCGCGGGTCATCTGGACAGGAGGGGCCTCGCGCTTCACAATGTCCCAAGCAACTGATACGATCCCGGGCCATTTCAGAGCTGCCCGGGGTTGCCGCAGCGCATTGACACTTCACTATACAGAGTAAGGAATACCGTGCTTCCCATTGTTATTTCCCCCGATCCCATTCTCGCCACGGTCTGCGAGCCGTGCGAGCCCGGCGACAAGTCGCTTAAGCGTCTCTCCAAGCAGATGGCCCACGCCATGTACAAGAACTACGGTTGCGGCATCGCCGCCCCCCAGGTGGGCGTCACCAAGCGCCTGGTCGTCATCGACGTCGACTGGGACGGCGAGAAGGGGGAGAAGAACCCCATCGTGCTCGTGAACCCCGAGATCGTGGAATTGGCCGGCGAGCCGGAGGAGGGCGGCGAGGGCTGTCTTTCGTGCCCCGGCGTCACCGTGCCGGTGAAGCGCCAGCCGTGGGCCCGCGTCCAGTACTACGATTTGGACGGCGAGTTGTGGGAGATCGAGGGCGACGGCCTGCTCGGCCGCTGCCTGCAGCACGAGATCGACCACTTGAACGGCAAGACGCTCTTCGAGAGCTGCGATCCGGTGACCCGCATCGAGGCGCTGCGCGCCTACGAGGAGGCCAAGGCCGCCGGCGCCCGCCCGGGCGACACCGATATCGAGGTGAAGTAGCGTGCGCGTCGTCTTCATGGGAACGCCCCGCTTCGCGGCGGAAATCTTGGACGAGTTGGCGGAGTTCCACGAGATCGCGGCCGTCTACACGCGTCCCGACGCCGTGCGCGGCCGGGGAAAGGCGCTCGTACCCTCCCCGGTGAAGGAAGTGGCCGAGCGCCGCGGTCTTCCCGTGCGAACGCCGCGCACGCTGCGCGACGCCGCGGTGCTCTCGGAGCTCGCCGCGTTCGCGCCCGATGTCATCTGCGTGGCGGCCTACGGGGCGATTCTCCCCAAGGAGGTGCTCGACCTGCCGCCCTTCGGCTGCCTGAACGTGCACGGGTCCCTGCTTCCGCGCTGGCGCGGGGCGGCCCCCATCGAGCGGGCCATCCTCGCCGGCGACGAGGAGATCGGCGTGTGCATCATGGCCATGGAGGAGGGGCTCGACACCGGCGACTACTGCGTGTGCCGCTCGCTGCCCGCAGGTTCGCGCACAGCCGCCGAGCTCACCGAGGAGCTGGCAGCCCTGGGCGCCAGCGCGCTGCTCACGGCGCTGGCCCAGGCCGAGGGCGGCAACCTGCGCTGGGTGGCCCAGGACGAGGCGCTGGTCACCTACGCCGAGAAGATCGCCAAAGGCGAGCTGAACCTCGATCCTGCCGAGAGCGCCGTTGCGAACGATCGCCGCGTGCGTGCCTCGGGCGCCGCCCATCCCGCCCGGGCCGTCGTCGCCGGCCGGCCGCTGACGGTGCTGGCGGCCCGCGTGGCCGACGATGCTCCCGCCGACCGCCTGGGCTCCGGCGCGGCGGCCCTTATCGCGAACCGACTGCTTCTCGGCTGCGCCGAGGGGGTCTTGGAAGTAACCGAAGTAAAACCGGACGGCAAGCGCGCCATGGACGCGCGCTCGTTTGCCGCCGGCGTCCCCGCGCTGCGGGGCGAGGAAGGAACATGGTCCCGTGCATAACGATCATCGATCCCACAACCAGAGACGATCCTACGACCGAGCGAGCCAGGGCGATCGCAACGCCCAGGGCGGCGCGCGGCAGAACCGCGGGCCGCGCCCCGGCGGAAAGTCCGGCGACTTCCGCAAAGGGGGCAAGCCCGGCGGGTTCTGCAAAGACAGCAAGCCGGGTGGCTACCGCAAGGATGACCGGGGGCCTCGTGACGGGAAGCCGAGCGACTTCCGCAAAGGGGGCAAGCCCGGCGGGTTCCGCAAAGACGGGAAGCCGGGTAGCTTCCGCAAGGATGATCGCGGCCCCCGCGACGGGAAGCCCGGCGGCTACCGCAAGGACGGCAAGCCCGGCGGATTCCGCAAGGACGACCGGGGCCCGCGTGACGAGCAGCGATCCGGCGCCGACCGGAAGGACTTCCGTGCCCGCGATGGCAAGCCAACTGGTGGGAGCGCCCCCCGCAAGGATTTCAGCCCGCGCACAGGCCGCGGCCCTCGGCGCGATTCCCGCGAGGCGGGCCACCCGCGCGAGGTGTTCATCGACGGCAAGCTCATGGCGGCCCCCGACCAAGACGTCCCGCAGGATCGCGGCCCGCGCTTCGATGGGCCTCGCGACGGCGGCCGCGGAGGCGCGCCGCGCCGCGACCAGGTGCGCCGGCAGAAGGCCCACAAGGCCACGACGGCCCGCGAGCTTGCCCTGGCGGCCATCCACCAGCTGAGGGAGCGCGACGCGTTCGCCCAGGACATCATCGCCAAGACCATCGATATCTCGCCCCTGTCGCGGGAGGATCGGGCCTTCGCCACCCGGCTCGTGCTGGGCGTGGTCAGCACGCGCGGCACCCTGGAGGACATCATCACGGGCTGCATGGACTCGCCCGACGATGCGGCCCCGGCAGTGCGCGACGCGCTGTGCCTGTCGGCCTACGAGATCGTCTTTTTGCAGAAGAGCCCCCATGCCGCCGTCGATCAGGGCGTCGAGCTGGTGAAGTCGGTGGCGCCGCGCGCGGGCGGTCTCGCCAATGCGGTGCTGCGCCGCGTGGCGCGCGCCAAAGAGGCCTTCCCCTTCGGCGACCCGCGCACTGATATCGCCGCCTATGCGCGGCTGCACGGTTTCCCGGTGTGGCTCGCCAAGCGGCTCATCGCAGAGCTCGGGCCCGAGGGCGCCCGCGACTTCATGGTAGCCTCGAACGAGCCGGCTCCGGTCTACATCGCCGTCAACGCGCTGAAGGCCGCCACCGACGAGGAGGTCGTCTCGGTTCTCGCAGCGGCTCACGCTGAGCCTGAAGCCATGGCGCTGGGCGGCTGTGCCGTACCCGGCTGCTACAAAGTGGCGTCGGGCGTGCCCCTGCTCGATGGCCGTGTGCGCCGCATGATGAACCAGGGCTTGCTTCTCGTGTCCGACGCCACCTCCCAGGCAGTGGCGGATCTGGTGGTGGGAGATACGGCACCGGAGTCGTTCTTGGAGATCGGCGCCGGCCGCGCCACGAAGACCATCCTCGACCAGAGCATCGCCTACCGGCGATACGGCAAGCAGATCCCCGAGTACGTCACCGTTGACGTGCACGCCTTCAAGACCAAGCTGCTCCAAGAGCGCGCCGAGCAGTACGGGGCGCACGTGAGCGAGGCCATCATCGGCGACGCCACCGACTTGGACGCCCTGGTGGGCGAGCGCACTTTCGATCGCGTGTTCATCGACTCCCCGTGCACGGGGCTGGGCACGCTCCGGCGTCATGCGGACATCCGCTGGCGCCTGCGCCCCGAAACCATTGCCGAATCGGCCGAGCTGGACGCACGTCTCTTGGAATCGGCGGCATCCCATGTGGCTCCCGGCGGCATTCTGGCCTACGCCACCTGCACCGTCACCCACGAGGAGAACGCCGATGCCGTGGAGGCCTTCCTGGCCACCGAGGCCGGTGCCGCCTTCGAGGTGGTGCCCTGCCGAAACCCCGACCTCGACATCGAGCTGCCGTTCTTCTCCACCGTTTTAGAGCCCGGCGGCCCCGACGCCCACTTCCTCGCCCTTTTGCGTCGCAAAGCCTAAACTCTCGCTTCTCTTTCCCCGATAGAGCGAAATGGGAAATGGAAAATGTGACTATTTGGTCAGTTTTTCCATTTCCCAGGGGGTGCGGACGTTTTTCCGGACGGCCTAGGCGGCCAGCCCCAGCCGCCTCCTGCGGCCGGCTATCGTATCGTACACCTTGCGCCCTCCCTCGTCGA
>NZ_CDRVMA010000025.1:0-8344 GCF_977072315.1 Adlercreutzia sp. CNCM I-6215 | reverse complement strand
GCCGCCGGCCAAAGTCCGGTAGCGCGATCGGCGCCTGTGCGGTGGCGCGATTGGCGGGAAGCGGGGGCCCAATCGGCGATTATTACGGTAGCGCTAACATCAGGTGGTCGATCTCCAGCTGGTTGCACAGCGAGGTGCAGGTGCCGCACATGGTGCAGTCCCACAGGCCGCCCTGGACGGCCTCGACGATGCGGTCGGCCTGGTCGTAGGCGTCGAAGTGGCGGAAGGCCACGGCTAGCATGTGGGAGGGGCCGATGTACTCGGGGTCCATGGCGCGGGCCGGGCAGCCGGCCGTGCACACCTGGCAGCGGGCGCAGTAGTTGATGCCGAACAGCTCCGCCTCGTGCTCCATGTTGTACTCGTTGAGGTCCTCGGCCTTAAGCGGGGCGACACGCACGCGCTTGTAGGTCTCGGCGATGCGGGCCTGCACCTGGCTCTTGTCCACGATGAGGTCCTTCACCACCGGCACGCCCTCCAGAGGCTCGACGGTGTGGGAGCCGTCGGAGAGGGGCTCGACGCAGGCCAGCACCGGCTTGCCGTCGAGCATCATGGCGCAGCGGCCGCACATGCGCCCGCGGCAGGAGAAGTCGAAGGCCAGCGGCTCCTCGTTCTCGTGGATGTACACGAGGGCCTGCAGCAGGGTCATGTACTCGTCGTCGTGGGGCACCTCGTAGGTGGTCTCGTAGGGCGCGTTGTCCTTCGAGGGATCGTAGCGCTTGACAGTGATCTTCATAGCGTAGGCTCCTTCTTATGAACTAGTAGGCGATCTTCTCGTAGGACAGGGTGCCGTCCTCGGCGCGGGTGTAGGCCAGAGCGCACGCCCAGTTCTCATCGTCGGTCTCCGGGTACTCCGGGCGGATGAGGGAGGCACGGCTCTCCTGGCGCTCCAGGGAGGCGTACACGAACAGGCGGGCCAGATCGAGCAAGTTGAGGGTCTCGATGGCGTCCTTCCAGTCGGCGTTGTACACCAGGCTGTCGTCGGCGCAGGCCATGCGGGGCACGTCCTCGGTCATGATGCGATCGAGCTCGGCCTTGGCCTCCTCGAGCACCTCCGTGGGACGGGAGGGGCGAGCGGCCTGGGCGCAGGCGTACTGGATGCTGCGGCGCACGGTGATGGGGCGGATGGGGTCGTCGGTCTGACGGGTGCGCAGATCCTCCAAACGCTCGATCTCGGCGGCCACGGACTCATAGGTCACGGCCGCGGGCTCCTCGTAGGAGTCGATGTACTCCAGCGCCTTCTTCATGGCGTAGCGGCCCATACGGCGGTTGGCGGTGTTGTTGTTGCCGCCCTCGGCGCCGGTGTTGGAACGGACGCCGAACAGGCCTTCGACATCGATGCACATGGCGTTCTCGTCGACCAGCATCTCGCCGCTGTGCTCGTACATCTCGGGCACGACCTCCACGGGCTGCTCGGTGAAGTCGAAGCCGAACTTCTCCTTCAGCAGCGCCGCGTTGCGCTGGTACATCCAGCGCATGGTGGACAGGGACTCGGGCTTGCAATCGAGGTAGATGCCGCCGTTCTCGGAACCCTGACCGCGATCGACGACAATGCAGGCCGCCTGGATAACGCCCTCCTGGGAACCGAGCAGCTCGGCCAGCTCCGGGTCGTCCTTCAGGTAGTTGCCGTCCTTGTCCATGAGGTCGCCAGAATGCACGCTGTCGGCGCCCACCATGGAGCCCTCGGAGGCAACGAAGCTGCGGGGGAAGGCGCCCATCATGTCGTAGGTGCAGAACTCGGCGTTGGCCACCTTGCCGCCGTGGCGCAGAAGCGACATCTCCACGTCGCCGGTGTTGTCGCACACGTTGTTCGACGTGCAGGACGTGGAGTTCCAGCCATAGAACTGGGTGGAGCCGCCCGTGGCCGCCAGCGTGGCCTTGGCGCGGAACACGCGGTACTCGCCGGTGGGAACATGCACGCCCATGGCGCCCAGGCAGCGGCCGTCCTCGATGATGAGGTCGGTGATGATAGTGCGGTCATGAATCATCACGTAGTCAAGGGCGCGGAAGTGATCCGACCACTGGCGCGCCATGGAGTGCTCGATGCCGCGGATGTTCGGAAAGTCGTACAGGTAGAACGGCGTCCCGTCCTCGTTGCGGGCCGACCAGACCTCGCCGAAATTGGCGATGCAGACATCGGGGGTGTCCCCCAGCTCGCTTTCCATGAAGGCGGCGCGGTACAGGGATTCATCGCGCAAGAAGCCGCTGTTCGGGATGTCGTCCTCGCTCTTATAGGTCGGCGAGTTCGGATCCCAGGTGTGCATGATGTCGAAGCTCATGCCGAAGGCTCCGCTGTAGCCGTAGGGGCCCTTGTCAACCATGATCACGTTCTTGCCGGCCTTGCGCGCCGCATCCACCGCGTAGCTCGCACCGAAGCCGGCGCCGATGATCAGGATGTCGGTCTCGAACACGGAGTACGGCACCCGGGCCGCGACCGTCTCGTTGTCGCCACCGGTGTCGGCCATCTCCTGCTGGGGCGCGCAGCCGGCCATGCCGGCGAACGCGGCCATGCCGGCGGTCAGCCCGCCGAGCTTGAAGAACGAGCGACGGTCCATGCCGCCCCGCACCTTCTCCTCTTCGTAGTTCCCCATCCCTCTCTCCTTTCGTGTGGGGTTACAACGGCGAAAATCATAGAATCGGCGGCCACGGGAAACAAAACTTGCGTCATTGGAGCAATTGTTGACACGGCACCTGGGTGCAGAGCGGGGACGCCGGCGAAGGCGACGGGAGATTGGTCGCGCTCTTTCACCTGATCAGGGCCGCGCATTCGCCGTCATGCGGCGAAATTCCGCGTTTTTTCCTCAGCGATTTTCGATTCAGGGCAAAAGCTTGCGCAATTGGACTAATCCGCCGCTTTGCCAGGAAAGTTTTATTATGGGTACGCATGCAAGGCAAGGAGGGGCCATGTCATCAACGGAACGAGGGGGCGCCATCGAAGCGGAAATGGTGCTCGATCGGTGGCGGAGCACTGCCATCGGCGCGCTGCGCCGCGAGGGCAGCACGACGATCAACCAGTACTGGATTCTCCTCATGCTCGACCGGCCCGATCCCGTCCCGCTCTCCGCCGTCGTTGAGACGCTTGAGCTCAACTACACGACCGTGGCCGAGGGCGTGGCACGCATGGCGGCCGACGGCACCGTGGCGAAGGCCGAGTCGGAGGACGATCGGCGCGCCACCATGGTCGCCCTCACCCCCGAGGGGCGCGCGCTGCTCGGGCGGCTCGACCACGCGCTCGTCCAAGTGGCGAAGCGGGCCCTCGCCCCTCTTTCAGGACAGCTGCGCATCCAGGCCATGGCGCTGCTCTACAGCGCTTGCGTACGATTGAACAAGAACCGCACCGTGGGCCACCTCGCCCGCGGCGACAGCGCCTTCCTCATCATCTGCCAGCAAGTGGCCTCGAACTTCGCCACCATCTGCAAGCAGAACCTCGTCACCGCCCAGCAGGGCCACCTGCTGCTGGCGGCGGCCAGCAGCGACGAGCCGATTTCGGCCAAGGAGGCCCGCCGCCTTCTCGCCTTCGACGCCCCCACCCTCTCGCGCACCCTGGCCCGTTCGGAGTCCGCCGGCCTCGTCACCCGCGCGACCGGCGCGACGAAGCGCGAGAGGCAGATCACGGTGACGTCCCTCGGCCTGCAGTGCGCCTCGCTCATCGCCGAGGGCACCGAGGAGATGCTGCGGCAGCTGTTCGGCGACGACTACGGCACCGAGACCTACCGCCAGACCATCGCCGCCCTGCGCCGCAGCCTTCACGACGACCTTGCCGCGCGCCAGCGGTAAAGCACCGACCGGTCTCCGACCCTTAGGGGATCGCACTTGCTAACTTTGCTAACAAAAGCTAACTATGCTAACAAATGCTAACTTTGCTAACGCTCATAGCGGCAAACGAGTGCGGCCCACCTCACCGACCCTTGCGGATACCGCCCTTGCGGCCGTTGGCCTTCGGGGGCTTGCCGGGACGCTGGGATTGGGCCGGGCGCGGGGCGCCCTTGGCGGCGGAGGCGCCGCCGCGCTGATCGCGCTTCGGGCCCTTGCCAGCACGCTTTCCATTGCCGCCCTCCCCCGTTGCCTTGGGTCGCTTGGGGCGGATGAGGGCCTTCTCGTCCCAGCCGATGAGGTCGCTGCGGCCGGCCTTCACCAGGGCCTCGCGCACCAGATCGTAGTTGGCGGGGTTGCGGTACTGGATGAGGGCGCGCTGCAGGGCCTTCTCGTGAGGCGTGCGCGGGACGTAGGCTTCCTCCATGGTCAGCGGGTCGAGGCCCGTGTAGTACATGCAGGTGGAAATGGTGGACGGCGTGGGGTAGAAGTCCTGCACCTGCTCGGGGTTGAAGCCCATGTCGCGCACGTACTCGGCCAGCTCCACTGCCTCCTTCAGGGTGGATCCGGGGTGCGAGGACATGAGGTAGGGCACGATGTACTGTTTCTTGCCCGCCTCGCGGTTGAGGTCGTCGAAGGCCTCGCAGAAGCGGTCGTAGACGGCCCGCGGCGGCTTGCCCATGGCGGCGAGCACCGTGTCGGACACGTGCTCGGGAGCCACGCGCAGCTGGCCGGAGACGTGGTGATCCACCAGCTCGCGCAAAAACGTCTCGCCACCTTCGCGGTCGGCCAGCACGTAGTCGAAGCGGATGCCGGACCGTACGAACACCTTCTTCACACCGGGCAGTTTCCGCAAGCGGCGCAGAAGCCCCACGTAGTCGCGGTGGTCGGCGCGCAGGGCACGGCAGGGCTCGCTGCCCAGGCAGCGCTTGTCGGTGCAGGCGCCGGCCTTCAGCTGCTTGGCGCAGGCCGGGGCGCGGAAGTTCGCCGTGGGGCCGCCGACGTCGTTGATGTAGCCCTTGAAGTCGGGCTCGGCCGTCATCCTTTCCGCCTCTTCGACGATGGACTCCTGGGACCGGGCCGTCACGATGCGGCCCTGGTGGAACGTGAGCGCGCAGAACGAGCACTCGCCGAAGCAGCCCCGGCAGCTGGTGAGCGAGAAGCGCATCTCGGAAAGCGCCGGCACGCCGCCGGATGCGTCGTAGGAGGGATGCCACCGGCCCGTGAAGGGCAGCCGGTAGACCGCGTCCAGCTCGGCGGTGGAAAGAGGCAGCGCTGGGGGATTCTGCACCACATAGACGCCATGGGGGTAGGCCTCCACCAGCCGCTTTCCCGTGATGGGGTCGCTCGCCCGGTACTGCTCGGCGAAGCTTTCCGCGAAGGCGCGCTTGCTGGCCGACACCTCCTCCCAACTGGGCAGCATGACGTAGTCGACCACATGGTCCAGCGAGCGCGTGCGGTACACCGTGCCGTCGATGAAGGTGAGGTCGGCGACGGAAAGACCCGAGGCCAGGGCATCGGCGATCTCCACGATGGAGCGCTCCCCCATGCCGTAGGACACAAGGTCGGCCCCGGAATCCATGAGGATGGATCGCTTCAGCGTGTCCGACCAGTAGTCGTAGTGGGCCAGGCGCCGCAGGCTGGCCTCGATGCCCCCCAGGATGATGGGCGTCTTCTTGAAGGTGCGGCGGATGAGGTTGGAATAGACCACGGCCGCGTGGTTCGGGCGCCGGCCCGCTTCGCCGCCCGGGCTGTAGGCGTCTTCGTGGCGGTGCTTCTTGTTCACCGTGTAGTGGTTCACCATGGAATCCATGTTGCCGGCGGACACGAGGAAGCCCAGGCGCGGCTCGCCGAAGACGGCCACGCTTTCCGGGTCGTTCCAATCGGGCTGGGCGATGATGCCCACCTTGTAGCCGTGGGATTCCAGCACCCGGGTGATGATGGCCGGCCCGAAGGAGGAGTGGTCCACGTAAGCGTCGCCGGACACGTAGACGAAGTCGAGCTGGCCCCAGCCCCGGGCGTCGGCCTCGGCCCGCGTCGTGGGCAGAAACGCCGAAAGCGGCACGGCAGTCTCGCCGGCCGCTTTCGAGTTATTGCGTGTGTTCTTTTTCGCCATAGAAGCTTTCTCTTCGGGTGCCGCCCGTAGGGAAAGGGCCATGCCCTTTCCGTTCTCCGCTCCGCCCGTGCGGCAAGGGCATGGCCCTTGCCCTACGGGTTATTCGGCCGAGGTGTCGGAGTCGGCGGCGGGCTCGGCAGCCGGGGCCGGAGCGGCCTCGCGGACGGTGATCTTCGCGTTCTTCTGCACGAAGCGGGCGGCCTTCAGGCGCTCGGCGGTCTCGCGCAGGGCGAAGCCGCGGCCCGAGTCCTCAAGCTGCTTGAGCATCATGGCCGCGTTGCCCTGGGGGTTCATGCCCAGGCAGGCGTCTTCCAGGTCCTTGTCCGTGAGCGTCATCTTCTCGTGACGGAACACCGCATCGAGGCAGAAGCCCTGCACGAGCACCTCGCGGGTCTGCATCATGAGCATCATGCCGAACTGCTGCTCGCCGCCGTTGGCCTCAACGAACTGCTCCCAGGTCATGCCGGCCTGCTGCAACTCCATGCGCAGGTTGTTCATCAGCTGATCGCGCGTGGCCTCGTAGATCTCGTCGGCGATGCGGCCCTCGAAACGGCGGGTGAGCGCGCCCACGGCCATCTGCTGCACGTAGCCCTCGTAGTTCTCGCGCTGCTGGGCCTCGAAGACGCGGCGCATGTCAGCCTTCAGGGCCTCCAGGCTCGCGAACATGGGCATGTTCGCCTTCACCCAGGCGTCGTCGATGATCGGCACGACCTCCTTCTGCACTTCCTTCACGGTGACAGTGCAGTTGATGGGCTTGTTCACCACCTCGCCGTTTTCCATGCCGAGCGGCGCCTCGAAGGTGAACTCCTTGGTCTGGCCCGGCTCCATGCCGAGCAGGTTCTCGTCGAAGCCTTCGGGCATGTAGCCGCGGCCCATGATGTAGGTGCGATCCTCGCAGGTGAGCGCCTTGATCTCCTCACCGTCGTCGTAGCACTTCATGGCGATGGAGCAGGCGTCTCCCGCCGTGAGCGGCTTGGCGTCGGTGGCCTCGTAGATGACCGAGTTCTTCGCCAGCTCGTCCAGCTGCTGCTTGACGGGCGTCTCGTCGAAGAAGAAGGGATCCACAGTGATCTCCACCGGCTCGTAGCTGGAAAGCTCGTAGGTGGGCTTCACGGTGACGTTCAGCGAGAACGAGAACTTCTTGCCGCGCTCGAACTTCGTGGTGGGCGTGGCCTTCGGCGGGAAGGCCGGCACGAGGTTGCGGCGGTCGAGGGCGCGGGGCACGAGCACCTCGATGGCCTGAGCCTCGATGATCTTGTCCAGATCGGCGATGCCGAGGGTCTCCTTCACGGAGTCCTCGAGCGACTTGCCCGGCAGCGGGCGCACGCCCATGGAAGCGGCGAAGGCCTCGCCGGCCTCGCGCAGGGCGTTGTTCACCTCGATGGCCGTGGCCTCGCAGTCCAGCTTGATGACGCCGTTGACCGGCTTGCTTTCGACAACATGCATGGTTCGGTTTTCTCCTATCGGATGGTCTTGACGGCCCCGGGCCGCCCTTTTCTCGGCCGTAATGGTAGCACAGCACCGCCCCCACCCCCGCCACGCGTTCCGAAGCCCATAATTCCCGCCCTTCCGACAGGAACGCTCCGAGCCACGGACGCGAGGGTGCCCAAATGTGCATCGTCGCGGCATCGCGGACGCGGGAATGCCCAAATGTGCATCGGTGCGGCATCGAACGGACGCGAGAAGCCTCCAAAGGGCGGATTCGGAACGCGAGAATGCGCATTTGTGCATCGTCACGGCATCGCGGACGCGAGGGTGCCCAAATGTGCATCGGTGCGGCATCCCTCTCGTAGGGCAAGGGCCATGCCCTTGCCGCCCGACCGAGGAAGAGAGGCGTTCCTGGTTGAGCGGAAGGAACAGAGCCCCCTCCCTACGGGAGCTTGGAGTCTCAGGGGCCCGTGGGCAAAGGCTCTGCCCGCATGAGACAGTGCCCCGGAGGGGTGTCTCATCTTCCGATAGCCATTAGGCGCATTCGCGCAGGGACGGCCCCCGAAGATGAGACACCCCTCCGGGGCACTGTTTCACTCCACGACAAAAGGCGGAAAGGGCATGGCCCTTTCCCTACGGGGCAACTCCGGGATGACACCTTTTCTGCAAGTCTTATCCCGCCGCCACAAAAACCGTACTTTTGCATGGCTTTCTTGGCGCAAACGCCACGTTTTATGGGTTCGTGTACGGTTGGGGGTGCGGACAAAAACTTGGACCGAGGAATGGTCCGGGAAGGAGTCCGCATGTACGACAGGGATGTGGTCGAGCTCGCCCTCCTCGCCCTGGAGGAGGGCATGTCGCAGCAGGAGGCCGCCGAGCTCTGCGGGGCCAGTGTTAGCGCTACCGCAAAATCAGCCGAACGCGCCACTCTATCCCGCCGGCGGCGCCCCCGGTTCCCGGCCGGGGGCGCTACCGCACTTTGGCCGCCCG
>NZ_CDRVMA010000024.1:0-11002 GCF_977072315.1 Adlercreutzia sp. CNCM I-6215 | reverse complement strand
GGGCGGCGGTACCAATTTATCTTACCCAGGGTACCAAGCCCGCTGACTGGCGGTACCAGATTCTGCTGATTGTTGGTACCGGAGAGGGTTACTACTCATCGAAGGCAAACATGATGAACGAGAACTCAGGGAAGCGCTATCGAAAGGAATCCCGTTTGAGGGCAGAACAACAAGCGTATTCTATATAGCCTATAGCAACGAAGGGAAACGTCGTTCTGCTGTTAGGTGCGAACGTCGCAACTTCTCTTTCTCCGATGGAAGAATTCGGCTCCGCTGTACTGCTTCCAATACAAAAGAGACCGTACTGTCTGCGCCGCGAGTATGGCTCAATGATTACGACATCATTGAGTCCCCTCACGCATTGACCTCCTATAGAAAGGTCTATGCAAAACTTGAAGAATTGGAAACTGATGGAAGCGTTCTTCTCAGGCCGTTAGAATACTATGCTGCCGACTATGTGAAATGGTTTATCCGAGAGGAATCGATTCAAGTTTCCAGATCCGATAGACGCGCTATTTCGCAGATTATTGATGCGGCCTTTCTGCGGCCCGATGCGCTTGAGACCTATCTTGAAGCAGGAGCGCCTGAAGAAGAGGTCATAGGTCTGAGAAAAGCCATTTCCTCCATGGTCATGGAAGAAGACGATCAGGGTCGCGAGCTCTTCCGCAAATCACTGCTTGAAAACGAGGAATTCTATAGGGAATGTGTTGAGCAGGTCATGCGGCTGAGCGACTCAATTCTGGAAGAGAGAAATCGCGAGCTTGAAACAAGCAAAGCCGATATCGAAAACGCTCGATCCACTTTGTCGGATCTGAATCAATCCATTGAGGGCCTGGATAGCAAAAAGCGGTCGCTAGAGGACGATATAGAGAGGCTCGCTTCGAGTTTGGAGCAAGCTCGAAGCGAGCAAGAAGCGGCGCTAGGTGAAATTCAGTCGAACATTGCCTTGAGGCTAGGACTCAAGGCCGTTGCCTCTCAGCCAGTTGCTTTGCATGGCCCGGAGCTTTTGGTGACAGAGGGATGTCTTTGTGATTTCGTGGAGTCTGACTTCGATTTCGAAGACGTTCTTGCTGAGAACCTAAAGAAGCGAGGTGTCACGAGCGTGGCGGGCAATCCTGCAGTCGAGAGGGGGAGGCTGGCTGTCGGCGTAGCTGCAGCTCTTGCTGCTACAAAGTTCATCGCAATACCTCAAACCGTGGCACGGCAAGTTGCCGATTCTCTTAGCGTCACCGTTTCTGGCCGCAGCGCGAAAAAGGTAGTCGTTCCTGCCGACTTCAGGAACGTTCGCTCTGTTCTGGACGCGATTTCTGGAAACGAAGCGGTTGTGATCGTTGACGGTATCATTGACGCAGCAAACGAAGGGGTTCTGTTCGCGCTGCTCTCGGAAAATGTGAAACCCGTAGTAATCTTGCCCTTCGTATCTCACGCCAGCGCGTCCTTGATTGCGAAAGAGGCCTGGGGCACGATGTACCTTCCCAATGCTGAAAGCCTGTCGACCTATTCCTGTTCGACGAAGGGTGCAAAATTGCAAAAGATGGCATCGCGGTTCATGTTGCCAGCGGTAAGCGCTGACGATGCCCTTGAAGAGGCCAGAGATCTTAGCAAGGAGCTCGAACAGCTTGATCTGGCTGCAGAACATTGCCTCCTGGCAGCAGTCGTATTCCGTGCAATAGAGAATCTTACCGACGAAGAGCTCATTGAACGATACGTTGCGCAGCACCTCCTGATGTGCTCCCGCTGCGACGAATCGGCCTTAGAGACACTGGCGGAATGGTCAGAGGAGGATTTGGGTTTAATCGAACTATCAAAGAAACTGGGCATACATGAGTAGCAGCATCGATGCTCTCAACATCATTGCATCTGATATTGGGGTACGACGATTTGTTGGTGAAAGCAAGGAATCTTACTGTCACAGGATTTCATACTCTGCCTCGCGATTCTGGCTGCAGGCTTTTTGTTTGGATGATGGGGAATGCGGAAAGAGGGGCCTATCGAAGCAGGCGATGAACCGTAGACTCAAGAAATGGGTCATGTCTCTCGATAGGATTTGTCCTGGTATCGACGCATGGTTTGATTCGGGCGGAAATGGAATAAGAACCGTGTACAATAGGTTAATTGACATTGGGGGGCTAACGTTAAACGGCTTCGAGGAATCGTACGTCGCAACGCCGCCGGTAGTAATTAATCTTTCGGATGGCCTCTCTTGCATTTCAGGCTACTTTGACCCTACCGCCAAACACGCTAAAGTTTGCGGTTACAACGCAGACTCGCTGGTGCTCTCCGGCCTGCTTTCCCTTGCGCGGTCGGACAATAAGCCCGTCATGCGACCTGCCTCCTGGTGGATCGAAGATCTAAAGTACCTCGATTGGGAAAACGCATCAGACTTCGATGATGTTAGGTTTGCTGATGCCCGCACTGCTCGCTGGAATATCAATCGCTCGGATGTTTGGATCGAAGAACCTCTTTGGGTTAGCGATATCGCTCTTGCCAGAGTTGACTGTAACGGTGGCGATTCCATTATTTTTGTCGCAACAAAGGCAAAAGGGCGAGTACGCCTCTCCAAAATCACTTGGATCCAAGCGCAAGAGTTGCTTTTCTATCTCAGGCGAGAATACGGAAACGGAGCGATCTCTCGATACGTCATGTTGGACGAATCTCATGCTCGAGCTATTCTTCCGGTTGGCTTCATTCCTGGGCATCTCAACCGAGTTCTGGATGCGATAGGGTGGCCCGTTGAAAATGCAGAAGATAGGTTTAACAGAATTGTCAGAGCCGAAGCGCTACCCCTTGTGGAAGAGCTGCTCGCTGCTAGTTACATAGGATTTGAAAGGGCTTCAAATGATCGACGGGAAGGGCGTTGAGTCCATAAAAAGGGAACTGAAGAAAACCATTGTCGATTACGTCGAAACCGAGTACTTCGGCAAGACGCCTGCGCTTAGAAAGAGATGCGATGACGAGCTTAGGTTCAGCAATACGCTCTTCCAGGAGCCGTATTTCGAAGCAACTCCGGCATACGAGATTGCGAAGAATGGTCTCGCGTCATCCGATATACCGCAGGATGCCAAAGAGTTCTTGGCATCTATGTCTACCACTGGCCGTGGCGTCTTTGAGTCTCCGTATTCTCATCAGATTGATGCATTGGAAGCGTTCTGGCACGAGAAGGACGTCCTTGTTTCGACTGGCACTGGCTCCGGAAAGACGGAGTGCTTCATGTGGCCGTTGGTGTCCAAATTGGCTGTCGAGGCCAAGGTCTCGGAGGATAGTTGGCGCACTCGAGCCGTGCGCGCCCTCGTGCTGTATCCGATGAATGCGCTGGTTTCAGACCAACTTGGAAGGCTTAGGAAGATTCTCGGCGGCGATACCGAATCCTTTGGCGAAGTATGGTCGAAAAGAGGTCGCAGACCCCAGTTTGGTATGTACACGGGAAGGACTCCCTATCCTGGCGATAAGCAGATCGATAAGAGGGACACTGAATACGCTCGCACAATCGAAAGAGATCTTATCAACATCAGCGAGGTCGATAGGGCCAAGCTTGCCGCTCATGGAAGATATCCGGCAAAGCACGATCTTCCGAGCTTCATTTCGCAGCTAAAGAGACACGAGAGCGGCTGGTCTCCTGATGACGCAGAACTTCTCACGCGATTTGAGATGCAATCCCACATACCGGATATTCTTGTTACGAACTACTCAATGCTCCAATACATGCTCATCAGATCCGTCGAGAACGACATTTGGTCGGGTACGTCTAAATGGCTAAACGAGAACCCTTCCGAGAAACTACTTGTCATTATTGATGAGGCGCACATGTACAAAGGCGCAGCTGGTGGTGAAGTCGCCTTGCTGCTTAGAAGACTCATGCACAAGATCGGCATCGAACCCGAGAGGGTGCAATTCATCCTAACGAGTGCTTCTATCCCCGAGGATGATAGTTCGACTATGTCTTTCTATGAGGATATGACCGGAAAGAGCTGTGCGAGCCTAGAAATAATTCGCGGGAAAATCGCAAATACCTTCGAAGGCGACGCGAAAGAGGTTGAAGCGTCTGCAATCATCGAGACAGATCTGGGGGCTTTGTTGTCCGGAGGAATCGATCTGGTGGATCAGCTGGATGCTTTTGCGGTCCAGGTTGGCATTGATGATCGATCGTTTGGCGATGAAAGCGAGGCTCGTTCCTGGATTGCTGATAAGCTGCCAAGCCTCGCTCCTTTCCGACGTTTGAATGAATGTGTCAGAAGCGGCTGCAGCACGCTTGGCAAGATTGCTGAGGTGGTATTCCCTGAGCAAAAGAATTCTGTAGAAGCGACCGACATACTGCTGAACATAGCCGCCCTGGGGAAGACTGCGGATGGCAACGCTTTGCTCCCGGTTAGAATGCATATGTTCATTAGGGGCATACAAGAGCTAACCGCATGCTGCAATCCCGATTGCCCAGACTCACAAAATGATGGGCTTCAGCTTGGCAAGGTTCGCGTTAACAAGCCTGTTGGCAGGTGCTCTTGCGGTGCTAAGACCTACGAGCTCCAGTCAGACCGCAATTGCGGTGCAATTTTCCTAAAAGGCTATGCCTCAGAAACGGAGGGAGACTTCTATTTCTGGAATGAAGATCCTGATCCGCTGAAAAAGTTCTCCGAGGTTATCCTCTATGTTCTTGGCGTCAACGAGTCTGCAGACGGCCTTGAAATCGGTTGGCTTGACTCCCTTACCGGAAAGGTTCATCGGGATGATAGCCACGAAGGTGAGTCGGGGTTTCTCCGCGTTGCGTTTTGCATCCGCGATGAGGATGATGCAGAAGACCATCGTCCTTCGCAATGTCCCAAATGCAACGGAAAGCTCGCTCTTGCTAGTTTTACAACTAAGGGCAATGAACCGTTCTATAACGTTGTGGCAAGGCAATTCGAACTTCAGCAAGGCTCGAAAGATCCCGAGAAGTTAAAGGAAAATCCCAACGCTGGCAAGAAGGTTATCCTATTTTCTGACAGCAGACAGGGGGCAGCGCGAATCGCCAAGGATCTTACTGACGCTTCAGACAAGAACCTCACTTCGAAAATTCTCGTCATCGCAGCTCACGAGCTTCAGGAATGGGCTGAGAACACCGGTGGCCGCGCAACATTGAAGCGACTTTATCCGGCCTTTCTCAAGGTTCTTCATGATAGAAAGGTCTCTGTGTTTTCAGGCGAGTCAAAAAGGGTTGTTGAAAGCCGTATTGCTGATCTTGAAGAGGAATTCGATGACTATGAGTACAGTGCAGAATACTCTGGCACTCCACCCGAAGCCTATATGGAATATATGCTTTCCAGTTTATGCGATCGCTATCGCTCGCTATCTGATTCCACTATTGCCTGGCTAAAGCCGACTGCCAAAGCGTGGCGAGACGCTAAAAAGACTCTCTCAAGAGCTAACGTCAAAATGAACCAGGAAGAATTCGAGGCGATCTTCTATGCTTGGTCTAGCTATGCCCTTGTTAGGCTGACGGCGCTCGATCCAGACATCCCTCCCAAAGTGCGCATGCGGATTCTTTACGCCGGCTCCCAATATGGCCTGCTGCCAAGCGAGCCATTCAAGGGCCAGAAAAAGGGACGAGGCTCCCTAGTGAACCTTCTTAATTCTCGCTATTCGACGGAGGAAGTGAAAGCAATTACCGACGCGCTAGTAAAGTTCTTGGAGCGCCCATCGACTGGCGGTAATGAGTATCATTTCATTAGCCCTACCAAGGTGTCTTTGTTCGTTGACCCGGATGCGGATTGGATGTCATGCCCACGCTGTGGGCGCACTGCACCATACAGTCTTTGGGGATTATGCCCGCATTGCAAGCAGGGTGAGATGGTTTCAATGGACGGCGATTATGAAAGAATCGCATTTTGGCGCGATCCCTTAGTGAGGGCGATTGAGGGCGATGACGAGGTTCTTCGTACCCGCATCAACACGGAAGAACACACAGCTCAGCTGTCTCATAAAGATCAGGAAGGTGACATCTGGTCGACGACAGAAGAGTACGAGATGCGCTTCCAAGACATATTTGTCGGAGAGAGCCGCGAGCCTGTTGACGTACTGAGTTGCACGACCACGATGGAAGTTGGCATCGATATAGGATCACTAACTGCTGTCGGTCTCAGGAATATCCCCCCTATGAGAGAAAACTATCAGCAGAGGGCTGGTCGTGCCGGCAGGCGCGGCTCCTCAGTGTCCACAATCGTTACCTACGTGGACACGCATCCCTTCGATAACACGTATTTCAATGATCCCTCACGAATCGTACGTGGAGAGCTACGCGAACCCGGTATCGACGTTGCCAACGAGAAGCTCGTCAGGAGACATCTGGCAACGGTCTTTTTCACCCGCTTCGGCGAGGAGGAGGGCATATCTGTCGAACGAATACCTGTCGATGAGTTCTTTAACGCTCATTTGAGTGATTTTAAGAAGGCATTGCATGGTTTTACCCTGAACCAGAAAGAGCAAAGGACACTTGTCCCTAAAGGAATGAATGTCAATCTTGATTCAATAAAGAGAACTATCAGAGAAGAAATCGACGCCATCGAGTCAGAATACAAAGATCGTCCCGAAGCCTTTCTTGAAACGGGCGGAAAAAGCTACAAAAGCTTGCTGGACTGCCTGCTAGAGGAGGCGGTTCTGCCCACCTACTCATTCCCTCGAAACGTTGTTGGTTTCGAGGTTGAGGACCGGTCGAAAGGCAACAAACTTCTGCAGCGACCGGACAGGTCTCTTGATGTCGCGGTTAGCGAATACGCTCCAGGGCGGGAAATCGTGATCGACAAGAAAACTTACATCGCTGGAGGTATCTACACGCATTCGGCCAAATATTCCAAGTTTGCTGAAAATAGAGAGAGTCCAGCGAAGGCTTATTTTGAAAGCAGCGATTATCGCAGGGACATTTTCTTCTGCGAAAATCCGGCCTGTGGCTGGTTTGGAATGAAGGAAAACCTGACAAAGGACGGAAGTTGTCCGTTCTGCGGTAGCCAAGACTTGACCAGGAACGAATTCCTTAAACCGTGGGGCTTCGCCCCGCGAAATGGCGGGGAGGCCGATGCGGCCTTCGACGCTGCAGAGAGCTCATATGCCGAGCTTCCAAGCTACTCTGCGATTCCTGATGAGAAGATGTCCCCATCGGGCTATCCGAGAATGCTCTTTGCGAACAGGCACGATTGTTCGCTGATTGTCGTAAATCGCGGCCCAAAATATGACGGCTTCGATGTGTGCCGCAAATGCGGCGCGGCATACCCTTCGATTGAAAGAGCACGTGAGTCTCGGAGAATCCTCCCTCCGTTTACCCGCGACGCAAAAGGGGGACTCGCCAGATGTCAGCATGATTTCGTCGAATCGATGGTGCTGGGAAGCGTGTTCAACACCGATCTTGTCATTTTCGAAATGGAACTTGATTCATCTGAGGTGTGTACAGAGTACGAGAACCCTTGGCTAAAAAGGGCCTGCATTTCGTTGGCAGAGACGTTCAAGCTAGCTGCTGTAGACATTCTCGATGTCGATTTCAGCGAGCTTTGCGTTGGATCCCGAAGAAGGTTTTCCGGCGGAAGCGTTTATGTTGATATCTACCTGTTCGATTCGCTTTCGAGTGGTGCGGGATACTCATCGCTTCTGGCGAATGAGCAATCTATTGGGAGCATGGTCGAAAGGGCGAGGAACATTTTATCGGATTGCGATTGTGATTCCTCATGCCTATCCTGCCTCAGGCACTATAGGAACAAGATTCACCACGCGTCTCTTGATAGGCATGCGGCGCTGGATCTTCTTGACTATGTTACGTGTGCTAAAGCGCGTACCGAGCTTAGGAGCCGCGGCAACGTGTTGTTTGGCCCTTTGGCCGAAGCGCTTCAGCAGGAGAGGGGCGTTTCGTGTGACATCCGAGAAGAGGAGATGATTGTTTCATCGCGCAAGGCTTCTGTAAACGTGCGCGCAATTCCGAACATTGCGAATAAAGTGAGGGTGCCCGGTGAATTGCAGCTATGGGAATCGGAGATTGGGCGTAATCTGCCAAATGCTTTCGATTCCATCATGGAAACTCTCGGGTTCTAGCGCTTTTCGACGGTTTTGCCACAGCGGGTTAAATGGCAGGACTGTTGGGAGCGCACTAATCGCTACACCGCAATCTGTGTATTTGCTACCTATATAGTGGTGATCAGCCAAAACTCTCTTTGTCACGCAAAGGGATGACAGGGAATTTTTCCCGCCGCGTGACAAAATCACGAGTAAGATTCTCGGACTGGGCGTGCCTGAGCTCGTTATCATCCTCGTCGTCGTGCTGCTCATCTTCGGGCCGAAGAACCTCCCCAAACTCGGCGCCTCCCTCGGCAAGACCGTGAAGAGCCTGCGCGAGGGCATGGCCTTCGATAAGAAGGACGACGAAGAGGTCGAGGAGATCATCGAGATCGTCGAGGACGAGCCCGAGGTCGCCTACGCCACTGCCGGCGAGCCAGAGACCAAGGTGGTCAAGAAGGTCGTTCGCAAGAAGGCCGAGTAACATCCGTGAACCGTCCCTGCGCCCTCGGGTGCGGGGTTCGTTTCAACCCTCCCTCCCAAGAGAAGCGGCAGCTGCCAGATACGGCCAGCGCCGCTTCTCTTCGTTTTACCAGATGCGGTTCATTTCGTCGGATGTCCCCGTCGGTGAGAACCGATGCGCTTGGTTGCGATAGAATACACCGTTGTCAATGCGAGAGAGAAAGGGAGGTTCATGGCGACGATGACGCTTTCGCGTTTGCGCCAAGCGCGCTACGCCATCCTCGGTTTCGGTTGCAACCAGGCCTTTCTCTTCGCCATGCTGTATCTGGGCTCCTATAACGAGAGCAGCCAGCACGGGTTCCTCATCGATCGGGCCGACCTGCTCTGCGTGCTCCTCGTCATGGCCGCCACCTTCGCGCTCATGACCCGCGAGCGCCGGCGTCGGCATCTCATGGTCGTGGCCGAGGGTCTCGTTCGCTGCTACGCGCTGCCGTTGGTGGGAGCGCTGTACCTCATCGTTGCGCTGCACAGCCTTGCGCCCGGCATTCCGTGGCTCGCGCTTGCCGCCGTGGAGGGGCTGGCCGCCGGCGTTCCGCTCGCGCTGCTTCTATGTCGGTGGGGCCGGGTATTGGGGGAGGCTTCCATCGACCAGTCCGTGCCCGAGGTGTTCATCGGGAGCGCCCTGGGCGCGGCCGTCTGCTTCTTCGTCGTCGCCATTCCGGTAGAGGGCGCCTACATCCTGCTGTACGTGCTGCCCGTGGGAAGTGCCTGGGCCCTGCGTGCGCTCGGCGAGCCTGATGACCGCGACGCCGAGCCCGCGGCGGCCGACGATCCAACCGAGGAGGCCGCCAAGCTCTCCGGTCGCATTATCGCCGGCACGGTGGTCTACGGCCTGGCCACCGGTGCCGTGGAGGCCCTTGCCACCAGCGCCGAGGGGGGAGCCGCGTCATCGCTTTCCGTCACCTTCGTGCTCTTCGTGCTGTATTGCGCCGCTGCGCTGCAGCTCTACGGGGGTCGTCCGCTCTCGGTGGGCGTGCGCGCCGTGCTGCCCACGGGGCCCGATCAGGAGGTGGGGCCGCTCGGCGGCGCGTACCGGCTCGCCATCCTGCTCATGGTGGGCGGTTTCGTGGCGGTGCCGCTGCTGGAGAGCGTGAACGTCTCCGGCGTGGCCGTGGTGCTCGCCGGCTATCTGGGGGTCTTCTCGGTGCTCGTCTCGCTGTTCCTCATCATGGGCCGCATTGGCGGCGGGGACGCGGCGCGCTCCTTCGCCCGGGGCTTCGCGGCGCTGTTCGCGGGCGAGATCACCGGCGTGCTCGTCGGCGGCGTGCTCGGGGCGCTTCCCGGCGCCTTCGACGTGTCGGCGGCGCTCGTGGCCCTGGCCGGCGTGGCGGTGCTGTACGCGTATCTGTTCCTGTTCACTGACCGCGACATGGCAGCGCTCTCGGTGGTCATCGCCCAGAGCGACCGTTTCGAGGAGGCCTGCGAGCTTATCGCGCGGACGGCAAAGCTCTCGAAGCGCGAGGCGGAGATCTTGCCGCTCGCCCTGCGCGGCCGCACCGCCGAGCGCATCGCCGGCGAGTTCTTCATCTCGAAGAACACCGTCGACACGCACCTGCGCCGCATCTACGCCAAGTGCGGCGTGCACACCCGCCAGGAGCTCATCGACCTGGGCGAGCGCACGGAAGCGGAGTTGTAGCCCATGACCGCGCAATCCGGCTTCTCTTTCAACGACTTCGCCGCCGCGGGCCACGTGGCGGCCTCACCCGAGCACCAAGGAGCCCCCATGGAAGTGACCCTGTACTCCGACGGCTCGTCCCGGGGCAATCCCGGGCCGGGCGGCTACGGCACCATTCTGCGCTACACGGCGCCCTCGGGCGCGGTGCACGAGAAGGAGTTCTCCGCTGGCTTTTCCTGCACCACCAACAACCGCATGGAGCTGCTCGGCTGCATCGTGGGCCTGGAGGCTTTGAAGCGCCCCTGCACGGTGACGGTGTACTCGGATTCGCAGTACCTCGTGAACGCCTTCAACCAGAACTGGGTGGCCGGCTGGCTGAAGCGCGGCTGGAAGAACTCGCAGAAACAACCGGTGAAGAACGTCGATCTGTGGAAGCGCCTGCTCGCCGCCAAAGAGCCCCACACCGTGAAGTTCGTCTGGGTGAAGGGCCACGCCGGGCACGCCGAGAACGAGCGCTGCGACGAGCTCGCCACCACCGCCGCCGACAACCCCGCCTGCCATCAGCAAGACACTGGTTTTCGGGGGGATCTGTGAAGATGACCTTCTCGGGAGACTCTGTGTTTGGAAAGATGCAAAAGTAGTCTTTATGGATCGAGTCTCATTTCGCATCAAGGCATGTATAAAGCGCGAGGATTTGGAAAATGTGTTTAAATGGACGGTATTCTAAGATCCGGACAAACTGAAGAGCAAAAAAGCACATAATCCTCCTTTGCAGATTGTGGGCTAGGAGGAGGACTCCTCATCGTCTGAACTGGGCGACCTCGCGTAGAAGTCCCTGTATCGGAGCGTTTTCGGGTT
>NZ_CDRVMA010000023.1:0-12392 GCF_977072315.1 Adlercreutzia sp. CNCM I-6215 | reverse complement strand
GCGGCGGTACCAATTTATCTTACCCAGGGTACCAAGCCCGCTGACTGGCGGTACCAGATTCTGCTGATTGTTGGTACCGGAGAGGGTTACTACTCACAATTCAGCAAGCTGCAATCGCTTAGGCAGGGCACTTGATAAAAGAAGCCCCCTGTTTCATTGCTTGGCGGCAAAACAGAGGGCGCGCCCATCGCAGAAAGGCTAATTCATTGAAAGGCAAGTTCATTCTATCATGGCTGTGAAGTTAATCAGATGCGCTTTCTATGCGCGCTTCAGTTGTGACAAACAACGTGACGCATCCATCGAAGACCAGCTGTACGCATGCAATATCTATGCCGAGAAGCACGGCTACAAGGTCGTGGCTCAGTACTGCGACTATGCCATGACGGGGCGAAGCGATGACCGGCCGCAGTTCTTGCAGATGATAGAGGATGCGAAGCAGGGCGCATTCGATGTCATCGTGGTATGGAAGATGAACCGCTTCGCGCGCAATATCGAAGAGCAGTACTACTACGAACACGTGCTGCGCATCACCAGCGGCGTGACCTTCGAATCTACGAAGGAAAACATTGTCGGAAACAGCATCGAAGCCACGAGCAACAAAGCGCTGAACGCGCTCGTGGCGCAGATTCAGTCTCAGAACACTTCGGAAGACACGATGCGCGGCATGACCGGCAAGGCCGACAAGTGCCAATACTTGGGCTACCACCGATTCGGCTACAGCCACGAGGGCGACGTTATAACGCTTGACCCCGTGGAAGCCCCTATGGCAAAGCGCATCCACACCGACTACCTCGCCGGCGTCCCCATCCTCGATATATGCGCATGGCTCAAAAGCATGGGCGTGAAGACGATGAAGGGCAATGACCCCGGCTACACCTTCGTGACCGGCATCCTGAAGAACCTAGCCTATGCGGGCGTCTATATATGGGGAACAAAGAAGGATGATGAAGGCGAGGTCATTCTTGACGAGCAGGGTCAGCCGGTGCCGCTTGTCTACAAGGAAGGCGGCATGCCCGCCATTGTGGACATGGAAACGAAGCTTGCGTGCATCAAGCGATTAGGGCTGAAGAAGCATTCGCGCACAAAGGCGAACTTCATGCTCTCAGGGAAGCTTTACTGCTCTTCGTGCGGGAACCCGCTTCATGGCGAGACGGCCACGGGGAAGTCTGGAACCGAGTACTTCCGCTACGCATGCCAAAAGAAGCGTAAAACCTGCTTCGGAACGCTGCCGAAAAGCGAAGCGGAAGCCGACGTGGTGCGCAACGTGCGCGCGCTGCTGCGAGACGTGAAGCTTCTTGAATGGCTCATAGATTGCCACATCGAACACAAGAGGGCGCACAAGTCCGAAGTGTCCGTCAAGGCCACGAAAAAGGAACTGCGCGAGTTGGGAAGGCAGCGGAAGAACCTTCTTGACGCGGTTGCCGACGGTCTGGAATACCGGCATGTGAAAGACCGCATGGCGGCGCTCGATGCGCAAGAAGAAGGCTTGAAGAACCGCATCGAAAAGTTGGAGCGCGACAGCGGCGAGGTAGACCGCGAAGACATGCTGCGCTTCTTCAGCGCGCTTTCCGAAGGAGAAATGGAAGACGAAGACATCTTGCGTGTCTTCGTGAATAAGATATGGCTCTACGAAGGGTCAGCTGTAGCGGTAATGAACTTCGATAGCCGCGAATCGTCGCAATATGAAATAGAATACGCTCTAAACCAACACGAACACCCCGTTCAGAGGTGTTCGTGTAATGTAGATATGGTGCCCCCGAGAGGACTCGAACCTCCGACGCACGGTTTAGGAAACCGACGCTCTATCCGCTGAGCTACGGGGGCGGATATCTGGATTTCGTCGCTAGATATGCTTGAGCACTTCCATGACAAAATCGCTGTTCAAGGCTAACATGTCGTTGTCGATGTTTTCAATGACATCGTCCTCCTCGGCGAAGAATGCCGGCTTTCTGCCATCCATGCCCGCCAAATGCAGGGCCTGCTGGCCGTGCTTCAAGGCGTAGGCCGATGCGCTGTTGCGCCACTCCATCGTAGCCTCGGGCACTTTCAGCCCGGTGGCCTGACCGGCCTTGCGAACCAAGCGCTTCATGCGGCTCGAGGCCTTCTTGGGAACATAGGTGCCCTCTTTGTCGATCAGCGTCAGCTCACCGGCACCCAACGCCTCCAGCTCCACGATAAGCGCGCCCTTGAGCTCGGCCTCATGAGCAGCCATAAACGCTTTCATGCCGCCATTGCCGGCAAGTTCGGAACCGAGCGCCACAAACCACACTTCCATATCGATGCGGTCGCTGTGGAATTGCTCGATCTGCTCGATTTCCGGCGTCGGCTCGAAGACGAAATCAGCGGGCAGTCCTTCACCGAACACACTGGACGGATCGGCGGCACTGGTCTGGTTTTCTTCGCCTTCAGACTCATCGTCAAATTGATCGCGGGAGAACGCCCCACCCTCGAAATGGCGGCCGCGACGATGCGAAGAGCGCGGTGCATCAAAGCCGTCCTCGGCAAAATCGTCATCAAACTCGGGAGAAAACGCTGTCGTTGCGTCGGCGCCCAAATACTCCTCGTCGTAAGCCTGGATATCGCCTTCTTCGCGAAAACTCTCCCAACCGCCGCGCGCTGCTCCTACTTCACGGGCATCGAAGCTCTCCTCAACATCGAGCCATTCCTGCGGGCTGGATGCTTCCTCACGCTTCTTGCGGCGGAATTTGCCGAAGATACCGCCGAAACGGCTCTTAGGCATCTCCACATAACCGGGACCAGCCATTGCTCCCGTCTCGGTGATCTGCTCCACATAAGCAGAGTCATCGACGTCTTCGATATACATATCGTTCTCGGAGGCATTCTCCAAAAGCTCATCGCCGATGGGCGCGGCCGCTCCCGTCGCCCCCATAGAAGAAAACGTGCCCGCAAGACTAATGCTGCCGGAAAGCGCTGGATCAGTCGTCGTTGTCGTTCTCCCCAAAGACGGCAGCGCGCCGAGCAGCGCCGCTTCCCGCGTGCCTGAAACGGCCGACGACGGCTCGGGCGTCGTCACCGAGGGGATGACGGCGCTCAAGTCATGCACGCGACCATCATGCTCGGGGCGATCTTCTGAAAGAGGAGCGGCTTGCTGGCAATCATCCATAGAGATGCGCGGGAGCTCTTGGGAGATGCCGATATTGGGCAGCGTAATAGCGCGGCGCCGGCGGGGGGCAGCGGCTGGAGCCGAAGCCGGAGTCTCAGCCACTTCTCCCACCGAGGGCACCACCACGCGCTGCCCGCCCGCAGGCGCAGCAGGAGCATCAGGCGTCGAAAGATCAATGGGAGGAACCGCCACAGTGGCGCCCGTCAACGGACGCTGGCCATCTCGCACCGTCACATCGGGGTCATCCGTCGGCTGGGGCGCAACAGGCACAGCCGGTACAGCAGGCACGACAGGCTTCGAGGCAGGCGTCCCCGTTTCCGAAGAGGCCGGCTCGGATGCGATGGCGGGAATATCGGCCAGCATCGCGGAGACCGTGTTGTTAGAAGGAGACGGCAATTGATCGGCCTCAACCGCCGGCACTTCAATGGCTGGCAATACGGGGGCCAACGAGGGCGATGCCTCTTCATTAACGGCCGATAAGGAAGGCGGAGCAGAAATTTCCTCGGAGCTCTCGTCCGCAACCACGCTGTCCATAATCTCGGTGGGTGTTGCGCCAGCTGCTGCCGAAGCTGCCTGCACCGAAGCGCGCATAACACGCATACGCTCGGAAAGCTCGGCGAGGTTGCGGCGCTCATGCTCCTCGCGCGCGTTAATTTCTTCCTCGGCCCGTTCCAAAGCCGTGGCGTACCGCGACCGCTGCACGGGCTTTTCCTTAGCAGGCTTCTTGGCTTGCTCCTGGCCCTTTTTGAACCATTCAGGTACTTGATGCTCAACAGGCGCCGCGTAGGCGGGAGCAGCAACAGGGACGACGACCGCGGCAGAGGATGGAGTTAGGCTCTCTTCCGGAGAAACCTCCACGGCGCCGTTTTCCTCTCCCTTCGCCGGAGATTCATCCTCTGTTGCCACCTCAGCAGGCGTTGCAGACACCGGTTTCCCTGACAACGCCGCTACGGCAGCCTTGGCGGCCGCCAGACGCTCGGCAGCCGACTCCATGGAGGTTCCCAAATCCTCGGAAGTGTTTCCCGTATGGTAGACAATCTCCGCCCCCTCGGGAACAAGTCCCGCCGACACGGCGGCCGCCTCGCCATGAACCGTTGGCTCGGGGGCATCGGGGAGATCCCGAGCGGCGGCCACGCGAGAGGCGACTTCCAAAAGCACCGCCACTCCTGCAGCGTTGCAGTTTGCGCCCTCGTTGTAGTTCGCGAACTTCTCAAGCAGAAACGACGCAACCGGCAAAACCGCTACCACCATGGCAACAGCCAGAAGGACGTTGAACACCACGAGCACGCTACCGTCGGGTGCGAGCACCATGCGAATCGCCAAAAGCAGCGGAATGACCACCAGCATCGCCAGCTCAACCCAATAAAGGATGGGGAGCACCGCCGGCATCGCACCGTTCAAATCGCGTCGCACCTTACCGCTGTCGTAGTTCGCCACCACGATCACCTTGCGTCTCCGGCTCGCTCGCGTCGGCGATTTCGCAGGCAGGTAGCGCGCGACGACGTTCTGGCTCACCCCGCGGTTCAAAAGCCGCGAAAGCACCGGCTTATCGAACACCTCGGCGGCTGCCAACGCAGCGCAGATGAGGGACACCACGATGGCAGGAACAGCCAGCGCCCCCACAATCGTCGCCACCAGCGTCACCAACACAGCTACACCACTGCACAGCGTTCGAGGAAGCGAGCTGTCGGGATTGCACTGGAAGTCTTCCATAGCAGTCGTCAGACCGGCCTCGGCGGAAAACTGCTCGCTTATGTAGAGAGCCGCACGCTGTTCTTCCTCAGTACCCGCCGGCCGGGGGCCGATCTCCTGAGACAGATATGCGACATGTTCGTTCAATTCGGCCATGTACGTTGCCTTTCCTCGGTGAAGAGGGTTCTATGGACATAATTATCGTAAGTATACGCCATTACGAGGCCGTTCCGAGATATTCACGAAGAAAGGCATCAGCATTTCCTGCTTTTAGGCGCTCGGC
Organism: Adlercreutzia sp. CNCM I-6215; assembly: GCF_977072315.1. NCBI lineage: Bacteria > Bacillati > Actinomycetota > Coriobacteriia > Eggerthellales > Eggerthellaceae > Adlercreutzia > Adlercreutzia sp. CNCM I-6215. Next base: position 7,293 of record NZ_CDRVMA010000023.1, on the reverse strand, counting down.
CTCATAGGCGCCTTGGTCGGCCTCAATCTCTTTGTAGAATCGAAGAGCAACGATTTGCTCCGGGTCATCTTCCCCGAGTTCTTGGGCCAAGGCGGCCGCCTCCTCCTCCAATGCGTTATAGCGGCTGTTCTGAGCTTCGAGCTCTTCCTTGTTGCGGGAAAGATAGGCATCGTCGGCAGCAAGGGCTGCCTGCTGCGATTCCATTCTTTTAACCACGTAGGCTTCGAAGGCCGCCAAATCGAGACCGGGATAGGCCGCTTCGGCTTGGGAGAAATCCTGCTGAGCCTCTTCCAAAAACGCCAAGGCCTCGGTGCCCTTAGCCTGCGAGGCAAGAATGTTTTCCTTGCTCATCTCTTCAGCCAGCGCCGTGGCCTCACGAATAGCCGCATCGGCGTTTATCACGGCATTCCACCCCGAGCGGGCTTTAAGGAACGCCTCGGTCGCCATCAACGACTCCTCGATGATATTGACCCCCGCATCCAGCATATTAAGGCGCGAGCGAGCGGCCGTCACCACCTGAGAGGCCGCTTCCTTATCGTCATTGTCGCTCAGTGACGACTGCAGCGTTTCCATGGATGCGATAGAGTCCTCTAACTGGGCTCTCATCGGGGCAATCTCCGCGACAACGGCACGATACCCCTCGTTCAGCGCTTCCGCGGAAGGCGCGGCGTCTCCCGTCGCCGAGGGGGAAAGGCGCTTGGCATCGCACTGTTCAATAACCAGTTCGTCGAAGGGGAGAAGGGATTCGTCGCAGCTCTTGATGATGTCGACCTGATCATTCAGGGTATCAAGCAGGGACTTCTGCTGCTCCCTCATCGACATAAGAGCTTGACCGCCCATCAGCGTGATGACCAAAAGGGCGCACACCACCACGAACACGGGCACGATGCCCCTCATTTTTCGATCAACAGCGGAAGAAGAGGCTGACGGGGATGCGGGAGCTTCGCCAGACAAGACGATGGACTGCCCTTTGACCGGTGTTGGCCGAGGCTTCTTCCCTTTTCCCAACGTGAAAAGAGAAGGGCCGCCCGAGCCCCCCTCGTGCCGATCGCGCTCCTCGGCATCGCGAGCCTCACGGGCGGCATCGAGCACGCTGAAGGAAATCTCGTTGGAAGATCCCCGCGTGCGCCGCTTTATGTGCATCGGATGATGCGCCCTCTTCGCTGCCATGACCAGAACGCTCCCCTAGCGGCGCGCTGCTATCTCGTCGACGATCTGAGCCGCCGATAGGAACCGGATATTCTGGCTGGGAAGTGACCTTAGGAACGTCTTGCCATAGCCCTTCGTAATAAGACGCTTGTCCGCAAGGATGAGAATGCCCCGGTCATCAGCTTTGCGAATAAGACGGCCTGCTGCCTGCTTCGTTTCCAATACCGCCGCTGGCAGGACATAGCGCCGCCAGGCGGCATCGTCACGAGCGGCCCGTTCGCAAGAAAGAGGATCAGTTGGCTTCGAGAAGGGCAATTTCGGTATCACGACGCCCTTCAGCGTGGCGCCCGGCGCATCGAATCCTTCCCAGAAGCTCTTCAGAGCGAAGAGAGACAAATGCTCGTCGGCGAGGAAGTCGTCGCGCAGCCCCTTCACCGACACGCCCCACTTCTGGCACACGACGCGCAAATCGTCTCCCTTCAGAGCCGGCTGCACCTCTTCGAAGCACTTCTCCATTTCGCGGCGATTCGTGAACAGGGTAAGCATCGACCCGTTCTGGGCACGGTGAGCGTCGATGAGCAGGCGCTGCAGGGCGCCGAGATAACTCGGATCATTGGGTTCGGGCATATCGTTGACGACATAGACAACCATCTGATTGTCGAAGTCGTAGCTTGAGGCAAGCAGCAGCTCGTCGGCAACGGAAAACTCGCTCTCGTTCAGACCCATGGCCTGGGAGAAGCTGTTGAAGCTGCCGTCAACGGTCAGCGTGGCCGACGCATAGACCACCGAATGGGCGCGCGCGTACAAGGTCTCGTTCAGCGTCTCCCCCACCGACACGAGCAAGGCCTCCAGCTTGTTCTGCGGGCGATCGGTCTTGCGGCTCAAACTTGCCGCATATACGTAGCGCTCGGGGCACTGCGTGCAGATGACCTCGACGTTCTGGATGATTTCCTTCATCTCCATGGCAATAGAGGCGATCTCCCGCTGAATGACGGCAGCGCCTTCAATGTCCTCCAAATAACCCACGAGCTCCTGGCAAACCGTCACCATCTTCTCGGCACGCTCGGCCATGGCGCGGCCAAGACGGGCAATGTTCTGGAAGAGGGAGCCGTGGCGAATCTCGTCATTCAGCCAAAGATCCACCGTCTCGTAGCCCTTCGAGCGCTTATTGGTGTCATAGAAGAACAAGTCGGGCAGTGCCTTGCAGAACGCCTGGGCCGCTTCGCCGAATTCGGCTCCCGCGCGGCGCGCCTTTCCCGTGAGCCCATAGAACAGCGTCGTCGAGGATTCATTGCCCGGCATGACAACGGTGCGCTCCGCCCGCACGAAGACGTTGCGCCGAGATTCCTCGGAAGCTACGCGGCGCACGAGGGAGAGAATGTCCTCCTCTGCCAGTTCAAGGGAAAATGCCCGGCGGGCCTCGCTTTCGGCGCTGTGGGCCTCATCCACCACCCAATAGCGGATGGGCGGGAGCAAGCCTCCGTCAGCAGCAAGATCGCAGAATAGGAGACTGTGATTGGTAACGACGATATTGGCGGCCTCGGCCTTGCGGCGCGAACCGTGAACGAAGCAGGACGTGCCGAAGAATGGGCATTTACGGCGCAGGCAATCGTGGCTCGTGGTGGTGATCATCCAGCGCGGTAGCGTGCGGTAGTCGATCTTCAGGCCGTCGATGTCGTCGTAAGCCGTCTGCTCAATGAAGGAAAGCAAGGCGGCAAGAGCCGGAGCCTGAGGTTTTTGCTCCTTGCCCACGGTGCGCATGCCGGGGCCTTCCACAACGAGGCGCTCCACCTTGTGCAGACAGGGATAATGGGAGAACCCCTTGAGAGCAGCATAGGTGAGGTCGGCACCGAGCTCCTCCGAAAGAGCGGGAAGCTCATGATAGACCAGTTGGTCGAGGAGAGCGTTCGTCTTAGTGGCCACGCCGACATTGATACCGTTATCTCGGGCAATGATGGCCGCCGGCAAAAGATAGGCCATGGATTTACCCACGCCTGTTCCTGCCTCCACCATAAGATTGCGCGATCGGGCAAACGCGTTGCGCACCGCCTCGGCCATAGCCACTTGCTCGCCGCGCTGCTCGTACTCTTCGTACAGGGAGCCTACTACGCCCTCGGCGGTGAACGCTTGGGCCACAGCATCGGCCGTGGGGAGCAAGAAGGATCGCCCTGGATCGGCGGCGATTTCATCGGCATCCACGAGCGGTCTTAGATCGGCTTTCCCCACCCGTTCTCGGCGCAGGGTGCGCAGCGAGAACGGAAGGGGTTTCTCCTCGCTCGTCTCAGCCGCACGCTCGGCAAAATACTTGAACACCACGACCGTCGGCCAATCGTTCGGTTCCGCCATAGAGGCGATTTCCCGCAGCAACATAGTCGGCATGGCTTCCACAGCAGCAAGCAAAATACGCAGGAGAGCACAGGTCGCCGCCACATCTTCATCAGCCCGATGCGTTGACCGAGGAGCACCGAAGGCCTTCACAAGATCGATGAGTCGATGGGATTTCATGCGGGGCAGCGCGATGCGGGACAAATCGAGGGAATCGACCCAGGTGTTCTCGAGCAGCGGATAGCCCGTCGGATGGTTCGTCGTGAAATTGCGGTCGAACTCGGCATTATGGGCCACGACGACGGCATCTCCTACGAAAGTGGCCAGATCAGCTAGTGCCTCGGACGCCGAGGGAGCGTCGGCCACATCCTCATCGTGAATATCGGTGAGATGGGCAACATCCTCAGGAATGGGTTTTCCCGGGTTCACGAAGGTAACGAACCAGTCGACAATTTCGCCGTTTTCCACCCGTGCCGCTGCAATCTGCGTCAACTCATCATGAGCGAGAGAGAATCCCGTTGTTTCCGTATCCAAAACAACGACATTATTATCGAACCGGCCGAAATTGCTCCTTTGGGCCCGTTCAGGCAGCGACTCGTAGCGCGCGATAATCTCCGGCGGCGTTCCGTCGCTGATGAAGTTCTTCAGCTGTCCTTCAAGGGGGGTGGTGTCACGTGACATAGCGCAGCCTATCTTTCGCGGCGCCCTTGGTGGTGAAAAAAAGGAACCTCGGCCTAGCGAGTGTTCCCTGATTCATCGGGCTCGGTTATGGTGTTCTCGACAACTCACGGTATTGTATCAGCCAGGGCGGAGAGAATATTCATGGAACGGTATTTCGGTACATATCAAACATTTCGAACGGTCTCAAAGAAAGATGCGGCGGTGTTCATGGGTTCCAACACCCTCGTGGGAGACCGATACCGCATCAATCTCACTATGGACGAGGGCGTCCATCGCGCATGGCTTATCAACAAGTTCAACGAAACTATCGGTTACTTCGACGACAGCTTCTCACGCGAACTGAGCCTTTTGGCAGCGGAAGGTCTGGAACTCGTGGGAATTCTCTCCTTTGTCGCCTTCACGGAAACACCTGAGCCAGGTGAATATTGGGGACAGGCCGCAGTTATCGGGTACAGCCCCCATTACTCAGAAGAATTCAACCAGTTCATCGATGGCATCTGCGGGCTTATCGGCAAGGGCATTCGCCCGAAGCTGGCGTTGAAGGGGTCGGCCGTCGACGAGATCATCGACTCGAACGGCACGTGGCTTCCGAGCGAGCGCGAACCTCTCCCCGAGAAACAACGCGGCATGGCGCTACTTAAAACGCGCCGAGGGTTCATCGACGGCCTCGTGGAGGCTGGACGCACGGGTAATAAAGGCTGTTACATTCTCAGCTGGGCCTTTCTTCTTGCCCTCGTTGCCGCCATCATCATCGGCCTGAAGTCTTGCGGAGTGTTCTAAAACGAGAACACTTGTTTTAGTTATCTAACCGGTAACCGTAAGGGGCGACCTTGGTCGCCCCTCGGCCGCAAGCGCTTACTCTCCCTCTTCGAAGGCATACTCAATGAGCTTCGTGCACAACTCAGGGAAACTGATGCCTGCCGCGCGGGCCGCATCGGGAAGAAGCGAGGTCGCCGTCATACCAGGGATGGTATTGGTCTCCAGAATCCACGGGATGCCATTCTCGTCGAGAATGAAATCGGAACGCGACACGCCACTGCACTGCAATGCCTTATGGGCGCCGACAGCGGCGTCCATTACTTGCTTGGTTTCCTCCTCATCGAGAGGTGCCGGGCAGATATGCTGCGAACCGCCGGGGGCATATTTCGATTCGAAATCATAAAAATCAGCTTTAGGAACAATCTCGATGACAGGTAAAGCGAAAGGATCCCTATTGCCCAACACGGCAACCGTGAGCTCGGTACCTTGAATATACTTCTCAACGACAACAAGCTCGTCGATTTCAAACACACGCTCGATGGCATCTGCGATAGCTTCTTCGCCTTCCACGATGTAAATGCCCAAAGCGCTGCCTTCGGTAGCCGGTTTCACGACACAGGTTCCGCCCATAGCCAATGCAAGTTCTTGAACGGAATATCCCTCTCCCTTCTTGATGTATTGATAGGGAGCAGTAGGAATGCCTTCGCGCTGGTAAAAGAGCTTGGATTGGGCCTTGTTCATCGCCGTCGCGCTTGACCACACACCAGGTCCTGTATAGGGAAGGCCGATCGTTTCCAGAAAACCCTGGAGCACGCCATCCTCGCCACCTTTTCCATGAAGACAGAGAAAGGCAACGTCGAAGGGCTCCTCAATGAGCGTTTTCAGATGGTCCTTCTTCGCCGGATCCAACTCCTGAACAATAAACCCCGCTTCACGAAGCGCCTCCCCGGCACCTTTGCCCGATGCAAGGGAAATTTCGCGTTCCCCACTGGTTCCTCCAGCTAAGAGGGCGACGCGACATTTTGCGGGTTCAACTACTGCTGCCATGGAGCATTCCTTCCAGACGGTAAATCTCTGGAGGCAGTATATCAGAGCAACGCCACCGTCTATAATGAACCTATGAATAACGAACTGATAAAGCTTACAGAAGCCGAACTCGAGGATCTTGTCACCTCGTGGGGATACCCGCGCTTTCGCGCAAAACAGATCCACGAGTGGGTTCACCGCCATCATGCGGCTTCTTTCGATACCATGTCCAACCTTCCGAAAGACCTCAGAACAAAACTTTCTGAGTTCTTTCCGTTGGAGACGGTAAAAATTTTCGACCGACAAGTTTCCTTAGATGGGACACGCAAATATGTTGTGACCCTGGCCGACGGCTCATTAGTTGAGACGGTGGGCATGCCCGTCTACCATCGAGACGGCTCCCTCGATCGGCTATCAGTATGCGTTTCCTCACAAGTAGGATGTCCTATGGCCTGCCAATTCTGTGCAACTGGCCGCGAAGGCCTTACACGGAATCTCACGGCTGCAGAAATCATCGCTCAAGTGGCTCTCGTCCAAGAGGATTTCCAAGAACGGGTAAGCAATGTCGTTGTTATGGGTCAAGGGGAACCTTTCCTTAACTACGATGAAGTTCTTGCCGCTTTGCGCATTCTAAACAGCCGGGACGATTTCAATATAGGAGCGAGACATATCACGCTCTCTACCTGCGGTATTACAGATGGGATCGATCGTCTCTCCCAAGAGCCAGAGCAATTCACGCTCGCCGTGTCTCTTCATTCGGCTTTACAGAAGAAGCGTGATCGGCTTATGCCGAAAGTGGCAAAGCAACCTCTTTCGGATCTAAAAAAGGCTGTGGAGAGATACACCCAGTCAACCAACCGTCGTGTCTCCTTCGAGTATCTCCTCATCAAGGATGTCAACGATTCAGAAGAAGATCTTCGAGCACTTCTCGACTTCTGCGATGGGCTACTCTGCCATGTCAACCTTCTTCCGGTGAACACCGTAGAAGGATCCCCTCTGCAAGCTGCCTCGCCAGCAACTGCAAAACATTGGGTCGAGACGCTGATCCATTATGGTGTGGAAACAAGTTTCAGAAAATCCCGCGGAGCTGATATCGATGGAGCATGTGGTCAGTTAAAAAACAAGTTAGCGCAAGGTTCTCTTCGTTAATTCGTCTTTCTCTTCTCTTGTTTCACGTGAAACAAAGATAACTAATGGCATGTTATGTAAAGCATTTTCTCTTACCTCACACTAGGGTCTACAACAACTTCTTTTAATCATGAACCACCCCTCAAAGGGGTGGTTTGCTCTGGGCCTATAAGGCCGAGGGGGGCCGGCAGCGTCTAAAGGCGCTGCCTCTCACTTCGTTCAAGC
>NZ_CDRVMA010000022.1:0-12644 GCF_977072315.1 Adlercreutzia sp. CNCM I-6215 | reverse complement strand
CCGCCGCGACGGCCTCCACGGCGAGCTCCCTGGTCTCCAACGGGTACATGCGGACTCCAATCCGGACACCGGAGTGTCCAACTTTTTGTCCGCACCCCCAAAACCTTCTCTGTGCAGAAAAAAGTGCGATCGTGCGAGTTTTTCATCGTAGAAAACTCGCACGATCGCACTTTTCTTTACATCAACGCCAGAAAACTCGGTTCGAATCCCGCGTCGTTGCAATTTCTTGTCTTAATGCGAGTTCACTAATGTCGCAACTAAACTGGCGGAGGAGGAGGGATTCGAACCCTCGTCACCGGGAGCACCGGTGAAACGGTTTTCGAGACCGCCGCATTCAACCACTCTGCCACCCCTCCGCAGGGGCGATGCGCCCGCAAAGGGGCGCCATATCAAAGCGAGCCTGGAAGAGGCTCGCGGGATTAGTCTGGCGGAGAGATGGGGATTCGAACCCCAGATACCCTTTTGGGGCATACACGATTTCCAATCGTGCTCCTTCGGCCAGCTCGGACATCTCTCCGCATAGCGTCTGCCCCGCCCTAAGACGAAGCGTCTAAGAAGTATAGCGCAGCACCGCCGCTGTCTCAAGAAGTTTTTTTGCCCAACAGAGAAGAATCGGATTGATGATCGACAAGAGCAAATCCGGTTACATAGCGGAGCGCCCACGCATCGGCGCGGGCGCTCTCGTCTCTTCTCTCGCAAGGTATCCCTCGCGACGTTGTTTCTCGAGTGTGCTACTGGGCGGGAGTCTCCGCAGGCTGGATGCCCTCGGCCGCGCCTTCGGTAGGCTGCTCGGCGTCGTCGCCAGCAGGCGCTGCGCCCTCGGCGTCGGCAGCAGCCTCATCGGCAGCGACCGCGGCAGCATCTTCAGCACCTTCAGCGCCCTCATCGACGCCCTCAGCCACGGGCTCCTCGCCCTCGGCGCTTGCGTCGGCCTGCTCGCCGGCGCCCTCGCCTTCGACAGCGCCCTCGTCAAGAACGATGGGGTTGCCATCAGCGTCAACCGCCGTCACGCCCGTGCTGTCCTCGGAGCTTTCCTCCTTGGGATAGTTCGCCATATCGACCCAGTAGGGCAGCCCCTCGGGCATGTCGTTGATCTGAACGTCGGCGGCGTTGCGCTGCTCCTCCAGCCACGAGTAGTACGCGTTGGACTGGTTGGAAGACTGCAGCATGGCGCGGATGGAGTCCTGGAACTCGGTCGGCAGCTGATCGAGGCTCGTCAGCTCCTCGGGGGCCTCGAACACATCGGTGCACTGAATGATGTGAATGCCATAGGTGCTGGTCACCAGCCCGCTCACGTCGCCCTTGTTCAGGTCGGCGAGCGCCGTGGTGTACTCGGTCACCAGGTTCGAAAGACGATCCCAACCCACATTGCCGCCCTCGGCAGCGGAAGCGGTGTCCTTGGAATAGGACTCGGCCGCCGTCGCGAAATCAAGCTCGCCCGCATTAATCTTGTCGAGCACTTCCTGGGCCTGAGCCTCATCGGAGGCCTCGAACAAGATGTGGGAAGACTTCTTCGCGCCGTCGTAAGAGCTCACGTAAGTCTTGGCGCTCTCAAGCACTTCCTCGTCGGTCGGCTCAGCAGCGCCCTCGCCCACCTTCTGCTGCAGCTGCTGAGACACCAGCGACAGCGAGATATTGTCACGGTACTCGTCCTCGGTCATGCCCACGGCCTCCAGCGCCTCTGCCCAAGCGGTATCGGAGTCATAGTGGCCACGCATGGTTTCCACGTACTGATCGACCTGGGCGGAATCCGCCGTGATTCCCTCGGAATCGGCGCCCTGCTTCACGAGCTCCTGATCGACATAAGAGTTCACTATCTCCTCGCGCACCGACTCGGGCGTGTAGTCGTTCTCGGCAAGCCACTTGCCCCATGCGTCCTCATCGGTAAGGCTCATCTGGGCGCGAATGTCCTGGATAGCCTGGGTAACCTTGTCCTCGGGAATCTCCACCCCGTTGACCGTGGCTGCAACACCACCCGTATAAGTGGGCGTGTCGCTGGTCTGCTCGGAGCAACCGACGATACCCAGGGCGCACACGGCCGCAAGACTCACCGAGGCAAGCGATTTCGCGAAAGACAGCTTCTTCATTAAATACCTTCCTCATAGGCGACGGAAACTGCCAGGCTTCAATTCACGAGTGCGTCTTGAGACAGTTCCCGATGATCTCAAAGCGCATTTTCCCACGCATGACGGCACGGTAACAACCGTCGCACAATTTGCCCACTTTTGATTCACGGTACATCAATGAGCGCGAGGAAGAAATCCCACTTCAAAGCTTATGAATCGGGTCATGTTCAAGAATATGACCCACATAATTTCGCAACCTGTTTCCCGCAGGGGCGGCGCGCGGTCAACACCGAGAATTTCGTAGGACCTGACCTTGGTCAGCCCTCTCGGCCATGGCGGCCATAGGAAGTCGGGAGGGGCGACCAAGGTCGCCCCCTACGGAGAGATCCATCCATGGGAGCCCTCCGCTGCAGAAAGGGGCGACCGAAGTCGCCCCCTGCGGGTGGTTATGTGGCCCAGCTATTGAGCGCGGGACTAGTTCTTCTTCGCCTTCTTGCGGTCGGTGGCGGAAAGCAGGCGCTTGCGCAGGCGCACGGACTGCGGAGTGACCTCCACCAGCTCGTCGTCCTCGATGTATTCCAGAGCCTCTTCCAAGGTGAAGGTGATGGGCGGCGTCAGCTGGATGGCCTTGTCGGCCGAGCTGGAACGCTGGTTGCCCAGGTTCTTCGTCTTCTCGACGTTCACCACCATGTCGCCTTCCTTGGCGGACTCGCCCACGATCATGCCCTCGTAGCAGTCGTCGCCCGGCGCCACGAACAGGCGCCCGCGCTCCTGCAGCGTGTCCAGCGCGTAGGCCACGGCCTTGCCGGTGGACATAGCGATCATGCCGCCGTTCTTGCGCCCGGCCATCTCGCCAGTGTAGGGGCCGTACTCCTTGAAGTGGTGGAACAGCATGGCCTCGCCGTGGGTGGCGTTCAGGATGCGCGTCTTCAGGCCCATGGTGCCGCGCGAGGGAATGGAGAAGGAGAGGTGCGTCATGGTCTCGTCGGAGGCCATGTGCTCCATGATGCCGCCGGCGGTGCCCATGACCTCGATGGCCTTGCCCGCGTACTCGTTGGGCACGTCCACCGTGGCCTCCTCGATGGGCTCGAGCTTCGTGCCGTCCTCAGCGGTCTTGTACACCACGCGGGGGCGTCCCACCTGGAACTCGAAGCCCTCGCGGCGCATGGTCTCCATGAGCACGGACAGGTGCAGCACGCCGCGGCCGGCCACCTCGATGCCGGATTTGTCCTCCAGCTCGTTGATGCGCATGGAGATGTTGCTCTCTTTCTCGCGCATGAGGCGTTCCTTCAGCTGGCGGCCACCGACGATTTCGCCCTCGCGACCCACCAAGGGGCTCGTGGACGCCTCGAAGACGACGGCCATGGTGGGCTCCTCCACGGCGATGGGGGCCATCTCGGTGACGGGGCTTTCCGGGTCGGTGATGATGTCGCCGATGTCGGCATCCTCGATGCCGATGACGGCCACGATATCGCCGGCATCAGCCGCGGTGACCTCGGCCTTGCCCAGGTTCTCGAAGGTATACACCTTGCGAATCTGCGCGCGGCGCTCGGCCCCGTCGGGCTTCACGACGAGCACCTGCTCCTTCTCGTGCAACGTGCCGGAGGACAGACGGCCCACGCCGATACGGCCCTCGTAGCTGGAGTGGTCCACGGTGCAGATCTGCAGAGCAACCGGGCCGTCGATGTCCACGTCGGGGGCGGGAATCTCGTCCAGAATGGTGTCGAGCAGCGGCACCATGTCCATGTTGCCGTCGTCGGGATCGAGGCGCGCGTAGCCGTTCACAGCCGAGGCGTACACCACGGGGAAGTCGAGCTGCTCGTCGCTGGCGCCCAGTTCCACCATGAGGTCGAAGACCTTGTCCACGGCACCCTCCGGATCGGCGTTGGGGCGGTCGATCTTGTTCACGACCACTACAATGCGCAGGCCGCGCTCGAGCGCGTGGGACAGCACGAAGCGGGTCTGGGGCTTAGGGCCCTCGTAGGCGTCCACGATGAGCAGGGCGCCGTCGGCCATGTTGAGCACGCGCTCAACCTCGCCGCCGAAATCGGCATGGCCCGGCGTGTCGATGACGTTGATCTTCACGTCCTTGTAGGTGATGGAGATGTTCTTGGAAAGGATGGTGATGCCGCGCTCGCGCTCCTGATCGTTGGAGTCGAGGACGCGCTCTTCCACCTGCTGGTTCTCGCGGAAAACGTGGGAGGCCCACAGAAGACGGTCTACGAGGGTGGTCTTGCCGTGGTCGACGTGGGCGATGATAGCGACGTTGCGGATGTTCTCTTGCTTCATGAATCTTCTTTCGGTTCGTTTTTGGGCGCAGAAATTATAGCGCTTTGCGGGGATGATGGCGGCGTGCGGCCGCAGACGGCACCGGGACGACAAACGGACGCGGCAGAAGGGGTACGATGCGCACGGCCGGACGAGGCGGCGGGAGCAACTACTCCTCGAGGAGCGCCTCGTACTCCTTGCGTTCCTCGGTGAGCTTCGCCAAGTGCTCGTTCAACGTGTTGAGATTGCGCTGGGCACCGAGAAACTGGATGATGCCCCACACGGTGGCGGTGCCGGCGACGGCGGCGATCATGCCGAGGATGCCGAAAGGCCGCCGGATGGTGAGCAGCGTGGCCACCGCGCCAATGGCCGCCATGGCCAGGCCGTTGCGGCGCTCATCGGAGACGGTATCGCGCTGGGCCACCAGCTGGGCGCGGGCGGCGGCGATGCCAGCGAGGCGCGCCTTGATCTCGGCCTCGGTGAGGTATTCCACTTCCACGCCATCTTCGACCTCGGTCCAGGCACGCGCGGCGCCGGATGAGGAGGATGCGCCGGACGAGCTGCCGGAGCGCGCGCCGCGGCCGCCGCGGCCGCCGCTGGCGCCCGAAGACAGCAGGTCGTAAGCCTCCTGCAGGCGTTTGAACTGCTCCGTGGCGCGGCTTTGCAGCTTCTCGTTGCCCGCGAACTTGTCCGGGTGCAGAATCTGCACCGTTTCGCGGTAGGCAATTTTGATGTCATCGGCTGTGGCGTCGTCTTCCAGACCGAGTATATGCAGGGCTTCAGTTCTGTTCATGGGCAAAGCCTAACATGATTTTACGGCCCATGCCAGCAGAACCGTTGTGATCACCAAAGGTACGAGATCGGCCGCGTTGCCCGTGAGATAGGTAGAAGGCAGCACGCCGCCTGTCAGCAGAAGAGGGCCCCAGAACAACAGATCGAAAAGGCCGTGAGCGATTACGGGTGCCACCAGGGAAAGCGCCCGCTGCGGGAGAGGACGCGAGCCGTAGGGGCTACGAACGACGAGCAGCGCCATGACAGCCCCGAACAACGTCGACTGCGTCACCTTGAAAACGCCCTGGATCGCAGCAACACCAATGTCGGCTCCTGGCGCCATCAGCGATCCTTCAGGGAACAGGTGGGCCAATCCGAATATGAGGGAACTCGTCATTACCGCGAAACCGACGGGATCAACGACAGCGCGTAAGCCGGCGAACCGATGGGCGCGCAATGCTCTTCTTGGGTATGCTTCATTCCGGCGACGCGCCCAAGACAGGCATGCCCACAACAACACGCCGCGGAAAAGCACCTCTTCCACCGCCGCCGCCTCCCAAGCCTCGGCAAGCAACGCACCACAGCGCGCCAGCTGCACTGCTTGCGAACCTCCGTCGGCCCACCACTGACCAAGGCCGCCCACGACGCCGGCGAGCAGCACCAAGACGAGCGCAGGCCCAAAGCCACGCGGTATGATTTTGGTATTTCCCATGGCGCATCATTATAATAGGTGCGCCTCTTTGACTGCGCCGGCACCTTTCAGCCGGCCTCGCGAAAGGATCCCCATGAAGCCTATGCCCTCCGTTACCGCCTTTGCGTTGAAGGTGGCAGCTATCGTGGGCATGACGTGCAACCATATTGCCAACGTGTTCGGCAGCGAGCTGCCAGAGGGCGCCATGGTCGCTTTGTATTCTTTGGGCGGCCTCACCTTCCCCATTATGGCGTATCTGCTGTGCGAAGGGTATCGACACACCTCCAGCGTGCGACGTTATGCAGAGCGACTCGCCGTGTTCGCAGTTGTCTCGCAAATTCCCTATTCGCTGCTGTTCGGAGCGACGGGCAACGTGCTTATTACGCTGCTTATCGGGCTCGGGATGCTGTGGCTTGTCGACCACCAGCGGCAGAATCTCGCCCTGTGCGCGCTGGGCCTCCTTGGAGGGCTGGCCGTCAGTTCCTTTTGCGACTGGGGCATTATCGGGCCGCTTATGATTCTGCTTTTCTGGCATTTTCACGATCGGCCACGCGGGGTAGCGCTCGCGATGCTCGTACCTTTTTTGGGCCTAGGACTGCCGGCTCTTTCATGGGCGATCAGCGATCCTGTACCGCTGAGCCTGGGCGTGCTCGGCTATTACACCGTTGGGTTCGGGTTGGCAACAGCGCTCATGCTGAACTACAACGGCCAGCGAGGCCGACCGTTGAAATGGTTCTTCTATGGGTACTACCCTGGGCATCTTCTAGCACTGTGGGCGCTGGCGCAAGCGCTTGCCCTCTAGCTGAAACGCCAAACCCTGGGGGCGCGGCCGCCCTTCAGAAGCTTTCCCTTTAAAGCAAGGCTAAAGCGCTTGATGCCCGGCATTTGGAACGGCGACGGCATCAGCCTCGACAGCACTATTGCCCAGCACCTGGCTTTCGAATGTGGCCAGCTGCTGCGCCATCACGAGGCGCCGGCGCACGGCGACAACGCCCCACAGTGCCGTTCCAATAGCCCCCAGACCCGCGACCCAAGGAGCCGGATCAACCGGAGCATCGAAAGCCCCCATGGGAACGTCCTCTTCGGCGATAGCTTCGGCGCCGCCGACCCGAGCAACCATCGGTGTTGCGTCATCGTCGATGGAAACCGTCTCGGCTGCAGGCTGCTCGGCGGGAGCCGTTTCAGCAAGCACGACCTTCGCAGTGCCGGCCTGGGGCGCGGGCTCGGACACGGTCGTGCGCTCGCCCGCGTTGAACCCGCCGCCGTTGGCACCAGCAGCGTTATCGTTGTTCTGGGCATTGCTCTGCGACTGCTGAGGTGTGGACGGCGCGGGAACCTTGATGCTTGGTACCTTCGGGGTTTCGTTATCGGAAGGTGCCTGCGGCTTCACGCCACCGTTGTTGTCGACCGACCCGTTACCATCATCATCGGGAACGACGGGCTTGTCGGTAGGATCGTTATCTCCAGGGTTTTCGGGCCTGACCGGCTCTTCGGCTTTCTTTTCGTAGACCAAGGTCATGCCGGAAACGGAGGATCGCGCGAGAGGTTCAGCCGCTACCGTAACGGACTCGCCGCCGTTCTTCTCTGTAGTTAGATCTTTCGAATATTCGTAGCCTTCGATGTCGATGATTTGGTCGTCCGCAGCTATCTCCGACCCAACGGCAGCCAAAATGGTGCGCGTGTCGGTCTTGTTGCCCTGATCATCTACATCGCCCACAGCAAGTGCATTGCCCTCGGCGTCAATGTAGCGGACATCGAAATTCACCAGCTGATCGCACAGTTCTCCGTCGAGGTGCCACGTATGCCCTGCCGCTGCATAATCAGTCGCTCCGGAGCACACCTTAAGGGAAGTCCACTTCGCAGCACTCAGGCTCAGTGCTTGGGCACCAGGGTAATAGTTGATCGACCGCAAAGCCGTGTCTATCTGACTTTGCATAGCTTCAAGCTCAGGTTGGTCAACCTCGTAATTCAAGGGCTTTTCACTCGGTTTCGCAATGCCTTCCAATGCAATGACGCCTACCGTGAACCAGCCCTCCCGGTTAACCTCCAACCCGGCCGCCTTCGCCGTATCCAGAGCCGGCCCACTTAAATGCAGGTACACGAAGACGTTCGATCCCGCCTCGGGCTCCTCGGGTGCAGGCAGAACAAGGTGCTCAGTAGCCGCATCGACGCCGTCGGCCTCTTCTGCCAGGGCAGTGCCGGGAAGCACCGTCAGATTCAAAAATGTCAGAGCGAGCAATGCGGCCAAGCCGTCAGCCAAAACCCGCATCGCCAAACCCATTCCTTTATTGGTAAACCGCGTGATGTCTCCCACGATCATCACCCGCTTCCTTCCCATTTCAACATCTCGCTAAAGATGATCCAAGTTTACCAAATATTGACAGAATTATCAGCTCGTCAACCGCATTATTCGGCCTGGGAGACGCCAAACTCACGCATCAGCTCATCCCGGTAGCTCTCATCCACAGCTGCACGTCGAGCGTCGTCGAGCCGTTCGGCGCCCAAAAGCAACGCCATCAGCGAAGCAACCTCGCTAGCCGCTTCCGCGCGGCCCTCTGCCAGGCCCTGCTCTCGGCCCTCGGCCAGGCCCTGCTCCCGGCCCTCGGCCAGGCCCTGCTCCCGGCCCTCGGCCAGGCCTTGCTCTCGGCCCTCCGCCAGGCCCTGCTCAAGTCCCTCGGCCAGGCCCTGTTCAAGCCCCATCTGGAGGCCGATTATCTGACCGCGCTCTTGTCCCTTTTTCTCAGCAATGCGCCTTTGAATTTCCATGTCTTCCTCAAACGTCAGCAACGCCATCTTCTCCTTCCGCCAATTCTCGTTTTTGTTGGCCTTTTTCACCGCAACGGCAAGCTGGCCCATAAGCGGATCTTCCCCGGCTTCCCCCGTCCAAACATAGTGTAGCAGGTTCCGCAAGCGCCCCTCGGGGAGCTTGCCCCAAGCAGGGGCGGATAGGGCTTTCCAAAGAAAGCCATGACCGATGCGCGCACTGGGTTTCTCCAAGCAGTTCACATCGAGCGTATACACAGGAAGTCCTTCATCGAACGGATCGTGCATGCAGATGAAAATAATGATACAAGGAGGTAGCTCTTCGTAACCTTCTCCCTTCCGCAGAGTCAGCGTATCCAACGCTCCCTTGTAGTACCGCATTCTCCGTCCGAGGTCTTCTCGCTTGGTTGTCTGCATCTCAATATCGTAGATCTCGTTTTTCGTCTTCACGAAGGCATCGAGACGCACGCCGTGATTGGTGAGTGTTGGGCGAACGTCGTCTTCGGTGACGATATACTCGATATCTGCTATTGACTCGTCTAGGATAATTTCAATCACTTCGCGGCACAGCTCTTTATCCGTCATCAAAAGATCGAACATAGGCCAGTCGCTAAACTCGAGCATGCCGTCTTTCATAGGGCTCTCCTTTTTGCAATCCATTGTTAGAAGAACCCACCCTACTCGATCACGACCGCAGAAATGACGCGGGAATGTCCCGATCCGTTCCCCGCGCCGACCCCGACGGAGTCGCAAAACGCCCGGAAGACGCCCCAGAACCGCACGTAAGCCGCAGTCATACGAGAGAGGGGGCCGGCTGCCTGGGCATCGGCTGCCTCGGATCGTTGGCTATGTCCTGGGTCTAGCGCCCCCACGCCGCCAGCATGGCGGCCAGCAGTCCATCGCCCCGAGCGACTTCGCGCTCATCCCGAAAGTTCTCAATGAGTTCGACGCATGCGAGCACGCGAACAAGGACAAGCTGGGCAACAAAAAACCCCTCTTTGGAAAGGAAATCGAAAACACCGTCTACCTGGTGACGGCCCAGAGGGGGAAGGGGAAGCTGGAAGTTAAGACGATGTGGGAGGCGCAGCGGTCGGGTGCCTCGTGCTAGCCGCGAGCGACTCCCTTGGGCCTACGTCCGAAACGACCCCGACGATATCCTCAAGGCCTCGACGTTTCTCCATGATACAACTTTCCAACTCCTCCACGCTGGGAAGCTCAAACTGGTAACGAGATGCAAACATCTGCCGACCATCGGCGAGAGTCGAGTACTTCGCGATGGCTTCGTTTTTCTCCGAACACAGAATAAGGCCAATCGTGGGATTGTCGTCTGGGCGCCGCATAAGATCATCGAACATGCGAATATAGCTGTCCATTTGACCAACATCCCCATGGGTGAGCTTTCCCACCTTCAGGTCGATGAGCACGTAGCACTTTAAGACGCTGTGATAAAATACCAGGTCGACATAGAAGTCCTCGTCATCGTAGCGCATCAGCTTCTGTCGGGCAACAAAACAAAAGCCCCGGCCCAATTCGAGAAGAAACTGCTGAAGGTGGTCGATGAGCGCCTGTTCCAGCCCTGACTCATGAAGGGCCGGATAGTCCTTGAGATCAATGAACTCGAGGACATAGGGGTCTTTGATGAACTGCTCGGGTTTCATTGCCGCAAGCCTGTTGGCCGCCTCGGCAACGACCGATTCCTTTTCTGAGCTCGCCAAAAGCCGCTCGTAGTACAAAGTTGAGATTTGACGCTCGAGCTGACGGCTTGACCAATGGTTCCTCAGAGCTTCCTCGATGTACCATTCACGAGCCTCGGAATTTTCAACGCGAAGGAGGGCTCGGTAATGCGTCCACGTCAAATGCGAACGCAATGCGTTCGCATTTGGAAACAGGTCGTAGAACCTCTTCATTTGCTGAAGGTTGCGCACGCTATAGCCCTTTCCAAACTCAGCGGTAAGCCGTTCCGACACGCCCTTCAGCACTCCCTTCCCGTAAGCGCCGCGCTTCTGCCCCTCTTGCTCATCCTCGACAATCGCACGCCCGATCTGCCAGTAGGCAAGCACCATGGCGGAGTTGACGGCCGCATGGGCACGGGCGCGCGAATCCAGGAGAATCGACCGAATAGAGTCGTAGAGATCGCGGCCCGCAGCAAGCGCGCTCAACTTTTCTTCTTTGCCCATAGAATCCTCCCTCGCCGCTATAAGTAAGCGGGATCCGTCATCCCCTCCGGAATTGCAGGCCGCCCTTCTTCCGGCTACCCTAGCAGAGCACGACCGCGGAAATGACGCGGGAATGCCCCGATCCGTTCCCCGCGCCGACCGCGACGGAGTCGCAAAACGTCTGGAAAGCGCCCCAAAACCGCACTTGGGCCGCAGCCTCACGAGAGACAAGATCCTAGTCCGTCGAAGCACCGACCCCCTCAGGTCGTTAGCTATGTCTTGCCGGCGGGTCGCCCCTACGCCACCAGCAGGGCGACCAGGTCCTCGCGGGACGCGAACGGGCGCGGCTCGGCCCCGGATCGTGGGCGGGGACGACCTCGCCCTCCCAGTCGTCGCCGTTGCGGTCGAACTTGCGGGATCGCATCACCCAGCGGAACGCGGAGCGCGCCCGCTCGTCCAGGGCGGCCACCTCGTCGGGGAACGCCATGTCGGCATGGCATTTGAGGAACCTACAAGACGAAGCCTTTTTGCATTAATGAAGACGGATCATTTCACAGCTACGTATTTCTATCTTGCTGCTACAATCTTAACGTATGAAACGTTGCACAGGGAACATAACATTCGGAGCTGAATCCAACATATGGCCGCACGAGATGGAAACGGCCAAGGCCCTAGCCCTCGCTGGCTACGACATAGTGTTCGTGGATCGGCCGGGCAAGCAGGGCGAGCGAGTAGCCGACATCCTCATGGACGGCGACACCTGGGAGATGAAGTCGCCGAGGTCGGATTCGCTCAAGGCCATCGAGGGGAACGTGAAGCGCGCCCGCAACCAATCGCCCTGCGTCGTCCTCGACTCTAGGCGCATGAGAAAAGTCCCGGGCGCCGCAATCGAGAGGGAGCTGAGAAGGTGCGCGAAGACCATCAAGGGGATAAGGCGCCTCCTGTTCGTCGGCCGACACGGAGGCATCACAACCATTCTTCGAATCTGTGGTATGATTGCGCCAGCAAACGCCCGAACGGTACGCAGTTTACCTTCCTCGGGCGTTTTTTTGCTGCTTCCCTTGGTTTAGTAAAACGACCTTGCACTACACAAGCTTCCGGTGTACTTGTTTGAGCGGCTCGGATCTCCTTTGGGCGTAAGGAAAGCGCCGGATATATGTGAAATACTCACCAATCGGGCGCTTTGCTGCAAGTTATTTTAACACGGCTATTTAATCCTGAGAACCCCTCCGGAGCGGTCCACAAACAACAGCCTTCTTACAGAGGCCAAGGATCCGGCCCACTTCCTCACCTCCTTGAGCACCGCCTCCTCGCGAGCGCCTTTCATGCGCCGACAATCGAAGATGACGTCCCGAGACTGGTGCAGTGCGGCGCGCAGGTGCTTCTGGACAACGCGAAGGTTTGCCGAGGTAGGCGACTTCACCTCCCAGAGAACACCGTCGGCGATAAAATCCGCCGACTTTGCCCTGTTCCCCTGCGTGCGTGACACGAACTCCACATCCATCCCGACATCGGCCAGAGCACGCGCGGTCGCCATCTCATGGGGAAGAATATTCAAATTCGAGGGAGCAACTATTGTGCCTTGTTTATTTTTCATGCAAACAGTATAGTCGTTTTCTCTTCCTGACAAGCTCACGCCAACATCAATAGGTAAGGGTTGTTGGAAGGTCTCCAAAAAAGACGATCCTCCTAGGTCAGCGCTTATCTTCCTCTTAGCCAATCATCATCCTGCCGCACCTTGCTCTTGAAAACGACCGACGCGCTGCCTCTGCCGAATAGCGCCCGCGCGACGGCAGCTAAAGGAGAAAAGGCGTCTCCAATAAGATCGTGCCCAATCATGAACCACCCCTCAAAGGGGTGGTTTGCTCTGGGCCTATAAGGCCGAGGGGGGCCGGCAGCGTCTAAAGGCGCTGCCTCTCACTTCGTTCA
>NZ_CDRVMA010000021.1:0-17745 GCF_977072315.1 Adlercreutzia sp. CNCM I-6215 | reverse complement strand
CCGCCGCGACGGCCTCCACGGCGAGCTCCCTGGTCTCCAACGGGTACATGCGGACTCCAATCCGGACACCGGAGTGTCCAACTTTTTGTCCGCACCCCCTTTTTGCTGATTTTCACACTTTTACGTCCTTGTTTTTGTATAGTCGCAGAAAAGACGGACGAGGAGCCCTTTTCGAGGAATTCAAAGGGGCGCTCACCGAGCAGTACGCGTGCCAAGAGCTTATAGCAAGCTGTGGGCTTGTCCCCTATTACTGGTCCGCCGAGAACTCCCGGGGAGAAGTGGACTTCCTCGTGCAGTCGGCCGGTGCCGTCTACGCCATCGAGGTAAAAGCCGAGGAGAACCTGCGCGCCAAGAGCCTGCGCAGCTTCAAGGAAAAGTACCCGGAAGTTCAGGCCCGGCGCTTCTCGCTTTCCGACTACCGCGAGCAAGACTGGCTCACCAACGTCCCTCTCTACCTGATGGGGAACACGGGGCTTTGGCTGTAGCGACGAGGCTGCTCTTTAGACCGATATACTCACCAGCTCGTGGTCTTCGATGCCGAAGGGGCGCAGGCGGGCAAGGGCCGCCAGGGCATCGGATACCTCGGCGAAGGCGGCGGCCTCGGGGCTGCCCGGAAGGGCGCCGAGACCCCCGGGGATCGTCTCGCCGCAGGCATCGCGCGCCTCCTCGGCCCAGCAGGCGGCCTCGGAGAGCAGCACGGCATCGTTGCGAACGAAGGCAGCCAGCGCCTCGATCATCTGCGGGTAGAGCACCGCCGTCTTCGAGCGGCGCGCGCAGCGGGCGAAATCGTCCACCCAGGTGAGCATATGGTCGCGCACGAAGGCCTCCTCATCGCGCAGGGACGCGGCCAGATCGCCCACGTTCCCCGCGCGCAGCTCCGCCAGGGAGCGCTCGGCCTCATGGGCCATAAAGCCGCACATGGTGGCGATATGGTCATCGGGGATGCGCATGAGGCGCGTAAGTTGAAGCCCGCGCTCGCGAAAGATGGCGCGCACGGCCAGAGTGTTCTCCTGGAAGACGGCGGCGTCCTTCGTGCGGTAGGGCGATTCCATCGGCTGGCAGGGCACTTCACCCGGACCGATGAACAGGCGCGTGTACTCGTCGCGGGCCTGCTCGGTCAGCACCGCGCCATCGACGCACTCGCCGAGGTTCTCCAAAAAGCGCCCGAGGCCCTTCATGGAGGGGTCGTCGCCGGCGTACTCCTCCGCCACGTCACGCGTGGTCTCCGACAGCACGCATGCCACCATGGCCGCATCCGGCGTACCGCCGAACAGCTTGTGGAACAGCGTGTACAGGTAGGCGCGCGACAGAAGCAGCGCCTCCAGGTCGATGGACTCGCGACGCATGTTGACGACATCGGTCATGATGGCTCCCTCCTCTAGCAAAAGGGGCGGCCGCACCGATCGCCCCAGCAGCATTCGCGTTTACAGAACGACCGGGTTGAAGTCCTCGAGCAGGGCCCCGCGGCTGGCGCCGATGAGGATGTTGGGGGTCGTCGTGGCGGCCGGCTCCGTGCAGGGCAGCTCGCTCACCGCATCGGGATGGACGGCGCGCAAATCGTCCATTTCGCCAAACTCGATGGCGCGCATGGGGCACGCCTCCACGCACACCGGCTCGTGCCCCGCCTCGCGCAGCGCCCGGCAGGTGTCGCACTTCTGGACGATCTTGTCCTCCTCGATGAACTGCGGGGCACCGTAGGGGCACGAGTTCACGCAGGTCTGGCAGCCGATGCAGGCCTCGTCATCGTGCTGCACGGTGCCGTCGTCGTCCTTGTACATGGCGCCCGTGGGGCAATTCGCCACGCAGGCGGGGCTTTCGCAATGGTTGCAGGAGATGTTCAGGTGGAACATCGCCACCTCCGGGTACGTCCCGCATTCGAAGGTGTCCACCCGGCGCAGGCGGGGGCCCGCCACCTGGATGTCGCGACGGTCCTTGCAGGCCACCTGGCAGGTCTTGCAGCCGATGCAGCTGGCCAGGTCAACGTAAAATCCCAAGCTCATGATTTAAGCCTCCTGTCCGTTGTCGGCACCGGGCACCACATAGGCGGCCGTGCCCTCGTCGTCTATACCCGCGGCCAGAAACGGCCCGCGCTCGAAGTCTTCCACCAACGGCTCGCCGTCGTACTTCTCAATCTCGATGAGCAGGCTGTTGTACCCGTCCACCTGGGGGAAGTAGTTCGACTGCAGGCCGTCGGAGAGCATCTGCTCGCTCCCGCCGCGGTCGATGATGTTCTCGGGGTCGGACTCGTCGAACACCGAGTGCACACCGTGGGGAATGCCCACCACGCCGGGCATGTAGCCCTGCATGGGCTGGGCGATTCTCAGCATGCTGCCGAAATCGTTGAAACAGCGCACCGTGTCGCCGGCTTTGATGCCACGGGCCTCGGCGTCTTCCACGCTCATGAACACCGGGTTGCGGAAGGCCTCCTGGGTCCAGGTCATGTTGTCGTAGCAGGTGTGGGCGCGGCGCATGTAGTGCGGCGTGTAGGCCTGCAGCGGGTAGGCGCCCTTTTCCTTGGCCTCCCAGTTGGCGAATGTCTCCTGGTAGCCGCGGCGCGGCACGAAGTAGTTCGCGTAGGGCTTGATGGGTTCGTCGTTAAGCCCGATGCGGTTCACATTGTCGGCCTTGTACTGGCAGTAGATCTCCAGCTTGCCGGACACCGACGGGCGCGGCCAGGCGGTGTCGGCCACGACGACCGACTCGCCGTCTTCGCCAATGCCCAGCTTGTCATCACGGTAGCCCACGTAGTTGCGCGGATCGCCCTCCGAGCGCTCCACCACGTAGCTTCCGTCGGCCATGAACTGGTCGAAGGCGACCTTGCCCTCTTGGGCCGGGTAGCTCGCGTGGTACTTCTCGTTGTCGGCCTCGGTCCAGGTGATGACTGGCTCCCACTTCGTGGCGTCCTCATTCAGCACGCGCATGCCGAGGAAGTAGCCGAGCCACTGATCGTAGTTGCTCTTCGGGTAGGCGTCATCCGGGTTGTACCCCATGCGCTCGACGATCTCGCGGAAGACGCGCTTCTCCTCGCGGGCCTCGTACATCGGCTTCACCAGGGGTTTCCAAGCGAGCAGGGCGTCCTTGCGCTGCTTCTGGCCGTTGCCGTCGCCGAAGGGGCTCGGCCAGGACAGCTCGCCCCAACTCTCGTCGTCGTTGCCCTCCCAGTGGGTGCACACCGGCAGGATAATGTCGGCGAACTGGGCCGTGAGCGAGAACTTGATCTCGAAGGACACGCAGGTGTCGGCGGCGCGCATGACCTTGATGGCCGTGGGCAGGTTGCCGCGCGTCTGCATGAAGTTCGAGTTCGTCTGCACGAGAATGCGCGGGTTCACCGGCATCTCGCGGGCCTCATGGTAGATCGGCGTGTTGGCGCGCAGCTTCGTCGGATCGCCCACCACGTCGCTGGAGCCGAGGTCGTAGGGGCCTTCCGAGGAGGACAGATACTTGCCGTCGGCCAGCGAGCTCCACCAGGAATTGCCCTCGATATTGCGGTTGGGGCCCGTGGCGGCGGGGCTGCCCACCAGGTTGTCCACGTAGCCGTAGTCGCCGCCGACGTGCTGGATGAGCCGATAGCCCGAGTCGCCCGCGTCCCAGGTGTAGATGGCCGCCGAACCGTGGCCGCTCTTGCCGAAGTGCCCGCCTAAAGCCGACACCGTCATGAAGGCCTGGGAGAGGTTCTCGGCGCCCAGGTAGCGGGACGCGGCGTAGCTGTGCAGGAACATGACGGCGTTGTTCTTGCCGGCCATCTCGGCGTACCAAGTGATGTCCTCGACCGGCGTGCCGCAGATCTCCGTCGCCCATTCCGGCGTCTTTGGCGTGTTGTCGTAGGCGCCCAGCAGATAGTCGCGGAAGTTCTCGTCGGTGGTGGCATCGGCGGGCATGGTCTCCGGCGTGAAGCCCACGGTGCGCTCGTTCACGAAGTCCCAATCGATGATGTCGCCGCGCTCCTCGTCGAGCCGCACCATCTCGTAGGCCACTGCCAGCAGGAAGGCCGTATCGGTGCCGGGGCGCACGCGGATCCAGCGGGCGTCCATGGCGGCGGCGGTGGCGTTGTAGTCGGGGCCGACGAACACGAAGTTGACCCCGGCCTTCTGGGCGTTCTTCAGCCAGTACATGGAGGAGTGCTGCGACCAGGCCGGATTGCAGCCGTACAGCACGATGGTGTCGGCGTTGGGCAGGTCGTACTTGTCCGGCGCCATCATGAGGTCGGGATGATCGCCGTGGGAGTACATGCCCAGCGCTTCCGTTTGGAAGGCCCAGCAGCCGAAGGACTCGCACTCGGTGTTGTACACCGCGCCGCCAATGACCGGGAACATGGCGGAGCCGGGGGCCCAGCGCCAGCCGTTGCAGATGACGGCGTCCTGGCCGTACTGCGCGTAGACGCGCTTCAGCTCGTCGGTCACGTAGGTCAGCGCCTCGTCCCAGCTGATGCGCTCCCATTCGTCCTTGCCGCGCAGCTCGCCGTGGGCGGCCTCGCCGCCGCCGGGCTGCCAGCTCTTGCGCTTCATGGGGTACTTGATGCGGTCGGCGTTGTACACCTGCTGGCGCAGGGAGCGCCCGCGCAGGCAGCCGCGCTGCTGGGGGCAGTCGAAACTGTCCGCATGGGAGTCGTCGGTCTTCTGGCGCACCACGACGCCGTCCACCACGTACCCCATGTTCAGGCACATCTGGTTGCAGTTCTGGTGGCAATGGATAGGCATCCACTCGCCCTTGCCCTCGATGATGGCGGCGTCGCTGGCCACCTTATGGGTCGTCGCGCCGGCACTCCCGCCGGTCTCGGCCATGTCGGTGGCCGTGCTCGGCGCGCAGCCCGCAAGCCCGACCGCCGCCGTGGCGGCGGACGCCTTCAAGAAATCGCGACGCTTCATGCCCTTGTCCAATAGAGCCATGAACATCACCCTCCTCTTCTCGTGTCTTCTCTGACAGCTCGAATCATACGGAGGGCACCCCTTCCATAGGTAATGCTTATATTGTAATCTTGTAAATGCTTGAAAGGCATGCAGGATGTGCCAGACCCAATCTCGCCTGGCGTAATAGACGCGGACAGCGCGGCAGCCGAGCACGCCGGGGAATCGAAGGGGGAACCATGGAACTGAGAACGCTCCGCTATTTCGTCACCGTCGTCCGCGAGGGCTCCATCACCGCGGCGGCCAAGTCATTGCACGTCACCCAGCCGACGCTCTCGCGCCAGCTGGCCGCTTTGGAAGACGAGCTGGGGCACCTTCTGTATCAGCGCAACCGCAAAGGCATCGAGCTCACCGAGCAGGGCGTCATCCTGCGCCGCTACGCCGAGTCCATCCTCGCTTTGGCTGACAAGGCCGAGGAGGAGATCGCCCTTCCCACCCATTCCATCGCCGGTAAGGTGCACATCGCCGCCGGCGAGACCCAGGCCATGGAGCTTGTCGCCGAGGCCATGAAGCGCACGAGCGCCGCCTACCCCGGCATCACCTTCGAGCTGTACAGCGGCACCTCGGCCGACCTCATGGACAACTTCGTCCGCGGCTTCTACGACTTCCTTC
This sequence comes from Adlercreutzia sp. CNCM I-6215, assembly GCF_977072315.1. Classification (NCBI taxonomy): domain Bacteria; kingdom Bacillati; phylum Actinomycetota; class Coriobacteriia; order Eggerthellales; family Eggerthellaceae; genus Adlercreutzia; species Adlercreutzia sp. CNCM I-6215. The sequence continues at coordinate 12,229 of NZ_CDRVMA010000021.1, read as the reverse complement.
TGGAATGCGAGCTGCGCAGCCATGTGGACATGCACACCTTGCGCCTACCCCACACCGACACGTGGGGTCTCCTTGTCCGCCGCGACAACCCCCTGGCAGCAAAGGCGGCCGTCATGCCCGAGGACCTGCTGGACCAGCCGCTCATCAGCTCGCGCCAAGGCGTGAAGGTGGGCGTGCTCGGCCAATGGCTGGGAGACTTGGCCGACGAGATGGACGTGCGCGCCACCTACAACCTGCCACTGAACGCCAAGTTCCTCGTGCGGCAGGGCATCGGCAGCGCGTTCACCTATCGCGGCCTGTTCGAGGCCAACGAGCTGAACGACTTGGCTTTCGTACCGCTGTCCCCCACCCTGGAATCCACCCAGGGCCTCGTCTGGCGCAAGACCCTCCCCACCCGCCAAGCCCAAGCTTTTTTGGATACGTTGAAGGGCCTCTGCGCCGAGCGCGATTTCGAAAATCCGCCGGCAGATGCCAGTTGAGGGCAGAAATGGCGCGACGCGCCTTCCCAACGCCGGCCATTTCAAGGTTGAACTGGCATTTTCAACCATTTCGGCCCTGAACTGGCACCTTCCATCGGCCATTTCTGCGTCGAAGTGGCATTAGCCCGCCCGAATGCTGAAGACTCCGAAGTTCGCCGGCTCGTTTAGCAGCCGAAGAGCTCCTCCGTCTTTTCCATGCGCTCGATGATCGGCACGTCGAAGGGGCAGCGGGGCTCGCAGTCGCCGCAGGCGATGCAGGCGCCGGCCGTGACGTCCATGGCCTTGTAGTGGGCCGCCACCGAGGCGGGCACCTCGCCCGCCATCTCGGCCAAGTCGGCGAACTTGTTGGAAAGTGCGATGTTGATGCCCACCGTGCACGGCGCGCAGTGGCCGCAGTAGGTGCACTGGCCCATGTAGGCGTGCTTGGGCGCCCCGGCCAGCACGCTCGCGTAGTCGCGCTCGGCGGCGGTGGCGCCCTCGTAGGCCAAGGCCTCTTTCAACTGTTCCACGGTTTCCACGCCCACCATGACGCTCGCCACCGCGGGGCGCGTGAGCGCGTAGTGGATGCACTGCACCGGCGTGAGCGCCACCCCGAAGGGCGACGCGTCGGCGGAAAGCAGGCGCCCGCCCGCGTAGCCCTTCATCACCGTGAGGGCCACATCCTTCTCCTCGGCCCGGGCGTACAGGCGAGCGCGCACGGGTTCGATGCCATCGCCGGCCACGTTCTCGTAGTCGCCGAACAGATCTTCCAAATCCTCGGAAGCCGGCATCATGTCGAAGGCCGGGTTCAGCGAGAACATGATGACCTCGATCTCCGGCTCGTCACAGGCGAGCAGCGCCACTTCGGGATTGTGGGTGGAAAGGCCGATGTGCCCGATCTTGCCCGCAGCCAGAAGTTCGCGCACGTATTCGATGAAGGGGCCGTCCATGATGGCGCGGAACTCGTCGCAGGCGTCCACGTAGTGGATCATGCCCAGTTCGACGTGGTCGGTGCGCAGGCGCGCCAGCAAGTCCTCGAAGGCCGGGCGCACGTGGTTCAGCTCGCGGGTGCGCACGTACTGGCCGTCCTGCCAGGTACTGCCGATGTGGCCCTGGATGATCCACTGATCGCGCGTCGGCTCAAGCGCCTCGCCGAGGGCCGAACGCACCGCCGGGTCGCTCATCCAGCAGTCCACGATGTTCACGCCGGCCGCGGCGCCCCGGGCGGCCATGGCGTTCACCTCGGCCTGCTCCATCTTGCCGATCCACTCGGCGCCGAACCCGATAACACTCGCCTTCAGGCCCGTGCGGCCCAATTTCCGATACTCCATGGCACGTCCTCTCTTCTTCGCAAACCCTATGCTGCCGCGACGTTCTTCTTCGATCATCTTGCCTTATCGCGACCTTCTCATTCCCCGCTTCCCCCATTAAAGCATTTAGAGCTAACTCCAAGGAAAGGGAACTCCGTGAAGCCCTTCTGCATTCTCGGCCATTGACACCTTCCCGGAAGACGACGGGCGTACACTGGCGCCATCAGGCCGGCTGCGGCCGCAGACAGGCATTTCGGCCGCTCATCTGGCCGCTCGCCTACGCCGACGCCCGCGCACGCCGGCCATTCATCTAGCGCTGAAGGAGGCGCCCATGCTGAACCATTTCTGCAAGAAACCGTTTTGGGAGTGCACGCAAACCCTGGCCGCCGTGGCCCAGGGACGCCAACCCGCCGACACCGTGATCACGGGCGCGCGGCTCGTGAACGTGTGCACGGCCGAAGTGCAAGACGACATCGACGTGGCCATCGCGGAGGGTCGCATCGCCTATGTGGGGCAAAGCGCCGCCCATTGCATCGGCGAGAACACCCGCGTCATTGACGCCATCGGCCAGGTGATTGCCCCGGGCTTTCTGGACGGGCACATCCACGTGGAGTCCTCCATGATCGGCGCCGGCGAGTACGCCCGGGCCGTTATCCCCCACGGCACGGTGGGCATTTACTGGGATCCCCACGAGGTGTGCAATGTGCTCGGCCTTGAAGGGGTGCAGGTGATGATGGAGGACGCTGCGCGCACGCCGCTGAAGGCCATGGTGACCACACCTTCCTGTGTGCCGGCCGTGCCCGGCTTCGAGGACACCGGCGCCGCCGTGGGCGCCGCCGAGATCGCCGATTCCATGACCTGGGACGGCGTGGTGGGCCTCGGCGAGATGATGAACTTCCCCGGTGTGCTGGCGGGCACCGATCACGCCCACGGCGAAGTGGCCGCCACCCTCGCCGCCGACAAGGTGGTCACGGGCCACTACTCCATCCCCGAGACCGACCAGGGGCTGAACGCCTACGTCGCCAGCGGCGTGCGCTGCTGCCACGAGTCGACCCGCGCCGAGGACGCGCTGGCCAAGATGCGCCTCGGCCAGTACGCCCAGCTGCGCTACGGCTCGGCCTGGCTCGACCTGCCGAACCTGGCGGCGGCCATCACCGAGACCGACATCGACACGCGCTTCGCAAACCTCATCTCCGACGACACGCACCCGCACACGCTCGTGGCCAACGGGCACCTCGACTACATCCTGCGCAAGGCCGTGGAATGCGGCATCGACGCGGTGCGCGCCATCCAGATGATGACCATCAACACCGCCACCTGCTTCCGCATGGACAACGAGCTGGGCTCCATCACCCCGGGCAAGTGCGCCGACATCGTGTTTTTGGACAACCTGGAGGATTTGAACGTCACCCGCGTGCTCATCGACGGCGACGTGGTGGCCGAAAACGGCGCGTGCACCTTCCCGCTTCCGCCTTTCGAATACCCGGCGTGGGTGACCCACTCCATGCACCTGGGGCGCGCCATCGCACCCGAGACGTTCCGCGTGGAAGCACCCACCGACGCCGCCGAGGGTGACGCGGTATGCGTGCGCGTCATCGAAGTGCTGCCCGGATCGGTGCCCGACCGCGAGGTTCGCGCCGCGCTCACCGTGACGGACGGCGCCCTGGAAAGCGATCTTGACCAGGACGTGCTGAAGACCTTCGTCTTCGAGCGCCACCACGAGACGGGCACCTTCGGCGTCGGGTTCACCAAGGGCTTCGGCATCAAGCGCGGTGCCATGGCCTCCACGGTGGCCCACGACGCCCACAACCTGCTCGTAGTGGGCACCAACGATGCGGACATGGCGCTGGCGGCCAATACGCTCGCCGAGGTGGGCGGCGGCATGGTCGTCGTGGCCGACGGCGAGGTGCTCGGCCTCGTGGAGCTGCCCATCGCCGGCCTCATGAACGACCTGGACGCCCCCGCTATGAGCGAGAAGGTGCATCATCTGGAAAAGACCTGGGCCGAGATCGGCTGCACCATGCCCTCCCCCTTCATGACCATGGCGCTCATTCCGCTCGCCTGCCTGCCGGAACTGCGCCTCACCAATCGCGGCCTGGTGGACTGCACCACCTTCCAATTCGTCGATTTGGTGGTGGACGAAAACTAGCCGCGCAACGTGCCATTGCCCCATGCGACGCAGGGCGGCTCCTCTTTACTGGGGCCGTCCCTCTTTGGCGGGATTGTTCCTCTTCGCGAGGGCCGCCCCCCGCTAAAGCGCGTCGGTGTCAAGCACCACCGTGAACGGCCCGTGGTTCACAAGCGCCACGTCCATCATGGCTCCGAACTCGCCTGTCGCCACCGTGAAGCCGTCGGCTCGGGCCATCGCAGCAAAGTGCTCGTACAGCCGCCGGGCGATAGCTGGCTCGGCCGCGTCTGTGAACGAGGGACGATTCCCCTTGCGGCAGTTCGCGTACAGCGTGAACTGGCTCACCACGAGCACTTCCCCACCCACATCGGCCAAGCTCAGGTTCGTCTTGCCCTGGGCGTCTTCGAAAACGCGCATCTTGGCGATCTTGCGCCACAGCCGCTCCGCCTCGGCCTCGGTGTCGCCGTGGCCCACGCCCAGAAGAATGGCGTACCCCTTCCCAATGGCACCGACCACGCGACCCTCCACCGTCACCGACGCCTCGCTCACGCATTGCACTACCGCTCGCATAGCCGCTCTCCTCTCTTCATGTTTTCCTCAGCACTAAGATATGCTCGCATAGCACCTCGCTCTTGAAGCATTTTCCAGACAAAGATACTTCGCACGTACCAACTGCTCTAATCCGGCGAATCTTGCACTCGACATTGTGCAAGAATTTCGACTTGTTAGCTATCCTCGACGGCAAGATAAATCCAGCTGTCCCCATCTGCAATCAGAATACACGTTTTGCGATAATACCTCCCTGGATTTTGTTAGCCTTCCGCTGCTTGAACCGCAAACCAATCAACGCAGAGTCTAACAACTCGAAAAAAGCCCTCATTTCCAGCACCAAGATCGTCTGACAACCGCTCTCCTTCCCAAGCCAAGCCATGCGGGTAATCTTGGATTGTGCACAGGCGCAGTCGGTGGTATGTTCTATTGCAACAAGACAGCTCCGAAGAGGCAATGGCGTATCTGCTGCCAACTCGCCGCGATAGCAACAAAAGGAACAATCCCGTGATCATTGGAATTACAACAACGCTGAACGAGGCCGATGGCTTTCAGCGTGTGAATGTGGAATATATCAACCGCGTGGCAGCTACCGGGGCCGTGCCCATTCTCCTCACCCCCATCGCCGGGGGCGCCGAGGCAAACCGAGAGCACGCCCGCCACGTCATCGAGCTGGTGGACGGCCTGCTCATCACCGGAGGCGGCGACGTGCATCCGCGCTACTACGTGCCCGACCCGGCCAAGAATCGCGATGCACTGGGCCTCGATGATCTTGCGGCCATGGGCTGCGGCTCCTCCTCCCACTGCCGCTCCACAGGAGCAAAAGTTCCCTTCTGCGGCCATTACGTACCCGACCGCACCTTCGAAGAGGCCATGGATGGCACCTCGGCCGTGGAAACGGTGGAGTCCCTGGACGGCCGCGACGTGCTGTCTGCCACGGGACGCCCGCCCATCCCCTGCCTGGACGGTTTGCTCGCCGTCTGCGAGGATCGCGACGGCTTCGAGCTGGAGCTCGCCCGCCTCGCCCATGAGCGCAGCCTGCCCACCTTGGGCATTTGCCGCGGCATGCAGGTCATGAACGTGGCTCTCGGCGGCAGCCTCTACCGCGACCTGTACAACTGCGGCGTCACCGAAAAGCAGCATCGCCAGAACCCGCCCTATTACGGCATATCCCACAAGGTCACCATCGCCAAGGGCAGCTTGCTGGAATCGGTGGTGAGCGCATCGGGGGATTTCGAGGTGAACTCCATGCACCACCAGGGCGTCGACCATGTGGCCCCCGCCCTGCTTGTCGCCGCCCGCTCCGAGGATCGGGTGGTGGAAGCGGTGGAGGATCCTGCGAAGCCCTTTTTCCTGGGAGTGCAATGGCATCCGGAATACCTCGATCGCCACCACGGCCTGTTCAACGCCTTAGCCGCCGCAGCCCACCACCGCGACGCACGGAGCTCATAACCTCCTGCCTGCAAAAAACATTTCTCTTTTTGGTCACAAAGTCGAGTTCTGGGTTTCTGGAGCACAGATTTACCCTAATATTCACCGCGTTTAAGCGCTTGAATAATACCGTAATTAACGTTATCCAACTAATTCGAAGATGCCGAGCGCCATATTAGGGCTCAGAAAAACCCAGAACTCGACTTTGTGACCATTATCTCTAAAACTTTTGCAAGGTGCCCATGGAATCACGCGATAAAGAGCAAGACGTCTTTCTTCCGTTCCCCGAGCCCCTGCGCGAGGGCATTATTCTCGCGCGGCCGAACCGGTTCATCATGGACGTCGACTTCGGAACCTCCGACGAAGGCAGCGCGCCATCGGGCATCGTGCGCTGCCACTGCCCGGCGGTATCGCGCATCGGCGGCCTGGACTTGGCGGGGCGCCCGTGCCTTGTGTCCGACTCCCGCAACCCCAAGCGCAAGATGCCGCTCACGGTGGAGGCCTTCTCGCTGCAGCAGCCGGACGATCCCGACAAGCGCTGGATCGGCATCAACCAGAACGCGTCGAACCGCTACGTGGAGCACTTCCTACGCGAGGGCGCATTCGCAGCCATAACCGGCCCCGTTCGCACGGTACGCCGTGAGGTGCCTTTAGGCGACTCGCGCCTCGATTTCCTCGTGAACGACGACTTGTATTTGGAAGTGAAGACGCCGCTCGTGCAGATGCAGACGGACATCCCGCCTTACGTGCCGCGGCTGCCCGAGGCGCCCTTCAGCTCCACCGAGCGCTCCCTGCGCCATTTGCGCGAGTTGGCCGCGTCGCTGGCCGACCACGAGCGGGCCGCCATCCTCTACTGCCTCTACTACGACAACTTCGGGTTCCGCTTCTACCACGGCACCACCTACGAGGAAGTGCTCGCCACGGTGGACGCCTGCCGGGAAGCCGGCGTGGAGCTCTGGCAGGCCGACTTCGAAGTGACCCCCGAGGGCGTGACTCTCAAACGCTATTATGAGCTGGAAGAGTGGTAGGCGGCGTGGTCGGGCACGTAGCCGCGGTCATCCGGCACGAAGAAGATGAACACGAGCGAGCTTATCAGGAGGAAGAACGGGTAGAACAGAAATGGCATGATCTGGAAAGCCGACACCTGAAAGCCCAGCTCCGTGCAGGCCGAGATGGCCACGAGCATCTGGGCGCCGTAGGGGATGACTCCCTGGAACACGCAGGAGAACGTGTCCAGGATGGAGGCCGTCTTGCGCCTTGAAACGTTGTACGTCTCGGCCATCTCGTGGGCGATGGGGTTCGCCATCACGATGGCCACGGTGTTGTTAGCGGTGGCGATGTCCATGGCGCCCACGAGCAGCCCCATGCCGAGCTGGCCGCCCTTCCGGCTGCGGAACAGGCGCTTGATGCCGTTCAACAGAGCCACGAAGCCGCCGTTCTCGCGAATGAGCGCGCAGATGGCACTCACGAGCACCGCCACCATAGTCGTCTCGAACATGCCGGCGGCGCCGGTGCCCATGTTGCCGAGCAGATCGGTGACGGCCACGGCGCCCTCGGCCACCACAATGATAGAGCCGGACAGAATGCCGAGCAAAAGCACGATGAACACGTTGATGCCCACAATGCCGCCCACAAGAACGATGAGGTACGGGATGAGCTCCAGCAGGTTGTAATCGTTTTGCACCGTGCCGGAGATGTCGGTGCCCAGCGACAGCACCAGAATGATCACCAGCGTCACCAGCGCCGCCGGCAAAGCGATCTTGAAGTTCTCCCGGAACTTGTCCTTCATTTGGCAACCTTGTCCCTGGCAGGCGGCAATGGTGGTGTCGGAGATGAACGACAGGTTGTCGCCGAACATGGCACCGCCCATGACCGAGGCCACACACAGCGGCAGGCTGAACCCCGAGGCCGCCGCCACCGCCACGGCGATAGGCGTGATGAGCGTGATGGTGCCCACCGACGTGCCCATCGAAAGCGATACGAAGCAGCTCACCACGAACAGAACGGCCACGGAGTACTCGGCGGGAATGACCGACAGCATGAGGTAGGCCACCGACTCGGCGGAATCACGTCCCACGGTGCCAACGAACACGCCGGCCGCCATGAAGATGAGGATCATGGTGACGATGGTCTTGTCCCCGATGCCTCGGCCCATGACGACGAGCTTGTCGTCAAAGGAAAGGCTGCGATTCTGGAAGCACGCCACCAGAAGCGCCACCAAAAAGATCACCACGATGGGGATGTTGTAGAACCCCATGGAAATGCCCATGCCGTACTCGAACAGAATGCCGAGCCCCAGATACAGCACGAGGAATACCCCGATGGGCAGAAGCGCCGCCACATTTCCCTTTTTCACGTTGCACCCTAACTCTCATAAGCGCATCCCTGCGCGCTGGACGCCGCTTCCGGAACGGCGGATCTGCAAGGCTCCAACCTGCCCACGACCCGCCTTCCGCACCAACAGCTCCTTGTTTCAGTAAGCGCCTATACTACACCACGGGAACCGCTGCCGATGCGTCATCTTCGATGCGCGGGTCTTACTTATAATAGATGGCGAACGATCGCGCCGTCAGAACGGACACCCCATGACCGATACCGCCAAGAACTCCGCCGCTGCCGAAGAGGGCGTCTACGAGACGCCCGAGGACATCGCCGCCGAAGCCGCAAAAACCGCCGAGCGCGCCGCCCGCGCCGACGCCGACAGCCCCATCGCCCCCGTGGATCCCTTCGAGCCGGGCTCGCTGGGTTGGCTCCTTCCCTGGGCCGAGACCGGCGAGGGCGACGTGCTCACGCCTGACGAGGCGCTGGAGGTATTCTTGGAATGGGTGGACGCCCGCGGCATGGAGCTGTGGCCCCACCAGGAGGACGCGCTCATGGACTTGGCCGTGGGCGACTCGGTGATTCTGGGCACGCCCACGGGCTCTGGCAAGTCCATGGTGGCCTTGGGGCTCTGCTTCATGGCCGTGGCCACGGGGCGCACTGCCTACTACACCGCCCCCATCAAGGCGCTCGTGTCCGAGAAGTTCTTCGACATGGTGGACATCCTCGGCCGCGAGAACGTGGGCATGATCACGGGGGACTCCACCATCAACACCGAGGCGCCGGTCATCTGCTGCACGGCGGAGATCCTCGCGAACCAGGCCCTGCGCGAAGGGCCCGCGTCGAAGGTGGCCTGCGTGGTGATGGACGAGTTCCACTTCTACGCCGATCCCGATCGCGGCTGGGCCTGGCAGGTGCCGCTGCTCACGCTGCCGAATGCGCAGTTCCTGCTGATGAGCGCCACCCTCGGCGACGTGAGCGACATCGCGAGCGCGCTGGAAGAGCGCACCGGCCGGCCCGTCGACCTGGTGACCGACGCGCCTCGCCCCGTGCCGCTGTCCTACGACTACACCTTCGAAACCCTGGAAGCCACCGTGGAGCTGGGTCTGCGCGCCGGCGAGGCACCCATGTACATCGTGCACTTCTCCCAGGACGAGGCGCTGAAGAACGCCCGGGCGCTGGCCAGCTACGGCGTGTCGGACAAGGCCCAGCGCGAGGAAATCAAGCAGGCCATGAAGGGCACGAAGTTCACGACCCCCTTCGGCAAGATCCTGCAGCGGCTGCTCGCCGCCGGCGTGGGCGTGCACCATGCGGGCATGCTGCCGCGCTACCGCCTGCTCGTGGAACGCCTCGCCCAGCAGGGGCTGCTCCCGGTCATCTGCGGTACCGACACGCTCGGCGTGGGCATCAACGTGCCCATCCACACGGTGGTGCTCACCCAGCTCACCAAGTTCGACGGCACCAAGATGCGCCGTTTGCGCTCCCGCGAGTTCCACCAGATCGTGGGCCGCGCGGGACGGGCCGGCTTCGACACCGAGGGCATGGTGGTGGCGCTGGCCCCCGAGCATGAGATCGAGAACCACAAGGCGATGCTCAAGGCCGGCGACGACCCGAAAAAGCAGCGTCGCGTGAAGAAAAAGCAGCCGCCCGAGGGCTTCGTCAGCTGGAACAAGCAGACCTTCGAGCACCTCATCGAGAAGCCGCCGGAGAAGCTGACGCCCCGCATGCGCATCACCCATTCCATGGTGCTGTCCGTGGTGTCGCGCGGAGGCGACGCCTGGGCCAACGTGCATACGCTCATCGCTGATTCGGCCCAAACCCCCGAGGAGAAGATCAAGCTGAACGCGCGGGCCGACGAGATATTCGCCACGCTTTTGGAAGCAGGCGTGGTGGTGCGCGGCGAGGACGCCGAAGGTCGGCCGTCCTACGAGCTTACCGTGGAACTGCCCGAGGATTTCGCCCTGGATCAGCCCCTTTCGCCCTTCCTGCTGGCGGCGCTCGACTTGCTGGATCCGGAAAGCCCCGACTACGCCCTGGACGTCATCTCGCTCGTGGAGGCCACCCTGGAAAACCCCGCCAAGGTGCTGCGGGCTCAGGAGCGCAAAGCGCGCGACGCGGCCATGGCCGAGATGAAGGCCGACGGCGTGGAATACGAGGAGCGCTTGGAGCGGCTGGCCGAGATCACCTACCCCAAGCCCTTGGAAGAGCTGCTCGCCCGCGCCTTCGAGCTGTACTGCCAGGGCGTGCCGTGGGCCCGCGATTACGAGCTGTTGCCGAAGAGCGTGCTGCGCGACATGGTGGAGACGGCGAGCGATTTCAAGACCTACATCGGCCGCTACGGCATCGCGAAGTCGGAGGGGACGCTTCTGCGCTACCTGTCCGACGCCTTCCGCGTGCTCGTGCGCACGTTACCGCCCGATCGGCTGGACGATCGGCTGCGCGATATCATCGCCTGGCTCGGCTTCATGGTGCGCACCACCGACTCGTCGCTGGTGGACGCGTGGGAGAGCGCCGGCGAGCTGCCCGAGGCCGGCGCGCCCCCGCAGGCGGCCGATGCCGTGGTGGCCGACCGCCACGGCATGGAAGTCATGGTGCGCAACGCACTCTTCGCCCGCGTGCGCCTGGCCGCACTCGATCGCACTCGCGAGCTGGGCAACCTGGACGAGGACTGGGGCATGAGCGAGCGCGCGTGGAATGCGGCGTTGGACGACTACTTCGCCGAGCACAACGAGATCCGCCTCGATGGCGACGCGCGGTCCGCCGCCTATCTGATGATCGACGAGAGCCCCGAGCAGGAATCGCACGCCTGGCACGTCCGTCAGATATTCCTGGACGAGGAAGACGCCGGCGACTTCCGCATAGAAGCCGATGTCGACCTAGACGCCACCCAAGAGCAGGGCGAAGTCATCTTCCGCAACTACCGCGTAGGCTTTGTGGAGGATTTGGCGGAGTAAGCACACCTGCGCCCCACACAGGACAGAATGGCAGCGCTTTCGCTTCACCGCGGAGAGGCCGCTGCCATTCTTCCCTACCCCTCGGTGGCCGCAGCGCTGCCGGAAAGCGATATGGGATCGCCCAGAAACGTCGGAAGCGGCTGCGCGATCGCTGTGAGGAAATCCTTGTTCCGGGCCAGCACCTCTCGTATCTCGCGGGCCTGCTGCCCGGCGTAAGGGCGCAGGTCGGCCGACACCCCGTAGGCGTCAAGCCCGAGGCGTTCCGCCACGTAAAGCGCGCGGTACAGATGGTACTCTTGGGAAACGACCACGATGCGCTTCGCCCCGAACACATCTCGCGCCCGGTACATGCTCTCGTAGGTGGAAAAGCCCGCATGGTCCATGAACACGTCGTCCACCGGAAGCCCCGCCTGCACCGCCGCATTCCGCATGACATTCACCTCATCGTAGTCGGCACGTCCGTGATCGCCGCTCATCAGCAGCTTCGGCGACGTGCCATTCTCGTACAGCGCGACGCCGCACGCGACGCGATCCGCCAGCATGTCGCTTGGGCGTCCGTCGGGATGCACCCCGCACCCGAACACCAGCACGCAGTCCACGTCGCCGAGCGCCGCCGCCTCGTCAACCGACACGATGCGCGGGCCGGCGGAAGAGCGCACATGGGCATCAACCGCGAAGACCACCACGGTGCAGAGAACGACGAGTGCCAGAGCGCCCAGTCCGATTCTTTTCAGCCACGTGCCCATGCCTCATCCTCCTTACCGTCTGGGACGAATATACCCCGCTCACTCGGCAAGCAGAATCAAGTTAAGGAAAACGTAAGCGACATTCAAAACCTTTCCAGAGCCTACTTCGAGGGATCTTCCAACACCTGCTTGAGGCCGATCTCCCGAAAAGCACGACTGCGGAAGAGGCAGACATCCAGACTCGGTAAACGGAAAGCGCGGTTTCTGGATGAGATCGACGGTTATGAGCGTCTCGGGGGGTGCGGACTCCAAGTTGGACACCCAGGTGTCCGGAAGGGAGTTCGAATGTACGACAAGAGGGCCAAGCAGGATGCGCTGGATCTGTGGTTCTCGA
>NZ_CDRVMA010000020.1:0-23086 GCF_977072315.1 Adlercreutzia sp. CNCM I-6215 | reverse complement strand
GCTTGAACGAAGTGAGAGGCAGCGCCTTTAGACGCTGCCGGCCCCCCTCGGCCTTATAGGCCCAGAGCAAACCACCCCTTTGAGGGGTGGTTCATGATTGGGAAGGAAAGGAAGAGGAAAGGGTACGCGGTGAATTTGAGTTCGAAAGAAGCTAAGCGGTCGCGGGGGCAAAGGTCGGCGAGAAAGAGGCTGCTGGCCGCTGCGGTCGTAGGTGCCGTCGTGGTCGGTGCGGTGGGGGTGGGGTTTGCGGTTGCGCCGGATTCGGGGCTGCATCCCCTGACGGCTGACGTTGCTTGTCCGGTAGCGGGTTGCACGAACGGTGCGTGCCACGGATACGACGCCGTTCCCGAGCCCGACGGGCACAGCGAGATGCGCTGCCCCGAGGCTGGCTGCACATCGGTCGAGTGTCATGGGTGGGAGACGCTCGCGAGGCGCTACCACCAGGCCTCCGACATGTCTTTGAATCTGTGGATACTCATGCCCATAGTGCTGGTGCTGGGCCTTTGGGTGGTATCGCGTCGTTTGTCGAAAGGGGAGCGGCATGCGGGCGCCTAAGGTCATTTTCGATATTGTGTTGCTGGCTCTCTATTTGGTGGCGGCGAACCCGGCGTTGACGGGAGTGCCCTTTCACGAATATCTTGGGGCGGGCATCTTCGTGCTCATGGTTGCCCATGTTGTGGCGAGCGGTGAAGGCCTGGGCGGCCGCGGTCGTTGGGCGCAGCGCGTGCTCAACGGGGCGTTGCTGGTCGCGCTCGCGTTCTGCGTCGTATCGGGAGCTATGGTGTCGGGGACGCTGCTGCCTTCTTTGGGCTTCTATGCGACGGGCTACTATTTCTGGGGCCCATTGCATGCCCTATCCGCCAAGGTGCTGTTGGCCGCCCTGCTCGTGCATGTTGTTCTGCGCGCACCAGGGGCTCTGGCGGTGTTTCGTCATCGGGAAGCGCAGGTGGAAAAAAGGGTTAGTGGTTGAATGTGCGCGGAGCTTGAGTTTGTGTGCAGAATTTTGCGATTGGTAGACCTCCTGAAGCCAAATCGGACTCGAATGAGTCTTCCAATCGCAAAATCCTGCACAAATTAGAGCCATGGGATGCTGCCAATCGCAAAATCCTGCACAAAAGCCTATGAAGGCCGTGCGCCGAATGTCCTTGTGCGATAGTTTGGAAGGTGCCAGTGGTGTTTAGCCGGCATTCTATTATTCCAACTCCCTTGCCAGGTAGCGGCCGGTGAGACTGTCGGAGTTGGCAGCCACTTGGGCCGGAGTGCCCTCGGCGACGATGCGGCCGCCGGTCTCGCCACCGCCGGGCCCCATGTCGATGACGTAGTCGGCGTTGGCGATCATGTCCAGGTCGTGCTCGATGACCACGACGGTGGCGCCGTGCTCGATGAGCTTCTGCAGCACGCCGATGAGCGTTTCCACGTCCAGCGGATGCAGCCCGATGGTGGGCTCGTCGAAGATGAAGAGGGTGTCGTCCTGGCTGCGGCGCATCTCGCTGGCGAGCTTCAGGCGTTGGGCTTCGCCGCCGGAAAGCGCTGGCGTGGCCTCGCCCAAAGTGAGGTAGCCCAAGCCCAAATCGTGCAGGATCTGCAACTTGTCCCACACCTTCTTCAGGTGGGCGAGCGCGGAAAGCGCCTGGTCAACGGTGAGAGTGAGCACCTCGGGAAGCGATAAAGTGTGCACGCTTTCGAAATCGCCGGCGTGGCTGTAGGCCGTTGCCGGGCTCTCATGGGAGGCGGACTCATGGGCCGCGTTGCGCTCCATTTCGGCGTCGGTGGACAGTTCGACGTCGCCTTCGATGGCCATTTGGATGGCGTAGGCCTCCCGCCCGTAGCGGCTGCCGCGGCAGTCGGGGCAGGGGATGTCCACGTCGGGGAGGAACTGCACGTCCAGGGAGATCTGTCCCGTGCCGTCGCAGGTGGGGCAGCGCAAAGATCCGGTGTTGTAGGAGAACGCCCCGGCTTTCAGCCCCTGCTCCTTGGCGTTCGGCAGGGCGGCGAAGGCGCGGCGCAAATCGTCCAGCACGCCGGAGTAGGTGCCCACGGTGGAGCGCACGTTCACGCCGATGGGCGTGGCATCCACCAGGTCGACCCGCGCGATGCCCGGCGCGTCCACGGACAGCACATGCCCTGGCAGTGTCGTGCCGGCCAGTGACGCCTTCAGCCCGGCGACGAGGCTTTCCAGCACGAGTGTCGTCTTGCCCGAGCCGGATACGCCGGTCACGCAGGTCAGACGCCCTTTCGGAATGCGCGCTTCCAACGGATGCACGGTGTGGATGGCGTCGGTCTCCAATGCGATGGCCCCTTCGTCGAAAAGATGCTCGGGCGCGACGGGCGTGCGCACCCGCACCTTCGCCGTTCCCGCCAAAAACGGCCCGATGCGACTGACTGGGCTCGCTTCCACGTTGGCCACCGACCCCTGGGCGATGACGCGGCCGCCGTCGGCGCCCGAACCGGGGCCGATCTCGATGAGGTGATTCGCGTGGCGCAACACGGCCACGTCGTGATCCACCATCACCACGGAGTTGCCGTCGGCCAGAAGGTCGTCCATGACCCCGAGCAGCCCCTCGATGTTCGCCGGGTGCAGCCCGATAGAGGGCTCGTCCAGCACGTAAAGGACGCCGGTGGTGCGGCTGCGCACGGCGCGCGTGAGAGCCACGCGCTGGCGTTCGCCGTTCGAAAGCGTCTCGCTGGCGCGATCGAGGGTGAGGTATCCCAGCCCCAGCTGCTCCAGCCTTTGTATGGGCTCGGTCGTCTCGCTCGTGATGGAGTCGCACATCGGGCGCATTTCCGCCGGCAGCCACGGGGCCACGGTGGGAATCCAGTCGCGCAGCTCGTCCAGCGACAAGGCCGTCACCTGGGCGAGGTTGCGCCCGTCGATGGTGGACGTGCGCGCCTTCTCGGACAGCCGCGTGCCGTGGCAGTCGGGGCACACCGACTCGCACAGGAACTTCGCCACGCGCGCCATGCCCTTCTCGTCCTTCGCCTTTGCCAGCGCGTTTCTCACGGTATTCACGGCGCTGTAGTAGGTGAAGTCCAGCTCGGTGGCATGGTCTTTGTTCTTGGGAACATACAGAATGTGGCGCTTTTCCATGGGGCCGTGCAGTACGATGTCCTTCTCGGCATCGGTCAGATCCTTGTAGGGCACGTCGGTGCGCACGCCCATCTCGCGGGCCACCTGGGGCATGAGCGACCACATGAGGTTGCGCCAGGGGGCCACGGCGCCCTCTTCCAGGGTAAGGTTGGGATCGGCGATGAGCGTGGACTCGTCGATGTCGCGCACAACGCCGGTGCCGCCGCAGGTGGGGCAGGCGCCGCCGCTGTTGAAGGCGAGATCCTCGGCGGAGGGGCCGTAGAATTCCACGCCGCAGGTGGAGCAGGTGATGGGCAGATCGGCCGCCACGTTCAGGGTCGGCGCGTTCACATGCCCGTTGGGACACACGTGGCAGCCGAGGCGCGAGAACATGAGACGCAGGTAGTTCAAAAGCTCCGTGGAGGTGCCGAAGGTGGAATGGACGCCGGGAATGCCGGGCCGCTGGCGCAGGGCGAGGGCGGCAGGCACGTGCAGCACCTCGTCCACGGTAGCGCGTCCGGCCTGGGAAATGCGCCGGCGCGTGTAGGTGGAAAGCGCCTCCAGGTAGCGGCGGCTGCCCTCGGCGTATAGAACGCCCAGCGCAAGCGAGCTTTTGCCCGAGCCGGAGACGCCCGCAATGCCCACGAGCTGCCGCAGCGGCACGTCCAGCGAGAGGTTCTTCAAGTTGTGCACCCGCGCCCCGCGCACCTCAATGGCGGTAGGCTCGGTGAAGGCAAGAGGCGTGGCGGTTTCGATGTGTTCCATGGAGGCTCGATTCTCGCGCGATATGCAAAGCGCCCCGCGGCGGGGCGGGGCGCTTTCGAATTCTGGAGCCAACGAGCGGATTCGAACCGCTGACCTACGCATTACGAGTGCGTTGCTCTACCAGCTGAGCCACGTTGGCGAGAGTGCTTCTTGCGAAGCGGCTGTTTAGTATAGCGAACTGGGCGATGCTGCGCAAGCATTTGGAGCTGCGAATTCCTCTTTCGCGCACAACGGTGAAGGTGAATTGTGCCGAATTGTGCCGAATTGTGCCGCCTTCGGGAGTGGCGGCCTTCAATGGCCCTTCGGCACTTCAACATTTCGGCTGAATCTGGAAAGGCCGTGGGTTGAGGCGGGGGAGGGCGCTCCAACGCTATACTGGTCGCCATCGAAAAAACGGGGAGTGTGGCTTGAAACTCGCGGTGTGGTAGCACAGTCAAGCCGCTTAGGGTGACCTTGAGCGCGGCCGCCTCCTCTTAAGAGCAACGAGGTGCATTCATGAGCTTGAGGTTTTCGCTTGCGAAGGCGGCCGGCGCCGTTTCAACCTGGGGGCTGCGTCATGTGGCGAGGCGGCCTGCGGCTAATCTGCCGGGGAAGATCGCGCTCGCCATTGATCCGTCGCTGCTCGACGAGCTGCGCGGCAAGTGCGCGCAAGGCTCGGTCATCACCGTGGGCACCAACGGGAAGACCTCGACGAACAACCTGCTTGCCGACGCCTTCGAAGCTGCCGGGTGCACTATCATCTGCAATCGCACAGGGGCGAATCTGGCTGCGGGCATCACCTCGGCGCTTCTGCAGCAGCCGGCTGCCCAGTGGGGCGTTTTCGAATGCGACGAGCTGTGGCTCGCCCACGTGCTGCCCCGCCTGCGCTCGAACTATGTGCTGCTGCTGAATCTGTTCCGCGACCAGCTCGACCGCTGCGGCGAAATCGACCGCATCCAAACGTCCATTGCGGGGGCGTTGGCCGCCTCGCCGGACACCGTGCTCGTGTACAATGCCGACGACCCGCTGTGCGCCCGCATTGCCGACGAGGTGCCCAACCGCACGGTCGCCTATGGCCTGGACGAGTCCATGGGCCTGGCCCAGAACACCGTGACCGACGCCCAGATGTGCCAGAAATGCGACGGCATGGTGCGCTACCATTACCGCCAGTACGGCCAGCTCGGCGACTACTTCTGCGACCAATGCGACTTCGCGCGCCCGACATTGGACTTCGCCGGCCGCGACATCGCCATCGGCCCCGCTGGCGTGACCATGGAGGTCTGCGGGCCTGCCGGCTGCGAATCGGTGCACACGCCGCAGCCGACGCCCTACGCCGCCTACAATCTCGTGGCCTCTTATGCCCTTTGCCGCGAGGCGGGCATTCCCACGGCCGATTTCCAGCGGGCCCAGGATGCTTTCAACCCGAGCAACGGGCGCCTGCAGCGTTACCGCCTCGGCGGTCGCGACGTGCTGCTGAATCTGGCGAAGAACCCCACGGGCTTCAATCAGAATTTGAAGATCGTAGAAGCTGACCAGGGTCCCAAGATGGTGGCCTTCTTCATCAACGACCAGGTGGCCGACGGCCATGATATCTCGTGGATTTGGGATATCGATTTCGAAGAGCTTGCCGGACAGCCGGGCACGGTGGTGTTCGCTGGCGGCTCCCGTGCCCACGACCTGGCGGTGCGTTTGAAGTACGCCGGCATCGAGGCGGCGGTGATCGAGAACATCGAAGACGCCTTCTCCCGCCTGGGGGCGCTTGTGGCCGCGGGCACCCTGCCGGCCGACGCCGCCGTCTACGCCATCGCGAACTACACGGCCCTCCCCCAGGTGCACGCCGCCCTGAACGCCATGGAAGCCGCCGAACCCGCTGTCGCCCCCGCCCCGACGCCGGCCCCGATCGCCGAGGCCGCCGGCGCGAGTGCCGCTCCCACCTCGTGTCATCCTGAGCGCAGCGCCGAAGGCGCGGAGCCGAAGGATCCCGCAACCTCCGAGCCTTCCGCAACTCCCGCCTCTCTCGCATCTGAGGAATCCCCTGAGCCCCCCGTCATCATCGCCCATATGCTGCCCGACCTGCTGAACCTCTATGGCGACGGTGGCAACGTGCGCATCTTGGAACAGCGCCTGCGCTGGCGTGGCATCCCCGTGGAAGTGCGCCGCATCCAGCACGGAGAGGCGGTGGACTTCTCCCAGGTCGACCTCGTTTTCATGGGCGGCGGCCCCGACCGCGAGCAGAAGCTTGCCAGCGAGCAGCTGCTGGCGATGCGCGACGAGCTGGCCGTCTATGTGGAAGGAGACGGCCCGCTGCTCGCCATCTGCGGCGGCTACCAGATTCTCGGCCGCCAGTGGCTGTGGGGCGACGAGCTCGTGCCCGGCCTCGGCCTCATCGACATGGAGACGCGCCGCCCCGGCACGTCCGCCGACCGCCTCATCGACAACATGGTGCTGGAATCCCCCCTGGCCGCCCATCCTGTGGTGGGCTACGAGAACCACGCCGGCCGCACTTACCTGGGCGAAGGCGTGGAAGGCTTCGGCCGCGTCGTGTCCTCCTGCGGCCACGGCAACAACGATGACGATCGCGTGGAGGGCGCGCGCTACAAGAACGTTGTGGGCACCTATTCCCACGGGCCGCTGCTTTCTAAGAATCCGGAAGTGGCCGACTGGCTGCTCGCCCGCGCTCTCGAACGCCGTGCGGGGCGCACCGGAACCCCGGCCGCCGATCTCGCTCCTCTTGATGATGGCGCCGAGCTCGCCGCCAACGCCTCCATGGTCAAGCGCCTGTCGTAGGAGACGCTTCAATGCTGACGCTCCTGCTCGGCGCATCCGTGGCGAAGTTGTGGGCAATCTGCCGTTCTCCTATGGCTTTTCACTGGTAATGGGGCCCATTTTGTTGCGCCGTTCGGCAATTCTTTGCCAAAATGTTACTTCGAATTGAGCAATTCTTGGTTTTGCGGTGCTGCACGGCTTGCGGTTCTGCTCGCCAAGGAACACGAACCACGAAAGCGAGACCTTCCAGGATGGCCGAAACTCCAGGCAAGAACAACCCTCGTGCCCAACACGCATCCCAGCCCGTGGGAAAGTCGAACAATCCGAGGCATTCGCAGCCCGTCGGCGCCAACAACCCCCGGAACTCCCAGCCCCTTGGGAAGGCGACCAACAATCCGCGCCATTCCCAGCCGGTAGGGTCGAACAACCCCCGCCATTCGCAGCCCGTCGGCTCGAACAACCCGCGGCACTCCCAGCCGCTGCCCAAGCAGCCCGCCCTTGAAGGCATGGCGGCCAATGCCGTGCCGGCGCTACCGCCCATGGCCGAGCCCAACCCCTATTCCCGCGGAGCCACCGGCGACGACTACGCCAAGGACCGTCGCCGCAAGAAACGCCGCCGCATTCTGCTGGGCGTGCTGGCCTTCGTGCTCGTGGGCGTGCTCGGCGCCACCGGGGCCGCTTGGGCCTACATCTCCGGTATCGAGCAGGAGATGAACGAGGACATCACCCCCGAGGTCGTGGAAGCCTTGGAGGCGCCGGCCGAGTACGACGGCGGCACCTTCTACATGCTGCTCATGGGCACCGACAAGTCGGCTGCTCGCGAGCAATCGACCCAGTATGCTGGCGATACCTTCCGCTCCGACTCCATGATCCTCACCCGGGTCGATCCACAGAACAAGAAGGTCACCATGGTGTCGATGCACCGCGACACTGAGATCGAGATCGAGGGCTACGGCCTGCAGAAGCTGAACGCCTCCTACGCCATCGGCGGCCCGGCGCTCGCCATCAAGACGGTCTCCCAGATGGCCGGCGTGCCCATCTCCCACTACGCCGAGATCAACTTCGACGGCTTCGAGGATGTCGTCGATGCCCTGGGCGGCGTGGAAGTGGACGTGCCCATGGAGATCAACGACGACGAGGCCGGCGGACATGTGGATGCGGGCGAGCAGACGCTTTCCGGCGAAGAGGCGCTCATCCTGTGCCGTTCGCGCCACTCCTATGACGAGTACGGCGACGGCGACCGCTACCGCGCGGCCAACCAGCGCTTGGTGCTCGGCGCCATCGCCAAGAAGATCCTCTCGGCCGACCCCGCCACCATGGCCAACACCATTAGCGCGCTTTCCCAGTACATCACCACCGACTTCAAGGTGGGCGACATCGTGGCGCTGGCCACCTCCATGCAGGGCATCGACCCGTCTAAGGACATTTATTCGGCCATGGAGCCCACCATCAGCGAGTACAAGAACGACACCTGGTACGAGCAGCTGGACGTGGCCGCGTGGAACACCATGATGGGCCGCGTGCGCGAGGGCCTGCCCCCCACCGAGGTCGATGAGGTGGACGAGTTGAACGGCACCGTGCTCGCTAGCGTTGGCGACGGCAAGGCGGCCGCCAGCGACAGCGAGGGCGTTCAGGGCGTAAACGGCACGCAGCGCCAGACCTTCGGCGAGACGCGCACCGGTATCGTCACCATCAAGAACGGCAACGGCATCAACGGCGTGGGCGCCGAGGCGCTCGAGCGCATCAAACCGCTCGGGTATACCGCCGACGCCTCCAACGCAAACAGCTTCAGCTACGAGGAGACCGTGGTCGTCTTCGATACGCCCGATCAGCGCGTTTACGCCGAGGAGCTCATCGACGCCCTCGGCTGCGGCCGCGCCGTGCAGAACACCGACGGCGAGTACGTCTACGACGGCGACTTCCTCATCCTGATCGGTAGTGATTGGCACTAGGAAGCCGTGCATCTCATCAACCGAAAGGGCCCCGCATTGGGGCCCTTTTGCGAACAAAGGAGTCCCATGCGATTTGTTTCGTGGAATGTGAACGGCATTCGTGCTGTGCTGAAGAAGAACTTCCTGGAAGTGTTCGACGCCTTTAACGCGGACATCTTCGCCATTCAGGAGACGAAGTGCCAAGTGGGCCAGGTGGAGTTGGATCTGCCAGGCTACCACCAATACTGGAGCGCCGCCGAGAAGAAGGGCTACTCGGGCACGGCGGTGTTCACCCGCGAGGAGCCGCTGCGGGTGTTGCACGGTTTGGGCAACGAGTACCTGGATGCCGAGGGACGCATCGTGGCCTGCGAGTTCCCCCAGTTCTGGTTCGTGAACGTGTACACGCCGAACTCCCAGATGGAGCTCGCGCGCATCGATCACCGTATGGAATGGGACGATGCCTTCCGCGATTTCTGCAAGGGGCTTGAGGCCGGCGTGCTGCCCGACGGCGCCTCCAGCGACCCGAAGCCGGTGGTGATGTGCGGCGACTTCAACGTGGCCCACGAGGAGATCGACCTGAAGAACCCGGGCCCCAACCGCGGGGCATCGGGCTTCTCCGACGAGGAGCGCGGGAAGTTCACCGAGCTGGTGGACGCCGGTTTCACCGACACCTTCCGCCTGCTGCATCCGGACGAGACGGGCCGCTATAGTTGGTGGAGCTACCGGTTCCGCGCCCGGTCGACGAATGCGGGATGGCGCATCGACTACTTCCTCGTGAGCGATGCGCTGCGCGATCATGTGGTGGCCGCCAGCATCTACGACGACGTGGAAGGCTCCGACCACTGCCCGGTCGGCCTGGAGCTGGATATATAAATGCTGAAGATAACCGTCGTTGCCGTGGGCAAGCTGAAGGAGAAGTTCTGGGTGGCGGCCTGCGACGAATACTTGAAGCGGCTGCGCCCCTACGCGAAGGTGACCGTGGCGGAGATTCCCGATGTCGACCCGGCCCGCGCCGGCGGCGTGGAGACGGCCCTCGAGCGCGAGGGCGCAGGCATTCTGGCGGCGGTGCCGGAGGGGGCGCACGTCATCCTCATGGCCATCGAGGGAAAGCAGCGCTCGAGTGTCGACTTCTCCCGCCACCTGGACGATTTGGCCCTGCGCGGCGCAAGCGAGCTTGCCTTCGTCATCGGCGGTTCCGACGGCGTGAGCGATGCGGTGCGGGCACGCGCCGACGAGACGTTCTCTTTCGGCCCCATCACCCTGCCCCACAACTTGGCCCGCGTCGTGCTGCTCGAGCAGCTCTACCGCGCCTTCAAAATCTCCCGCGGCGAGCCCTATCACAAGTAATAGAAAGCGCGCCGAAAGCCATCGTTCAAGACGGCTTTCGGCGCGCGTGAAGCGACTTTCGCCTACGATCTATTTCTTCACGATCTCGATGGTCACTTCGGCCGGGGCGGGCAGCTCGGCGGTGCAGTGGGGGCAGCGGGTGGCGCCCACGTTGATCTCCTCCAAGCAGAAGGGGCAGGTGGGGGCATGCTCGATGACTTCCTCGCCCTTGGCGTTTTTCAAGAAGGGCAGCTTCGCCGTGCCGTCCTTCATCTTGTTGAAGGCCTTCACGATCATGAACACGACCCACGCCACAATGAGGAAGTTGATGATGGCGCTGATGAACGCGCCGAAATCGATACCGTTCTCGGTGCCGGCGACGGGGATGGTGAGGCCCGCGACATCGGTGCCGTTGCCCCCGGTGATGAGTTTGATGAGCGGGTTGATGATGTCGTCGGTCAGCGACGTGACGATGGCGGTGAACGCCGCGCCGATGATGATGCCGACGGCCATGTCGATCACGTTGCCGCGGTTGATGAACTCTTTGAACTCGGCCAGGAGGCTTTTCATGGTCGATCCCTTCTTGCGTGAAACCTTCTGCCAAGGTATTATGCCGCTCTTTTGCCGTGTGTCCATAGCGTCGTGATAACATGGCGCCAACCGTTTACAAGGAGTTACGACAACCGTGGATACAGCGAAAATCGAAGCAGGCGTCCGTCTGATTTTGGAAGGCGTCGGGGAAGATCCCGAGCGCGAGGGGCTGCGGGAGACGCCGGCGCGCGTGGCCCGTATGTACGAGGAAGTGCTGGGCGGCCTGGAAGAGGATCCGTCGCGGCATTTCGACGTGACCTTCGACGAGGGCCACGAGGAAATCGTGCTGGTGGGCGACATCCCCTTCTTCAGCATGTGCGAGCATCATCTGGCGCCGTTTTTCGGGAAGGCGCACGTGGCCTACATTCCCGGCGAGGACGGCCGCATCTGCGGCATCTCGAAGCTGGCACGGCTTGTGGACGGCTTCGCCAAGCGCCCCCAGGTGCAGGAGCGCCTGACCGGGCAGATCGCCGACACGCTGGTGGAAGCGCTGCATCCCGCCGGCGTCATCGTGGTGCTGGAGGCCGAGCATATGTGCATGTCCATGCGCGGCGTGAAGAAGCCGGGCGCAAAAACGACCACGCGGGCCGTGCGCGGCTGCTTCGAAACCGACGCCGACGCGCGTTCCGAGGCGCTGTCGCTGATTTTCCGCCACTAAAGCGATGCCCGTTTCGCTGCGGGCGAGCATGAAGCATCTGCCCGCGCCAGCCTAAGCGGGCGCAAGCGAGTTGAAGGATTCCGTCCCCACTAGAAAGAAGGTTTCCCATGAAGTGCGTCATCTCCGTCCTCGGCAAGGACCGCTCCGGCGTGGTGGCTGCCATCGCCACGACGCTGGCCGACTGCGGCGCCAACATCGATGACATCTCCCAGACGATTCTCGGCGAGGGCCGCATGTTCTCCATGACCATGATGGTGACGCTGGATCCTGCCGTCGCCGACTTCAACACCGTGCAGGAGCGCCTGGCCGCCGACGGCGAACGCCTGTCCATGCAGGTTCTCATCCAACGCGAGGACGTCTTCCAAGCGATGTATGAGATTTAGGCAACACCGCGCTTAGCCCCCGATGCCTTTTGCGCGTCAGGGAAAGGGCGTGGTTGGTGGCATTCCCGCTTGACTGATCGAGTAGAATGAAAGTCCAATGAAAGGAGGAGCTTTATGGCGCATGTCGTCGACGTGGCAGCGTATATTCTCGAGTGTCTCGGAAGTGTTTCAACCATGAAGCTCCAGAAGCTGACTTTTTATAGCCAGGCGTATTATCTGGTTGAGCATGGAACACCGCTTTTCCCCGAAGAGTTTGAGGCATGGGCAAATGGGCCCGTGGCTCCAGATTTGTTCAAGAGGCATAAAGGCGAATTCGTAGTTTCGCGCGGCTTTTTCGGTCCTTTGTTGGAGCACGCTCTTACAGAATACGAATACGCGGCGATCGACCATGTCGTTGGTTGCCTGAAGAACTGGACGGGAGCCAGTCTCAGCGAATTGACTCATAGCGAAGCTCCGTGGCTTAATGCTCGCAGTGGGCTAGCGCCCAATGCGCGATCGAAAAGGCCCATTGCTATCGGTTGCATGAAGGCCTATTACGAAACGAGGCCGGCTGGCAACCCGGTGTTCGCATGAGCGCAAATTGGATTTCGAAAACCAAGGTAGGAAAAGCGGGGGAGGCATTGACTTCCCCGCTTTCTTCTTCCGAGGATCGTGCGACTGCGCTCGAGGTTGTGAATTACTGGAGAGGGATTCACGCCGAGGCGCTCCAGCGAGCCTTCGGGGATATAGAGGGCCTGAACGCGGTCGGCTCCGACGTGCTTATTGCGGGGCGAATCAAGAAGCTGCCGACGATTGTCGATAAGCTCGGAAGGCCGGACGCTCCCTCCGATCTTCAGACGATGTACGACATTGCGGGATGCCGACTGGTGGTGCCCGATCTAGCGACACTTGAGCGTGTCTATAGCGAGATCGCTTGCCTGCCTGCATTCGATGCTCCGAAAACGAAGCGCCATGATTACATTGCATACCCTCGTCCGAGTGGCTATCGCGGAAAACATGCGATCTTGCATTATTGCGATCTGAAATGCGGCCATAAGCTGTTTGTTGAGGTTCAGCTGCGGACGGTGCTTCAACATGCTTGGGCAACGGCAGTGGAGATGCACGATGTGGCTGTGAAAAGTCGGTTGAAATTCAATGAGATCGATAACCCTGCTGGACGGTTTTTCAAGAAGGCGGCTGTGCTTATTGCCCAACTAGAAGAACAGGGAGAAATTGACGCGAGCGCTATTCGAGGTCTCGCCGACGGGAGGCCGGAGTTGTCTTATGCCATTGAGGCAAAGGAAACGCTTAAAGCCGCCAGTAACGCCGTCTACTTTCTCTCCGACGATGCGAATAGGGATGTCGCCGACTACTATCTCGTTGACCTCGTCGCGGACGAGCAAACGCTCGAGCTTACACCGCTTGATTCCATAGCGGCCCTTTCTCGATATTTCGAAGAGGAGGGCGCCGACCGCGACGGTAGCCGTGATCTGGTCCTTACAAAAGGAGCTTCCAAGGAAAACCTCGCGAAGCTGTATCCCAATTACTTTGGCGATATTTCCGAGTTCCTCAAACTCATCGAAAAGCATTTGGACGCGTTTGCGTAAGAAAGGCAGGAAGATGGCCGCGTCGACTTCGCCCGCATGCGGCCGCTCGTCTACGATTCCACCCGCCGCATCTACCGCGTGGTAGGCGAAGAGGTCGGCGGCGCCTGGGAAGCCTGCAAAGCGCTGATGTAGGACGGCAGTTTATGGGAAACTATATTGCTGCGCGAATGAGAAACAGCGAAACGGGCGCTCCGTTCAACGATGGGGCGCCTTTGTATTCATGGCCGCATAGGGTCTTAAGATTGCCTCGCTCTCTGCGCGCTGTTAATTATGGGTGCTGCTCATGCGCTGGTAGAAATCCTTGGGGATGCGGCGGTGGCCGAAGTCCCTGACTCGATGCTGCCTTCGGTGCCTCGGAATATGATGCGGCAGGTGGCGCGGGCGCCTTGGGCGACGCGGGGCTGGTAATGGTATGACGACCAAGTGTCGAACTCGTACTTGAGCATGCTGGCACTAACGCGCTCGGCGATAAGCGCCGTAAGGGCGCGGCAGGTGTTCGCGACGGCCGCTTCGAAATCATCGTCCTCGGGGAAGGCGTAGGCGAGAAGATAGACGTCTTCAACGAGGGAATCGGGATCCATAGAGAGCCCTTCAACATCAGTGATTGCGTCAACCGCCGCTCTCAGGCGTGCGTCATCAACGGCCATCGATGATCTCCCTCAACGCATCTTTGCGTCGATTGAAGGAGGCGAGTGCCTCCTTTTTAAGCTTGCTGTTCGTTGCGGGCTTGTCGGTAGCGCGCGCTTAAATGGGTATGTAAATGTGTAATTAACTGGTTGGCATTGATTTGGGAACGGGTAGGTTTTGGTTGGTTCTTCGGGGCGCCCCGTTTTTCGAGCATCATGGGCTTGCTTGGCGGATTGCTGTCGGTTAAGCGTTAGAATAGTCGGCAATCAGTGGTGGCTCCGAAGGCGACAGGGACGGAAGATGACCCGAATCTACACGTGCAATGTGCCCATTGAGGCGGATGTGGTGGATGCGTTCTGCTGGCTGCAGAAAGGATTCACCGACCAGTTCGTCTACTACGACAAGCAGAACCCGACCCGCTATATGGGACTCGGCCGCTGCATCGCGCTGCCCAGTTTGCGCGATGTGGAATACGAGTACGGCGAGGGCAGCTCGCTGCGTGAGGTTGCGACTGGTGCGGCTGCTAGTGAGGTCGCCGGTGGGGCTGGCGCCGGCCAGCCGCCGGTGTTCTTCTCGTTCAACCGCTTCGACGCCACCAATCCCGCGCCGGCCGACGAGTTGATGGCCTCCTTCCCGCGGCTGCGGTTCATGCTGCCGGAAATCGTGCTCATCGAGAACGAACGCGGGCGGTTTCTCCAGGTAAACTCGCTCGGTCCGGTGTATCCCGGTCGCGTGGCTCGCTTCACGCGCATGGTGGCCGCTGCACCGCCCCGCCAACGCGCGGTCATTCCATTTTCCCTCGAGCCCGATTCTCGCGAGGCCTGGGACGAGGCCATGGGTGCGGCGCTTGCGGCCATTGGGGAGGGCCGGGTGTCGAAGGTGGTGCTCTCGCGTCGGTTGCGCCTTGTGGCTGAGCATCCTTTCTCGTCGAAGGATCTGCTCGTGAACCTCATCGACGGCGACGCCCGGGGCACGGTGCTTCTGTACCGCTACGCCGACGTCTTCTTCTGCGGCTGCACGCCGGAGCTGCTCGTGCGCAAACGCGGCGATGCTGTGGCGTCGATGTGCCTTGCGGGAACGTGCCCGACGGGGGCCACCTCGGCGGAATCGGATGCGCTGGCGGAGGCGCTCATGGCTGACGGGAAGAACCGCGCCGAGCACGATTATGTGGTGCAGCTCATCCGCAGCGTGCTCGACCGTGTTTGCTACGACGTGGATGTGCCCGCAGTGCCCGAGATCATGCGGCTTGCCCACGTGCAGCACCTGTTCACGCCGGCCCGCGCCCGTGTGCTCGCTGGCATCACGCTGGCCGACCTCATGGAGGACCTGCATCCCACCCCCGCCGTGGCTGGCACGCCGGTGGGGGAGGCGAAGATGCTGCTGCGGGCCATCGAGCCCTACAACCGCGGACTCTATGCGGGAGCCTGCGGTTTCGTGGACGGCGCCGGCGACGGCGAGTTTTCCGTGGCCCTGCGCACCGGCGTTTTCGACGGCGAGATGGGCTATGTCTACGGCGGCTGCGGCATCGTCGGCGAGAGCGATGCGGACGCCGAGTACGAGGAAATTGACTTGAAGCTGCCACCATCCTTTCCGCTTTCGGCGCGTAGCCTCTTGTCGCGCGGCTCTCCGGGGGCGTTTCGTGCGCTATCATGGACGGACGAAATTCGCGAAAGGAAGTGGCGATGCCCATAACGACGACTCATCAGCAGGATACCGCGCTGTTCGTGGCGGCGTTTTTCGACGAGATGGTGCGCTGGGGCGTGTGCGAGGTGGTGGTGAGCCCCGGTTCGCGGTCGACGGCCTTGGCCATGGCGGCCTACGAACTGGAGCAGCGCCGACCCCAGGATCTGCGAGTTTACGTGGATATCGACGAGCGCGGGGCGGCTTTTCTCGGTTTGGGCCTTGCGAAGGCGAGCGGTCGCCCCGTGGCGCTCGTGTGCACCTCGGGCACGGCCTTGGCGAACTACTACCCGGCGGTTATCGAGGCGGAAACGTCCCGGGTGCCGCTCATCGTTCTGTCTGGCGACCGGCCCCCGCAGCTGCAGGGCCTCGGCGCGCCGCAAACCACCGACCAGCTGAAGGCCTACGGCAATCACGTGCGTTCCTTCCGCGCGATGCCCACCCCGCGCGGCCGCGACCGCGACATTGCCTTTGCCCGCCAGGCGGCCCGCGAGGCGGTGCTCGCCGCGCTTGGCCCGACGGCTACGCTGGCTCCCTACCGCGAGTCGGCGCCGGCAAAGGAGGGGTTGCGCGAGTCCGCGACGACCGGTGCGCTGGAAGGGACGGATTCTGCGATCGCGGCGGCTTCCCTCGGCAAGCATGCTGCTGTTTCAGCTGGCTCCGGAGCCGCCGCGCTGCCGATGGATCCTGCTGCCACCGTTGCGCTGCCGATGGATCCTGCTGCCACCGTCGCGATGCCGGCGAATTCCGCGATCGCTGGCGCTCCCGCCGATGCTCCCGCGCGGGATGCTGCTGGCGACTTTGCGGCCGCAGTCGCTGAAGAGGCCGATTCTTCCCAGCCGATCTTCTACAACGAGGCCGGCGACATTGTGAACTACAACCCAAACCTGCAGGTGGCTTCCCGTGCCTGCATGCACCTGGCCGGCCCCGTGCACGTGAACTTCCCCTTCGATGCCCCGCTCAAGCCCGATTTCGCCGGCGCCGATTTGCAGGCCATGCAGCGTGCCGCCCACGACTGCTTCGCTCTGGGCGCTCGCAACGCCAGTATCGCCGCGAAGGACGGCACCCTTCTCGATTTGGGCCCGCTCGTTGGCCCCGCAGGCACATTGCCCCAGGCCAGCATCGAGTCCATCGAGCGCCTTCTGTGGAAGCGGCCGTGTCTCGTGCTCGCCGGCGAAGGCTCCTGCGAAACCGTGGCCGAAGCGGAGGAGATTCTCGCCTGGGCCCGCAAGCTGTCCTTGCCCGTGCTCGCCGATCCGCTGTCGGGCCTGCGCTCCATCGACGACCCGCTCATCATCGACAACTACGACAACCTCTGCGCGCGCGCCGATTGTCCCGTGCCCGAGGTGGTCATCCGCTTCGGTCGCTATCCTGTCTCGAAGAGCGCAACCGCCCTGCTTGAGAGGACGCGCCCCGTCTCCCTGGCCGTCGACATCGCTGAGACCCGCGACTTCAACGCGGCCACAGACGTGTTCGTGGGCACGACGCCCCTCGGGTTCGTGCGAAGCCCCTGGCGCGCCGAGGGTCGCAAGGCTCAGCGCCGCTTTGCTGATGCCTGGGTCGCCCTCAACGACGAGGCGCGCCTGCGCATTCTCGCCGTGGAATGGGACGGCGTGGCCACCCACGATTCCGAGGCCACGGAAGGCGCCTACGTGCGCTCGCTTCTCGAGCTGGCGCCGGAAGGCTCGTGCCTCTTTTCGGCGAATTCCATGAGCATCCGTGCCGTGGACACCTTCTACGTAAAGGACGGAAAGCCCCTGGCTGTGATGGCCAATCGTGGACAGAACGGCATCGATGGCGTGGTTTCCACGGCGGTAGGCGCGGCGCAGCACTTCGCCCAGACGACGTTTCTTACCGGCGACTTCACGCTGCTGCACGACCTTTCCGGTTTGGCGCTCCAGCGCGAGATGCTGCTCCAGCGCCGCGGATCCGCAGAGACGCCGTCGCTGGTCATCGTTCTTCTGAACAACAACGGCGGCGCCATCTTCGACATGCTGCCCCAGGCCTCCGCCGACCCGTACTTCGAGCGGCTGTTCCTCGCGCCCCAGGACGTGCGCTTCACCGAAGCCGCCGCCGCCTTCGGCATCCCCTCGGCCAGCGTGCACACGGTCGGCGCCTTCCGCAGCGCCTACGAGCAGTTCCTCGGCACGCCGGGCATAAGCCTCATCGAGGTCGCCCTGCCCCTACGCGGCGTCCGCGACCGCTACGCCCCCTATCAGCGCTAACGCTTATGGGTTCGGGTGAGTTGTGCGATGGCGGGACGATTACGGAGGGACGCGGTGGAACCGTGGTGAGATCTGCCGGTGAAGGGATGGCCCCCTGCATCCTTCTGCACGGGTTCGCTCAAACGCCTGTGTCGTGGGATGCGGTAGCGCAGCGGCTGCAGGCGGCCGGTCACCGCGCCTATGCACCCGATTTGTACGAGTGCAAGGGCGACCTCAAGCTGCCAAGCGTTGAGGAAGTTTTGGAAGGTACGGAGGCGGGGGAAGACGGGGAAGACGGGGAAGACGGGGAAGACGGGGAGGGCGCGGAAGGCGACGCGAATGCCAAAAACGTCTCTGGGGCGGTGCGCGACCCGCTGACCTCCCTCGATGCGGCGTGTGATCGGGTGGCGGCCATCGTGCGTTTGGTCGCGCAGGTCGATGCCGCGCCCGTGCTCGTTGGCTATTCCATGGGCGGCCGCATCGCCGCTGAAACCGTGGTGCGCTATCCCAATCTGCCGCTGGCCGGGCTTGTTTTAGAAAGCGCGGGGCTCGGGCCTGCCGACGAAGCCGCTCGGGCCGCCTTAGCCGAGCGCAATGGCGCCTGGGCTCAGCGGCTTCGCGATGAGGGCGTTGCGGCCTTCATGGACTGGTGGGAAACGCTGCCGTTGTTCGCCAGCCAGCAGGCGCTTCCCGCGGAAGCGCGCGCCGCCATTCGAGCCGAGCGCACCTCCCGCGATGCAGAGCCTTTGACCCGCTCTCTGGAAGCCTGGGGCGCTCACCATCAAGCTGCCGAAGCGGTTACGCTTGGCGTCCTTGCCGACCTGGCCAACCGCGGCGTTCCGGTGCTCTACGTTGCCGGCGTTCTTGATGAGAAGTACTCCGCGGTAGCCGCCCGCGTCCGCGCTGCCGGCCTTCCCACAGAGCTCGTCCCCGATGCTGGCCACAACGCGCACCTCGAAGCCTCTTCCAATTTTGCGGGAATCGTTGAAGGCGTTCTCGCTGAAGATGTTCTTGATGGAGATGCCTTGGCGCGAAATGTGGCTTCAAAATCACGAAAGATCGGATACGGGGCCTAAAAGAGACCTTCCCGCGGCCTTTTTGGCTTAGAAATCACGAAAGATCGGGCGAAGAGCGCCAAAAAGGCCTCTCAGTAATACAAAAGCGCTCGTTTTCCCAGGTGGCGTATTACAAAAAAGTCTCTACTACTCCGATCGCGCCGATTTTTCGTGATTTTCAAGCCAAAAAGGAACTCGAAGTCGCGAAAGGGACTTAATGTCATCACGGCTTCCTGATATCTTCTAAGCCATGGCCGCGACAGTCGTGGCTGCAGCACCTTCTCGCCGGCTTTTCCAAATTATGACTCACAAACACACTTTATTATGCTAAAGTGTCGGCCATGATTTTCGTTCAGGGACATAAAGGTGGCATGGATGCGGCGGCGCTCGCTGTGGCAAGCCAGCACATCGCCCAGCAGTCGCGCGATGCGGTGGCCTGCGCCCTCATGAGCGCGCATAAGGCTGCCCAGTGTTGCACCGACGCGGTCGAGTGTGCGCTGGCCAGTGCGCACAAGGCGGCTCAGTGTATCGCCGAGGCGGCCCGCGCTGTTGCCAGCCAGCATGAAGCCCAGCAGTCCCTGCGCGAGGTCTCCCCACAATTTGAGTTCCGATACCAATAGCACACGGGTTTTCGCCCGTGGCTATTTTTTTGTAGCCCCGGGCGAAAAGTCGTGTGCGCCATCGGACGTATCCGCACACTGGAAGGAAAGAAGAGGGAAATGATCGCGAAAGTTCTTTTGGTAATCGCCTTCGTGGCCGTGGCCGTGGCGGTGGGCATCTACTGCCGTCGGCACACGGGCACCGTGGATGGCTTCATCCTGGGTGGCCGCAACGTCGGTCCGTGGATGAGCGCCTTCGCCTATGGTACGAGCTATTTCTCGGCCGTGGTGTTCGTCGGCTATGCGGGCCAGTTCGGCTTCAAGTACGGCATCTCGGCCACGTGGGCCGGCATCGGCAACGCCATTATCGGCTCGCTGCTCGCCTGGTGGGTCTTAGGCCCCCGTACCCGCGAGATGACCCATCGTCTGCAGGCATCCACCATGCCGGAGTTCTTCGGCAAGCGCTACGATTCCCGCGCCCTGCGCATCGCGGCGGCGGCCATCATCTTCGTGTTCCTCATCCCGTATACCGCCAGCGTCTACAATGGCCTGTCGCGCCTGTTCGGCATGGCCTTCGCGCTGCCCTACGATGTGTGCGTCATCGGCATGGCGGTGGTCACTTGCGTTTACGTGGTGCTTGGCGGGTACATGGCTACGGTTATGAACGACTTCATTCAGGGCATCGTTATGCTGCTCGGCATTATCGCTGTCATCGTGGCGGTCATCCTGAACAACGGCGGCTTCTCCGAGGCCATCATCTCGCTGTCGCAGATCCCCGCCGAGGGTTCGGCCATGCAGGGCCCCTTCGTCAGCTTCTTCGGGCCCGATTTGTTCAACCTGCTCGGCGTTGTCGTCCTCACGTCGCTGGGCACCTGGGGCCTGCCGCAGATGGTGCAGAAGTTCTACGCCATCAAGACCGGCCCGGCCATCAAGCAGGGTGCCATCATCTCCACCATCTTCGCCTTCGTGGTGGCCGGCGGCTCCTATTTCCTCGGCGGCTTCGGTCGCCTCTACGAGGGCCAGATCGAGTACGCCGCCAACGGCACGCCCATCTACGACTCCATCATCCCGACGATGCTGTCCACCTTGCCCGACGTGCTCATCGGCCTGGTGATTGTGCTCGTGCTGTCGGCCTCCATGTCGACGCTCTCGTCGCTGGTGCTCACGTCATCTTCTACGCTGACCATCGACTTTATCAACGGCAATATCATCAAGAACATGTCCGAGAAGAAGCAGCTCATCTGGATGCGCGGGTTGCTCGTGGGGTTCATCGCCATCTCCGCACTCATCGCGTTGTTCCAGTATCATTCCTCGGTGGTGTTCATCGCCCAGCTCATGGGCTACTCTTGGGGTGCGCTGGCCGGTTCGTTCCTCGGTCCCTTCCTGTGGGGCCTGTATTCCGGGCGCATTTCGAAGGCGAGCGTGTGGTGCTCGTTCGTCGTGGGTGTGGGACTGACCGCCGTGAACATGGGCCTGGCCCTTTCCGGCGGCACGCCGCTCATCGCGAGCCCCATCAACTGCGGCGCGCTGTGCATGATCATCTCGCTGGTCATTGTGCCGGCGGTGAGCTTGTTCACGCCGGCGGTGCCCTTCCAAATTAAGCCGCCGACGCCCGAAAGCGCCATCGACCGCGAGTACGACCGCGAGCTCGCTCAGGAGGAGCTGGAAAGCGCCACGGCAAGCGCTGCCGCCGACGCGTAAGAGCGAAGAGCCACAACTGAAGAAGAGAAACCCGGAAAGTCCCGTGTGATCGCGGGACTTTCTGTGACTAACTCGGATATACTTATGCTGTTCTGTCACCAGAAGGCCGGGGGCAGGGCACCGGCGTCAACCGTATTTCGTCGCACAGCGCAGAGGCGCGCGCATCGAGAGCGCTCGCGGTGCTCGCATCGCGCATTCGCGCACCGAGCGCGCCGGCGTCGCGCGTTCGCGGGTGTCATGCCCTCGGCCTCTTGAGGAAGGAAGGTCATGGAAGGGTTCGAACTCATTGCCACGGGCCTGTGGTCCATTGTGCCGCCGATTTTGGCACTGGTCCTGGCGCTCATCACCAAGGAGGTGTATTCGTCGCTGACCATCGGTGTGTTCACGGGCATGATCATCTACCAGTTCACACTGAACGGCGTCGGTGGCGAGCAGCTCGTTGCCTCGTTCACCATGGTGCCCCAAATGATGGCCGAGCAAATAGCCGGCAACGGGGCGCTGCTGTTGTTCCTTGCGCTTCTGGGAGCGCTTACCGTGGTCATCGCCACGGCCGGCGGCTCCCGCGCCTATGCGGAGTGGGTCACCACCCATGTGAAGAACGCCCGTGCCGCCTCGATCCTCACGGCGCTGCTCGGCATCATCATCTTCGTGGACGACTACTTCAACTGCCTCACTGTGGGCGCCGTCATGCGCCCGGTGACGGACAAGTTCCGCGTCAGCCACGAGAAGCTCGCCTGGATCATCGACTCCACGGCGGCCCCGGTCTGCATTATCGCGCCGGTATCCTCGTGGGCGGTGGCCGTGGGCGGCTACATGGGCGAGGACGGCTTCAACACCTTCGTGGCCTCCATCCCCTACAACTTCTACGCGCTGCTCACCATCTTCTTCGTGTTCTTCATGCTGTTCCTTCAGAAGGACTTCGGCCCTATGGCCGCGGCTCAGGCCGATGCCGAGGGCCGCATTCCGGCGGAGGGCTCGGCGCTTGAGGCGGTGTCCCTCGCTCGCATCGCCGACAAGGCCCAGGTCGATTTGGAAGGCGCGCCGAACATTCCCACCGTGGTGACCGAGGAGGGCGACATCGACGATGCCGCCGCCGGGGCCATCGAGGAGTACAAGGGCCTGAACATTTCCGATCGCGGCACCATTTGGGATCTCATCGTGCCCATCCTGGTGCTCATCGTGTTCTCTATCCTGGGCATGATGTACATGGGCGGCTTCTTCAGCGGCGTCGATTTCGCCACGGCGGTCGGCGAGAACCCGGTCATGGGCCTGTGCATCGGCGCGGTGGTGGCGCTGTGCGTGGCGGCGGCCATGTTCCTGCCGCGCAAGCTCATGAACCTGGGCGGTTTCGTGGAGGCGATGTCGGAAGGCGTGCGCTCCATGATCGGCGCCATCATGATCCTCGTGCTGGCCTGGTCGCTCGGCGGCTGCTGCCGCTATCTTCTGGGTACCGGCGAGTTCGTGTCCGGCTTTTTGAACGGGCTGGGCGTGGGGCTCGACCTTCTGCCGGCGATCATCTTCCTGGTGGCGGCGTTCATAGGGTTCGCCATGGGCACGAGCTGGGGCACCATCGCGCTCATTCTGCCGATCATCATCGGCGTGTTCGATGCCGCTGACCCGCTGTTCCTCGTGGCCGTGGGCTCGGCGCTGGCCGGTGCGGTTTACGGCGATCATATCTCGCCTATCTCCGACACGACGATTCTGTCCTCGGCCGGTGCGAAGTGCAACCACCTGCGCCACGTGGCCACGCAGATTCCCTACGCGACCCTGGTTATGATCGTGTGCTTCGTGGGCTATGTCATCGCTGGCTTCACGAAGAGCCCCTGGATCTCGCTGGCGCTGGGCGTAGTGCTCATCGTAATCGCCGTGCTGGTGCTCGTGCGCATGGAGGCGTCGAAGAAGGCGAAGGCATAGCGAAGACGGCCGACCGTGCAGCTGCGCCTATGAAGGTGGCTGCGGGATGGCGCCCAGGCGATGCGATCACAGGTGCGGTCGCATCGCCTGGGCGCATACTTACTAGAGCAGAAAGGGCCTTGTTTTTCGTCGTTTTTTGCGTTTGTTAGCGCTATGGGGGTGCGGACTCCAAGTTGGACACCCAGGTGTCCGGAAGGGAGTTCGAATGTACGACAAGAGGGCCAAGCAGGATGCGCTGGATCTGTGGTTCTCGA
>NZ_CDRVMA010000019.1:0-26022 GCF_977072315.1 Adlercreutzia sp. CNCM I-6215 | reverse complement strand
TCTCTCGAATTCCATCCTCAGTATCCGGTTGTCAAGGTTCCGCGGGAGGCTTCCCGCCCCGCCGCCCTCGCGAGCGGCGCAAGGAAATACTTTACAGGGACTCGCATCCCCCGTCAAGCGGTTCACGAAATCTCGACAACTTCGCTCTCCCGCCCGACGCGGCCCCCGGACCGCCGGGGGCGCCGCCCCCGCACTTCCGGAAAAGGCAGCCCGCATATGATACAGCTCCCCGGGTTTCGCGCAAGGGGTTTTTTGAAATTTATTAAAACTTTTTGCCCAGCTGCATCACGCTGCATCTTCTTATCTCGCAAAAGCCCTGTATAATAGGGATAAATCACCGATCCTAAGGACAAGCTCTATGACTGCCGCTCACCGCAACCCCAACACATCACCGCGTCCTTATCGCTTCTCCAACGACGCATCGCGGCCTTCAGACGCGACAAAGCCCGACGAGACGGTCGCTGTCCGTGCTGGACGTGAAAACAAATTCGCTCCCGGCGAAGCGATTCGGGACGATCTTCCCCAAGCGCTGCCCCTTCCTCTTGCCGCCCATGATGCTCTGGAAATCATCGAGGAGGCCGGAGGGGAGGCATGGTGCGTGGGCGGCTTCGTTCGCGACGCTCTGCTCGGGCGGCCCATCCACGATGTGGATATCGCGACGAGCCTGCCCTGGCCCGCGGTGCAAGAGGCCTTTCGTGATGCCGGCTGGGGCACCGTGGAGACCGGCGTCGCCCATGGCACGCTCACGGTAGTGCGCGACGGCGAGCCGTTGGAGATCACCACCTACCGCACCGACGGCACCTACAGCGATGGGCGCCACCCTGACTCCGTGACCCAAGCCTCCTCCATTGAGGAAGATCTGAAACGGCGCGACTTCACCATAAACGCCCTGGCTTACCACCCTGCGCGCGGGATCATCGATCCCTTCGGCGGCGTGGCCGACATGGAGCGCGGCGTCCTGCGCAGCGTGGGAGACCCGACGACGCGCTTTTCCGAGGACGCACTGCGCATCCTGCGAGCCTGTCGCTTCGCCTCACAGCTCGGTGTGGCCATCGACCCTGCCACCTTCGAGGCCATGATCGCCTGCAAAAACCTGCTGCGCCAAGTGTCCGGCGAGCGCGTCTACCGCGAGCTGGAGCGCTTCGTCTGCGGCGACTATGTGCACGATGCGCTTATGGCCTGCGTCGATGTACTGGCCTTCGTGCTGCCGGAGCTTGTGGCCATGAAGGGGTGCGCCCAGGTGACGAAGTACCATATATACGATGTGCTCGAGCACACCGCCTGGGTGGTGCAGCGCACGCCTCCCGAGCCGCTGCAGCGCTGGAGCGCCCTGTTCCACGACATGGGCAAGCCCGCAGCGGCGTTCTTCGAGGAGACCGACGAGGGGCCCGTGGAGCACTTCTACGGCCATGCCGCCGTCAGCGTGTCGCTGGCCTGCGGCATCATGCACCGCCTCCCCTTCCCTGCCTGGCTGCGCCGGGACGTGCCGCCTCTCGTGCGGGCCCACGACGACGTGGTGCCCCCCAACGCCCGAGCCGTGCGCCGCATGCTGGGGCGGCTCGGGGGACGCACCGACCTGTTCGCGGCCCTCTGCGACATCAAGCGGGCCGACGCCCTGGCCCAGGCGCCGTTCTGCGCTCCCCGAGCCGATGCCGCCGACGAGCTGCGCGCCCTCATGGAGCAGATTCTGGAAGAGGAGGCCGCCTTCACGGTGAAGCACCTCGCCATAAACGGCCGCGACATCATGGCTCTCGGCGTGGCGGCCGGCCCGGAGGTGGGCCGTCTGCTGGATGCGTGCCTGGACGCCGTCATCGACGAGCGCGTCCCCAACGAGCGCGAGGAGCTGCTCGCCTTCGCGGAAGAGCTTCGCAAGGAGGCGTCCTAGGCCAAAAGATCGGTGACGAGGCGGATGGCGAAGAGCACGATGACCACAAGCATAATGGGGCGCAGGATGAGCGCCCCTTTCTTGTCGAAGAAGGTGGAGCCGAGCCAATTGCCGGCGATATTGAAGGCCGCTGCGGCGAGCCCCAGCGGGATGAGCACCGCACCATTGACGAGAAACACCGCCAGGGCGGCGACGTTGGTGGCCAGGTTGATCGCCTTGGTGGCGCCGGCGGCCGTGCGCACGTCCTGGTGGGCCACGGCAGCGAGCAGTAGCATGAGGATGGTGCCCGTCCCCGGCCCGTAGAACCCGTCGTAGACGCCCACGGCCAGGGCGATGAGGGCCGTGGCCGCAAGGGCCTGGCGCGGGGGCAAGGGACGTTCGGCGAAACGGTCGAGGTTCTTGGAGCGGAACACGAGGAACGCCACGGGGGGAAGCGCCACGAGCATCACCACGGTGAGCACGGAGGCGTCGGCCAGAAGCGCCAGATTCGCGCCGATGGCCGAGCCGACCAGGCCGCAGGCGACGCCTGCGACAACGAAGCGCTTCACCATGTAACCGAACAACGCATAGCGCACGGTGGCCACCAGCGTGCCCAAGGTGCTGGAGAGCTTGTTGGTGGCGATGGCGGCATGGGGCGGCAGTCCGGCGAAGAAGTAGGCGGGCAGGGAGATGAGCCCTCCCCCGCCGGCGATGGCGTCCACGAAACCGGCGATGAGCGCCAACGGGCACACGATGAGAAACTCCACGACGCCTTCCCTTCTCGCCTCTCCGCCACACTCGCCGGACGCAAAAAGAGCCGCCCGAGGGCGGCTCGTGAGTTCTTGGTAGCTCCGACCGGATTCGAACCGGCGACCTCCGCCTTGAGAGGGCGGCGTCCTAAACCGCTAGACGACGGAGCCACATGGGCGCTTCATGAAGCCGGGAGACGTGGCGCCTCCCGGCCCGGATTCCTTGGTAGCTCCGACCGGATTCGAACCGGCGACCTCCGCCTTGAGAGGGCGGCGTCCTAAACCGCTAGACGACGGAGCCACGAAATGCCACGCGAGAAAATGGCTGGGGTGGAAGGAGTCGAACCCTCACATACGGCACCAGAAACCGCTGTCCTGCCATTAGACGACACCCCAACAGAACTTTCTCGCCACACCGCTCGAAAGCGGCGAGCGCAAGTGAGTATGTTACGGAAGCAAGCGCCCCCCGTCAAGCCCCAATTTTGGGAATTACGAAAAATGCGGGGAGCGGCCCGGCGAAGACGCGACGCGACGACCCGACGGCGGCCCGACTCACGCCTCGGGCGTGCGCCAATCGCACGGATCGGGAGCGGCCAGGGCGCGAATGCCCTGGATGATGATCTCGACACCATGGGCGAAGGCCTCGTCGGTGTAGGCGGCGGCGACGATGCGTCGCCAAGGGAGCTCATCGTCGCTCGCGCAATCTGCACTGCCCCCTTCTTCAACTGCTCGCGCGTTTGAAACTCCGCAATCGGCGGAGGGCTCATTCGCCCGAACCGCGATGGCGTTGCCGATAAAGCCCGTCAGATAGGCGTCCACCAAGGCCCAGGCCTGGGTCAGCACCGGCTCGGGCATCCCTTGGGCCAGATGCAGGTTCACGATCTTGTCGGTGTGCTCGGCCAGACCGTTTTCCCCTGCCTGGGGAACTACCTCTATGGTGGCCAGCTCAGGATGGGCCATCTCCAGCTGATAGATGGAGGTCATCGTCCGCCGCAGCGTGTCATCCCAGGTCTCCCCCGGCACCGGATCGGTGTTCATGGACGCCATCAGCCGCCGAAGCACGGCCACGAGAATGGCATCCCGGGAATCGAAGTGGCTGTAGACGGCCATGGCCGACACGCCCAGCTCCCGACCCAGGGAGCGCATGGTGAACGCGCCGATGCCATCTCGCTCAATGAGGTCGGAGGCCGCGGCCACAATGCGCTCGCGGGTAAGCGCCGGGCGCTCCTCGACCGCAGCTTTTCGAGCCATGGCCTCTCCTTCCTCGCTCATCCAGAACCGCGATTCCTCTCATCGCCTCCCAGTATAGAGAAGCGGCGCGCCCTGCCGGACGCGCCGCCTTTTTCGCCATTCGAAATCCAGATGGAGCTTCAAACCTTCGAGGGCACGCTCTTACTGCGGAGCGTTCTGAAGGCCGGCTCCCGGGCCCGTTTCCGGGTTATGGGGCCAGGTATGGCAGTTGTCGCACTTGTTGTCGGTGATCTCCTTGTCCTTCGCGTGGCAGTTCACGCAGGAGTTGTAGCCGCCGTGAATGGAGTTGTGCGGATTGCTCAGACCATAGTCGGCCGTCGTGGAGGCCAGCGCCTCGTAGGAGCCGCCATGGCAGGACAGGCACTGCTCGTCGGACTGGTACATGCCGGCCTCGGCTGTCGCGTCAACCTGCTCCTCGGCGACGCCCCCGGCAGCCTGGTTCGCCTGAGTGGCGGACTCTTGCGGAGTGCAGGCGGCCAAGGCAGCGCCCAAGGCCAGCGTGCAGGCCAGCACTACCAGCTTGATTGCGTTTTTTCTCATCGTTTACTCCCCCTTCAAGGCATGCTCGACGGCCACATAACCAAAGGTGATGGCGCGGCCGATGGACGTTCCCGGAATATGACGCGGGTAGTTGCCCGCGAAGAAATTGCCCGAGGCGTTGCCGGTGGCATACAGGCCGCCGATGGGCTTGTTGTTCACATCGAGCACCTGGGCGTTGCCGTCGATGGTCAGACCGCCCACCGTGGCGAGGATGCAGCTGTTGGTCGTGAGCGCGAAGTAGCGCGAGCCCGTGAACGGCATGGTCATGGCCAGGTCGCGATCGAAGTCCTCGTCCACGCCCTCGGCAAAGAAGCCGTTGTAGCGGGCGATGGTGTCGGCGAGGCCCTGCGCGTCAACGCCGCAGGCCTCGGCCAGCTCCTCGGGTGTGGCGCCCTCGAAGAGCCAGCCCTTCGCCTTGAACTCCTCGATGGCGGCGTCGTCCATGCCCTCCATCATGTTCTCGTCGAACACCTCCCAGCAGTTCGCGCCGTAGTCGGGCTGGGCGTTTTGGGCATTCGACACGCTTTGGAACGGCAGGTCCTCGCGCACGAAGCGCTGCCCGTCCCCGTTGACGAGGATGGCGAAGTAGATGGCGTTCCACGTGCGGGCATCGTAGAAGGAGTCGGGGTTGCCCCAACGGAAGTTCATGACCGGCTGCGGGCACGGATCCATCTGAGCGCCCACCTGGATGCCCATGAGATGACCGTCGCCGGTCGTGCCCCAGCCGGGGTTCCACCAGCTGGAAGAGGCGTAATCTTCCGGACGGGTCCAAGCCTCCATGAGCTCGGGATTCGCATCGTAGCCGCCTGTGGCGATGATAACTCCCTTGGCGGCGTTCAGCTGCACGTAGGAGCCGTCGGCGTTCTTGGCGATAACGGCCGTGACCGGGCCATCGCCCTCGCGCACGAGCTGCACGCCCGGGGTTTCGAAACGGATGTCGAGATTGTCGTACTGCTTGGCAACCTCTTGCATCTCCAGGCACACGTACATGCCCGAATAGCCCGATCGCACGCCGGCATCCGGCGGCAGGCACGGGCTGTCGTAGAACCCGAGTTCGGTGGGGATGAGATCGGTCAAGCAGGGCATGCCGCAGGTAGAGGGAGCCTCCTCCACTTTCGTAATCAGAAAGCCATTGGGGCCCTTGTCCAACATGGCCTGCCAAAAATCGGTGGCCTCGCCAGAGCGGCGTACGTAGGTGCGGGCCGGCTCGGGACGCGTGCGCCAGTAGGCGCTGCGATACAGCTCATCGAGCAGCAGCTGGGGTTTGATGTCCAAGCCCTCCTGGCACTTTGCGTTCACGGCGCCGAAGCACTCGAAACAGGCGCGACCGCGGGTCATTTTCTCGATGCAGACCACATCGGCGCCCTCCTCGGCCGCCTTCAGACTCGCCATGAGTCCGCCGATGCCGGCGCCTACCACTACGATGTCGTGGTCTTCGGTCGCCGTGATGCTGTCGGCGGGAATGGCCTCGGCCCCAAAGGCGATGGGGCCACGGGGGCCGGGGCAGGCCACCTTTTGGACGGGAATCCAGGCCGTCTCGTTCGCTAGCTCCGCGATGGCTGGCACCGCGCCTTCCGCCTCGTCGGCAACGGCCGTGACCGCTCCCGCACTTCCCGCCAGGGCGAGGGCCCCTGCGGCGACGCCCATGGCGCCGGCACCGCGCAGGAAGTCGCGACGGGATACGTTCGTTCCCTCCATAGTTCCTCCTTCGCATCCGATTCGCAACACGAATCGTTCTACTTGGTGTGCAGCAATACACTACACGGGCTTTACATCGTAAAGTTCGATGCGAGAGAATCATAACCAAATTACTTTACATTGTAAAGTACCTGAGGGATAAAGAATGCCCCGCCGAAGCGGGGCCGGGAAGGGGACGTTGCAGAGAGACGGAGGAGCGGCCTCTGGCGCGGCCACCTCGGCAATAGGGAGCCGCCCGGCCGAGGCCCTCACTCCCCGGCGCCCACCATGGCGCGCAGCTCGCGCTTGCTGTGGATGCCGAGCTTCTGGTAGATGCGCTGCATATGGGATTTCAGCGTGCCGTTGGCGATGACCAGCTCCCGCTCGATCTGCATCGGCGTGCGGCCGAGGGCCACCAGCTCAAGCACCTCGCGCTCGCGGGCGGACAGCCCGTGGGCCTCGGCCACATGGGCGCAGCGCGCCACGATCTCGCGCCGCTCGTCGCTCTCGCGCGCCATGGCGCCCACGCCGAAGAAGGCGGCGCCCCACGGCGTCGAGGAGGACCGGCCCCAGAACAGAAGCCCGCTCACCAGCACCACCATAACTGTCAGGAGCGCCGAGACCGCCGCGGTGCCCTCCATGCCGAACAGCGAGAGCGAATCGGACAGGGAGGGAACCTGGTGCCCCGCCAGGCGGAACACCGCCGTCAACTCCTGCACGCCGCACAACACGAGCACCGACACCCCGTAGCGGTGCGACAGGTCGCAGAGCAGGAAGGTGAGCACGAGGAACATCAGGGCGTAACCGGCCGACACCAGCGTGTCGGAGAGGAAGGCCCCGAGCGAGGCGGTGAAGGACACGGTGGCCAAGCCGCATATCATGAGGGGAAACGGCGTTCGGTACACGAGGGAGAAATCGGTGCGCTTGAGAAAGAAGCAAGCCATGAGGAACACGGCCAGCGCCACCAGCACCACGCCCAGAGGATAGGCGTCCCACTGGAACGACGGGGCCGCCTCGCGCACCCCGTAGGCGAACTCGTACACCCCGAGCACCACGATCAGGCGCCAGGGGAAGTCGTAGCGGCCCCAGCTGCTGCGCGGCAGGTCCACCGGCGCGATGCGCGCGAAGGAGGCGCGCAGGCAGCCGGCGGATGCGAGGGGCAGCGCCGCGAGCACGAGGGCCTCGCGAACTCCGCTCACCTCCTGGAGGGCCCAGGCCCCCACCGTCCCGAGCAGGAACGCCCCCGACACGTAGGTGACGATGCCGAGCGGATCGAGGCAGGCATGCAGCTCGGCCCACAGCAAGATGAACAGGGCACCAGCCACCGCGCTCGCCGCCATGGCGAGGGCCAGCCACGGCCACGGCACGGCGGCGGCCGGCGCCGCGGAGACCAGCATGGCGCCCGCCACGGCGAGGAGCATCGCCGCC
Source organism: Adlercreutzia sp. CNCM I-6215 (assembly GCF_977072315.1). Classification (NCBI taxonomy): domain Bacteria; kingdom Bacillati; phylum Actinomycetota; class Coriobacteriia; order Eggerthellales; family Eggerthellaceae; genus Adlercreutzia; species Adlercreutzia sp. CNCM I-6215. Next base: position 18,513 of record NZ_CDRVMA010000019.1, on the reverse strand, counting down.
GCCCAGGCGGAATGGCGCTTGTAGAGCGGGGCGATGCGCCGCGCGAAAAGGGCACAGAGCAGGAACACGGCCAGCATGACCAAGCTGTAGAGATCCTCCCCGGCCCATTGCGCCCCCAGAGATGCCTCGGAGAAGCGGCGGCCGATCAGGTCGTTGTAGGCGCGCATGAAGGCGAAGCCGAAGAAGCACGGGACGAGGGAGGGCGGCGCGAGATGCCAGCGGCCGAGGACGCCGCCGGCATCTCGCGCCGTGCCCTCCATGCGATCTGTCAGCGCCCCATCTCTCATAGGTTTCAGTATAGACCATCTGCCGACCTGTGCGCCGAAAAGCGTCGCGCGCACGGGACAGGCGACGTTTTACCTGATGAGGGCCACTGGGTTACAGATGAGGTTACAAAGTTGACCGTCTTTTTCATCGAAGGCGGATGCGCTTTCGAGCGATACGGGGCACACTGCGCAGCCATAAGGACTTCTCGTCCGACGCTCTTGAGAAAGGAAACGCCCATGACCCGCTCCCACCGCCCCGCCCTCCCCATGACCCGCCGCACGTTCCTCGCCGGCGCAACGCTCGCCGGCGTGAACCTCGCCATCTTCGGCCTGTCCGGCTGCGCGCCGAAGACGCCCGCGGCGACCACCGGCTCCCCGTCGCTCTCGTTCGCCTCGGGCACCTACACCGGCACGGGCACGGGCAAGTTCGGCCCCCTCGTGCTTGAGGCGACGTTCAGCGACAACGCCATCACCGACATCGTCATCGGCGAGCACGAGGAGACCGAGCGCGTGTCCGATCGCGCCTTCGAGGAGATCCCCGCGATCATCATCGAGCAGCAGGCCCTGGGAATCGATACCATCACCGGCTGCACCCTGACGAGCTCCGCCATCCTCGCCGCCGTCACCGACTGCGTCAAGCAGGCCGGCGGCGACGTGAAGGCCATGGAGCGGAACTACACGGCCCCCGAGCTCTCCACCGAGGTCGTCGAGCTTGAGTGCGATTTCGTCATCGCCGGCGCGGGCGCGGCCGGCATGGGCGCCGCGATAGGCGCGGCCCAGGCGGGCGCCTCGAAGGTCATCGTACTGGAGAAGGGCAGCAACGTGGGCGGCAACGCGCTGGTGTCGGGCGGCTACCTGGAGTACGTGAACGCCCCCGCCGAGCTGCGCGTGCCCATGTCCGACGAGCTCACCCGCCAGCTGGAATCCGACCTGGCCAATCCCATCGCCGCCGAGATCCCGCCCGAGGAGCTCGCCAAGATCAAGGATCGCTACGCGGCATGGCAGGCCTCCGGCGACACGACCCTGTTCGACTGCGAGGAGCTCATGGCCCTGCAGGAGTGCCTGCTCTACGGCGCCGACGGCTACTACGGCAGCCTTGATTTCGCCCAGTGCGTGTCGGCCTTCGACGCCTTCCTCGACGAGAACGGCTTCGCCTGGAAGCCCTGCATCGGCATCGTGGGCTACCCCTGGCCCCACTGGTCGGCCCCCGACGACGGCGTGTGCGGCCAGGGCTACTTCAACTTCTTCGACAAGCAGATCGCCGAGCACGGCTATCCGGTGGAAATCATGCTGAACACGCCGGTGACCGAGCTTCTGAAGGAAGGCGACGCGGTGGTCGGCTTCACGGCCGTGGCCGAGGACGGAACCACCTACCATGTGCGCGCGAGTCGCGGCGCCCTGCTCGCCACCGGCGGCTTCTCCGGCAACCCCGACATGCTGCGCGAGTACAACACCATGTGGCCGTGGGATGAGAATACGCCCCTCCCCACCACCAACGTCTACGGCCACCACGGCGACGGCATCAAGCTGGCTCTGGAAGAGGGCGCCGAGGTGGCGCTCATGGACTCCCTCATGATGTTCCCCTTCGCCGACGTGAAGAACGGCTGCGACGAGACCACCGTCGGGGCCGACACCGACTGCCTGCTCGTGAACGCGAACGGCGAGCGGTTCATCGACGAGACCCTTGACCGCTACACCATGACCGAGGCCCTCATGCAGCAGCCCGACGAGGTGCTGTTCCTCATCAGCGACCGCGACACGAGCCGCGTCGAGGGCGACTACAGCTACTACGGCCGCTCCATCCAGCGCCTGATCGACCAGGGACAGCTCTTCCGCGCCGACACCCTCGAGGAGCTCGCCGACCAGATGGGCTGTGACAAAAACACGTTCGCGGCCACCGTCGAGCGCTACAACGAGATCGCCCGCAACGGCGAGGATCCCGACTTCGGCCGCATGATCTTCACCCCCGACAGCCCCATCGAGAACCCGCCCTTCTACGCCTCGCCGCGCACCTGGGCCGCCCATATCACCGAGGGCGGCGTGGTCACCGACGAGACCTCCCAGGTGCTGCGCGAGGACGGGACGCCCATCGAGGGCCTCTACGCCGCCGGCGAGGTTACCGTGGGCATGTCGGGCGTCAGCTCCATGGCCCTCGGCTACGCATGCGGCTCGGGCGTGTTCTCCGCCTAGCCCTCGACGAGCTCGGCCGCAGCGACACCGACGATCCTGGCCGCACGGCAGGCCCTCCCGCACTCCAGGCCGCCCTCCCGATCACCTACCGGGAAGGCGGCCTCGGCATTTTCCACCGCGGTGATGCCGGATGGGCTGCGGGAGGCGCCGGCCGGGATTCGCCGCATGCGGCAAGGCCCCTAGCAAGGAGGCTGGCCGTAGCGCCACATGTGGTTCAAAGGCCCGCTCCCCCGGCCGAGGTCCAGCCCTGCGCCCAGGGCGCCGGCCACATAGGCCTTGGCCTCGCGCACGGCCACGTCCACCGAGAAGCCCTGGGCGAGACCGCAGGCGACAGCCGACGACAGCGAGCAGCCCGTGCCGTGGGTGTTCGCCGTTTCCACACGCCGACCGCGCAGCCACACATGCTCGCCGCCGGCCATGCGCAGGTAGTCGTCGGCCGCATCGGGCGCACCCACCCCGTGGCCGCCCTTCACCATGATGGCAGGCACGCGGGGGGTCGCGTCCATATCGGGCGACGTCTCAGCCGCCGCGATGCAGCGCTCGGCGATAAGCTCGGCGGCGCGCTCCACGTCATCGGCGCTCGCGATCTTCATGCCCGCGAGCGCCTCGGCCTCGGGGATGTTCGGCGTGACGACGTCGGCGAGGGGGAACAGCTCGGCCACCAGCGCGTCCACCGCCGCATCGGCGATGAGCGCCGAGCCGGAGGTAGCCACCATCATCGGATCCACCACGATATTGCAGGCGTGATGGCGACGCAGCCCGTCGGCAATGGCCCGCACGATGTCCGGCGAGGACACCATGCCGATCTTCACCGCATCGGGGCGGATGTCGTCGAACACGGCGTCCATCTGGGCGCCCACGAAGGCGGGATCCACGTCCATCACCCCGAACACGCCCGTGGTGTTCTGGGCCGTGAGCGCCGTGATGACGCTCTCGCCGAACAGCCGGTGGGCGATGATGGTCTTCAAGTCGGCCTGGATGCCCGCCCCGCCGCTGGAGTCGGACCCGGCAATGGTGAGAACCGCTTTCATGGCGTTCCTTTCTCGGAAATATCGAATGCGCCTATCATAGGCCATAAAAGAAGGCGGGCACGAGCGCCCGCCTTTCTCTGGCAATCAACCGTCAAGCGGAGGCGCTTAACCCTCGATGAGGCGCACGGCCTCATCGGTATCGATGATCTTGGCCGCGTAGCAGGTCTTCATGTAATCGAGGCCGCTTTCCTGATCGCCCACCAGGAAGGTGGCCGTGGCGTCTTCCACCACGATGATGTTGAAGTTGTTGAAGTAGGCGTCGGCCACGGTGTGCTTCACGCAGATGTTGGTGTCCATGCCGCAGCAGATGAGCGTGTCCACACCCAGCTCGTTCAGCAGCAAGAGCAGCCCTGTCTGAAAGAAGCCGCTGTAGCGGCGCTTCTCCACCACGTAATCGGTCGGCTGCGGATCCAGAAGCGGCGAGGTCTGCGCCTCGGGCGTGCCGGCGATGCCGTGGGTGCCCCACAGCACCAGCTCGCGATCGAGACCGGGAATGTGGGCGTCGTTGGTGAAGATGACAGGCATACCCGCCGCGCGCGCCGCGGTCGTGAGCTTCGCCGTCTGTAGAATGGAGGGCAGAAGCACGGCCTCCAGAGGGCCGCCCGTGGGGTCCCCCAGCTCGTCGATGACGAGCAGCGCGCACTTCGCGCGGTCGATAGCGGTGAGGTCGATGAGGTCGTTGTTGTTCTCGTCGCCGAGCATGGAAGTTCCTTTCTCGCTAACGGGTCTTCCGATTCCCGTCCCGTTTCTCCCTGCGCGTTGCCCGAAGCCAGGAGCGCCGCCCCTTTCGCGGCTGCGGCAAGCAGGCGACCATGACTTAAATACTCAGGGTTTCTTCGATGATACGGGAAAGCTCGCGTGTTGCGGCCTCAATATCGTCAGCGGCGAAGATAGCGCTCACCACGGCGGCGCCGTCAACGTCCAGCTCGGACAGGCACGGCACCGTGGCGGCATTCACGCCGCCGATGGCGACGACGGGGATATCCACGGCTGCGACGATAGCGCGGAACTCCTCGGGTGCGAGCACCCCGGCCTCGGGCTTGGTGGCCGTGCCAGTCACGCCGCCGACGCCCAGGTAGTCGGCACCCGCCGCCTCGGCTGCCCGCGCCTGCTCCACCGTCTGGGTAGAGACGCCCACGATGGCGTCGGGGCCGAGCAGCGCCCGCGCTCGCTCGCAGGCCATGTCGTCCTGGCCTACGTGCACCCCATCGGCGCCCACGGCAAGCGCGCATTCCACGTCGTCGTTCACCACGAAGGGCACCCCGGCATCGCGGCAGAGCGCCAGCAGCTCGGCGGCCTCGGCCCGCAGCGCATCGCCGGTCGCCTGCTTGTCGCGCAGCTGCACGAAGGTCGCACCCCCGGCAAGCGCCGCTTCCACGCATTCCGCCAGCGTCCGCTCTCCGAGCCACGCGTTGTCCGTCACCGCGTACAGCTTCAAGGCACAGCGAATGGCCTCCGCCGACCACTTTCCACGTTCCCGTACAGGCATGTTCACTCCTTGTTCCAAACTGGGTGCTCGTTCTGGTCACTTTTTTCGAGTTGTTAGACATTGCGCAAGCGCGATGCCGAGCAAACAGGAGGAAACACTACGAAAATGCCTGGTCAGACCTTTTTAGTTCATTGTTTCCGCAAAATGCCCTGCTGAAAAAGTCTAACAACTCGATTTTTCTGCCTCGATAGGGGGCGAAGATCGACCCGACTCTGCGCCTCGCGCCCCATTCTCTTCCAGCGCCTCCTTGGCGCCCCTACTCCGCATCCAGGTCGACCACGAGACCGTCCATGATGTCGTTCACGGTCTTCATGGCGCACATCTTGCCGCACATGGTGCAGGTGCCCTCGGTGGAAGGCGGGGCGCTCTCGAAGACGGCGCGGGCGCGGGCCGGATCCAGCGACAGCTCGAACATCTCGTCCCAGGCCACGCGGCGCCGCGCATCACTCATGCGATTGTCGCGATCGCGCGCGCCGGGCACGCCTTTGGCGATGTCGGCGGCGTGGGCGGCGATCTTCGTAGCCACCAGCCCCTCGCGCACGTCGTTCGCGTCCGGCAGGCGCAGATGCTCGGCCGGCGTCACGTAGCAGAGGAAGTCGGCGCCGGCAGAAGCCGCGATGGCGCCCCCGATGGCCGCCGTGATGTGGTCGTAGCCCGGGGCGATGTCAGTCACAAGCGGCCCCAGCACGTAGAAGGGCGCCTCGTGGCACAGCCGCTTCTCCAGCTTCATGTTGGCGGCGATCTCATCGAGCGCCATATGCCCGGGGCCTTCCACCATCACCTGCACTCCGGCGTCCCAGGCGCGGCGCGTCAGCTTGCCAATTTCGATGAGCTCGGCGATCTGCCCGGCGTCCGTGGCATCGTAGCCGCTGCCGGGACGCATGGCGTCCCCAATGGAGATGCACACATCGTGCTCGTGCAAGATGGCGAGCACCTCGTCGTAGTACTCGTAGAAGGGGTTCTCGCGACCGGTGGCCTCCATCCAGGCGAAGATGAGGGAGCCGCCGCGGGACACAATGTTGGTAAGCCGCCCCGTCTCCTTGAACGACTCGATGACCCGGCGGTTCATGCCGGCGTGGATGGTGACGAAATCGACCCCGTCCTCGGCATGGGCGCGCACCACCTCCAGGAAGTCCTCGGGCGTGATGGCGATCAGCGCTTTTTCCAGGTAACCGATGGCGTCGTACATGGGCACGGTGCCGATCATAGCCGGCGACTTCTCAACGAGCGCGCGGCGGAAGGCGCGGGTCTTGCCGGAGTTGGAAAGATCCATGATGGCGTCAGCGCCCAGTTCCAGGGCCACGTCCACCTTCTCCCATTCCAGAGCCTCATCGGCCAGATCGCCCGAGATGCCGAGGTTCACGTTCACCTTCGTGGAGAGAGGGACGCCCTCCAGGGTGGAACCGACGCCGGCGGGCGCGAGGCTTGCGTGGTGGATGTTGGCCGGAATGGCGATGCGGCCGGTAGCCACGGCGGCGCGGATGTCCTCCGGCTCGCGACCCTCGGCGGCGGCAACGGCGGCCATTTGAGGCGTGACGACGCCGGCGCGGGCGAAGTCGATCTGCGTGATCGGCTGTGCTGCGTCGGCAGACTGGCTGTCAGTCATGAAAACTCCCTTCGTTGGCATTACCCATATCAAGTTTTGCGGGTCGGGGCGAATTCGGCGCCCCCTCTCAGCCTGCCCGGCCGCCACGCGGCTGCAAGCTCCCCAAGTCTATGGTTGTAGTGCCAGTATAGGGAACGGCACAGCGCTAGAGCGGCAAAAACACTGCCAGCGTGCCGCTTTCCAGGGCAATGCGGGCCGGCGTGCCGACAAGCTCGTTGGAAAGGCCCCAGCTCGTGCGGTTCGTGAGGGCCACGCCATCGAGGCCGTACTTCAAGCCTTCTTCCACGACCCCTGCAGAAACATCGGTCAGCGAGAACACCGACACGATACCGCTCGGCAACGCGGGAAGGCGCAGCTCGCCGGGGCCGACGAGAAACGCGATACGCTCGCGCTCCCCCACTGCGGCCACAGCGAGCCCCCGCTCGGCAAAGGAGGCCAAGAGCTGCAAGTTCGCCACCGTGTGGTCGAGCCGCCCCCCGAGCGCGCCGTACACCTCCACGGCATCGGCGCCGCGCGCGAGGGCCTCCTCCAAAGCCAATTCCATATCCGACGCGTCCTTCTCCGGCGAAAACGCCTTCACGGACATGCCCTCGGGCACGTATCCCAGCGAGTCGAAGTCGCCCATGGCCAGATCAGGCGCGCAGTCCACAGCTGCCAGGGAGGCAAACCCCCCGTCCACGGCGATGACCGCATCGAAGGCGCCCTCTTTCCAATGGGCGGCAAAGTGAGCGGCATTGAAATCCGATGCGCCAACTAATGCGACCGTGCTCAAAACATATCCTCCATTCACATTCACCATGTCATCCTTAAGCGAGCGCAAGTCGAAGGATCTCATTGCGGGGAGCCGCTAGATCCTTCGACCTCGTGCTGCGCGCTCCGCTCAGGATGACACGGTGTGTCACTCGTGTGGTTCGACCAGGGTGAAGCAAGTTCTGCTACAATACCACAGGCGAGCGAGCCAGACGGCCGCGTACCCTTTCAGGGTGCGAGGAAAGTCCGGGCTCCGCAGGGCAAGATGCCAGCTAACGGCTGGGCGGGGCGACCCGACGGATCAGTGCCACAGAAAAGAAGACTCCCCTGCTCGGAACATGCTGCGATGCGCAGCATGCGCGACACAGGAGAAAAGCTGAAACGGTGCGGTAAGAGCGCACCAGCGCGGCGGCAACGTCGCGGCTTGGTAAACCCCATCTGGAGCAAGCGCAAATAGGAGCGCCATACGGTGGCCCGCCGTGCGCTCGGGTTGCGTGCTAGAGGCGCGGGGCGACTCGCGTTCGAGATAAATGGCCGTCCCAAGACAGAACCCGGCTTACAGGCCCGCTCGCCTTTCTGTTTGCACTGCCTCTCCATGAATCAAAACGGTCCACTGCGACTACGCAGCGGACCGTTTTTAAGGAAGGGGATCACCCAAAGGGGTCGAGGGGGCTATCCGAGTAACTGCGACACCGCATCAATTACCGGGTCGGCATGAAGGCCGGCCATAACGATGATGAAGCGCAGAGCGCAGCCGCCGATCATGGCGCCCAAAGCACCCCAGAGCGTGGCGCCCTGGGCCTTGTCGGACTTGCCCACCAGGGCGACAAGCGCCGCCGCAAGGGGGCAGACCAGTCCAACCAGGACGACCAGCGCCCAGAACGGCAGAGCCAGATCGCCTCCGATGATGAGTGCGGCCGATTGGGCGGCAACGGCGGCCTCGTGGGACTCCTGAACCGGCGAGCCCGCCATGGAGACCAAAAGGAGGGCCAACACTGCCAGCTCCAACACCACCAGCGCCACGACCGCGTACTCCAAAATGCGGTTCGTCTCCTTGGAAAGCGCGGCCTTCTTACGGTTGGCCAGCGCGATAACCTCCACCAGAGCCACGCCGGTATCCAGCGCCGACACCGTGAACAAGCACGGCAGGAGCAATGTGTTCCAGAGCGGAACACCCGGAGCGCTCATGAGCAGAATGCCCGTGTACACCGCCACGCAGAAGCCCAGCACGCAGCTGACGACGCCTAACGCGCGCGCCAGCTTCGGCGCATACCCGTCGAAGCCCTTGATGCGCTTCGCCAAAGCCCCGGCCGTCTTCTCCCAGACGACGATGGCCTCAAGAGCGAATACCACGAGAGCCGCGAACACGATCCAGGCGCCGAAGGTCATCCACGAGCCGAAGTTCGAGAAGCTCTGCCACATCATCATACCGCGCAAGGGCGTGATGAGCTCGCTCAAAAGCAGCAGCAGGCCCACGGCGAGGCAGACAACAGCGGCCACAAGCGACGCGAACACCGTGGAGCGCGCCTTGTCGCCCTCCCTGAAGTACACCACCATGGCAGCGATGAACGCGCCGGCGCCCATGCCGCCCAAAAACAGGTACAGGGCGGGCTGCCAGCCCCAAATATCTTGCAATCCTTCCATTCTCTCTCCTTAGCACGAAATGGTTTTCACGGTGGGGCGCGGCACTCAGGCGCGCCCCGGTCATCTATCGGCTAGGCCAAATAGAAGGACGGTTTCGTGGACGCCTCCACCACCTTGGCGTCGGGACACTGGGCCAGAAGCTCGTCTACCGTGCCGAAGTGAAGCGCCCCGAACTTGCAGGCCTCGGCGCAACGCGGGGCGTTGCCCGGGCGCGTGCCGCCCAGGGTGCAGCAGTCACACTTGTCCATAGCGGCCGAGCTGTAGGTGGGCACGCCGAAGGGGCAGGCCTGGTAGCAGTACTTGCAGCCGATGCAGCGATCCTTATCGACGTAGACCACCCCGTCCTCCGCCTTCTTGATGGCTCCGGCAGGGCACACCGACGCGCAGGCCGGCTCCTCGCAGTGCATGCAGGACGTCGACACAAACAGCGCCTCGCCGTCTTTCTCGTACTTGGTAATGTGGCGGCGAGCCGGGCGCGATTCGGGGGTCTTGTTGAACTTGCGACAAGCCTCAACGCAAGCTTGGCAGTTGAGACAATTGTGCGGCTTCACGAGAAAGCCCACGCGGCCAGCGTAGGGACCCGTTTCCCTGCCGCCCTCGGCCCGACCCTCGTCTTCGGCGTGTGCCGCGTCCACCATGAAGATGCACGCTCCACCGGCGGCAAGAAGGGAAGCGGCCGCCGCGATCTTCACAGCGCTGCGTCTATCGAGAGCAGTCGTCGAGATACTCATCTTACGCACTCCTTTTCAATGATTCGCGGAGCCGCCTAGTGGCAGGTACCGCACTCGTAAACGTTCTCGTGGTGGCAGCTGAGGCACTTGTCGGTGGCTGTTTGATAGGCCTCCCCCTCCTTGTGCGTCAGATGGCAGTCGGAGCACTTGATGTCCCCGTGGGAAGTGCCCACATTGTGAATCTCATGAGGGTTCACCGTCGTGCCGTTGGCATCCACCAAAAGCTTGTCGTCGGGAATGTTCGCGATCATCTCGTCATAGTTGTGGCAGTCTTCGTTCAAGCAGGTCTGATCGGTCACCTCTGTGCGCTTCAGACTGTCGGCCTCCTTGCTGTCAGCCGAAAGCTTGCGGTGGGCCCCCTCCAGAGCCTTATCCTTCGTATGGCAATCGAGGCAGCCAATGTCCTGGTGGTCCTCGATGCCGGCAAGGCAGAGCTCGTTTTGAGCGGAGGCCACTTCCGAGTCATGGCAGGCATCGCATTCCGACTCCTCGGTCAGCTTGAACTTCACCTTGTCCTTAGGTGTGGCTTGAACAGACGTTATGCCGTTCCAGTCAATCGCGCTTCCTGTGGAAGAGAGTGCCTGCTGCGCACAGCCGGCCAGCGCCGCCACGAGCGCCACGCCCAAAAGCATGCTGCCCAGAAATAGTTTCTTGTTCATGATGGTACCGTCCTTGTTCTCGCTATTGAGCCGAAATTACTCGAGATCAAAGTCCCACGGCTCCAGCTCGGCGATGCTGCTGATCGCCACGCCGGCCTGGCCCCAGCAGCCGTTGACGGCGATAGGCTGCATATAGGTGACCACGTTGCCGATGTTGCCCGCGCTGTACAAACGGGGAATGGGCTCGTTGCGCCATGTGAGCGTGCGACCGTACTCGTCGGTGGTCAGACCGCCGATGGTGTAGATAATGGAAGGCGCAAGCTCGATGGCGTAGTAAGGGCCATCGCCCAAAGGAGCCATCTTCTCGGGGTTGCGGCCAAAGGCATCGACTCCGGCAGCGCAATCGGCATTGTACTTGTCGATGGAGGCCTGCAGCTTCTCAGCGCTGATGCCGATGGCCTCGGCGATGTCCGCCACCGTCTCGCCGCGCATGATCCAGCCCTTCTCGAGCTCGGCCTGGTTGTCCGCGCTCCAGATGTAGCCGCCCACCTCCTCGGGCATGCAGTTGGCCCAGCTGCAACCAGCGTTGGCGTTACCCAAGGTGAAGGCATCAAAAGTCGCCTGATCCACGATCTCGAACATCGAGGAGTTCACATAATGGGCACCGTCGGCGCGGCACTGCATCATGTCGCCTTCGAAGTCGAACAGCGGCAAAGTGGATTTATTGTGGGTGAACGAGCAGAACTCGTCGATGAACCGGTCGCCGTTCTGGTTGACGATCATGACGCTGCCGTTGTCGGGGGGCAAACAGAACATGCCCGTACCGATCTCCTTGCTAGCCGCTTTGGAAGTAAGGTACATGATCTCGTAGCCCTTGGCCAACTTGGAGAGCTTCGCCCCCAGCTCGCCAGCCATAATGAGGCCGTCGCCCGTCAGATGGGGCGAGCCGACCGAGAAGTAATCCATGCCCATGAGGTGAAAGTTCGCCATGAGCTCCTTATTCATGGTATAGGCGCCTGTGGCCAGAAGCACGCCGTAATGCGCCTTCACATTGAGGGGCTCGTCCTTGGTGCCGGCCACCACGCCAACCACCTCCCCCTCGTCGCTGGTGATGAGAGATAAGCCCGGGGTCTCGTAGAGAATCTCGGCCTCGGCGTCGATCGCCGCCTGCAGCAGTCCCTTGTAGATGCCCGGGCCCGCGCCATCGATGACCACATAGGGCTGATCGGCCCACTCCATGTACTTGTGGGCAACGAGCCAATCGATGGCGTCGGTACCGTACTCGTCGATGCCGTAGACCAGATCCTCGTTGGCTTCACCGAACGAGCCAGTGCTCATCAGCACGTTGGGATCAGTCGATATGGGGAACAGATAACCGCCGCAGCAGCGCACATCGCCGCCGGCCGACTCCTCGGGCTGCTTTTCCAGCACAATAGCGGAGAGGTTGTTGTCGTAGGCTTGCACGGCGGCCCAAAGCCCCGCCGCACCGCCGCCCACGATGACGACGTCGGCCTCCTTGTCCCACTTAATGCCGGTGGTGTCCTGCTTCGCGTAGGCCTTTCCGGCGCACCCGGACAAAGCTGCGGCACCTACCATGCCCGCTCCAGCAATGAGGGCACCTCCGATAAAATTCCTGCGGCTCAATGCGTTTTCCATCATTCCTCCTCTGATCGAGCTTCGAAAAACCCTTCCGTCTTCCTCAAGACTAACCACAGTTTGCGCTTCAGAGCGCTCGATTTCCAGGCAAGGGTTGGCAATGCGGAGCATCAGTTGGAGAAGTTTTCGTTTAACTGATATTTTCGCTATCGAACAATTCTTCCCACACAACCCGTGCAAGAACGCGTTGGTTCCCGTAATATGTGACATGAAGGTTTCCGGGCGGGACGGAGGGGTCCTCTGCCGGCACTGGAAAAGGAAGCTTCCCGAAATGCATGCGAACAATGCGAGGAGGCAGGGCATGGAAAGCGCAGCTCCTATTTCCGACATGATCACAGGATTGACCCTTTACTGCCGACTCGTCGAGGACATCATCGAGGGCGAAACTGAGCTCACTCTAACCGAATACCGTATGCTCTTTTTCCTCAGCATGACCCCCGACAAGCGGGCGCGCATCCATACGCTGGCCGAGGCCCTGTATCTCAGCGCCAGCACCATAAGCGATGCCGCCAAGAATCTGGAAGCGCTGGGATTCATCGAAAAGGCCGACAGTCGGAACGATCTCAAGGCTGTTTGGGCGGTCGTTACTAAAGACGGCGAGCGAGAGCTCGGCCGATGCACAACGGCGCTCGTCGAGTACTCCCAAGAATACTGGAGCCTCATCGGCCCCCAAACTACGCAGATTTATCTCTCCTCGGGTGCAAAGCTCATCGAGCATAGCAACTACCCCATTCAAGCCGCCCTCGAGCTGCCGGGACAAGCCTTCTACCCCTTCGTAACGAGGATCTATCTTCTCAGCGCAGTCAGTTGGTTCAAGAGCACCTACAACCTAAGCCTCCTCGACGCCCGCATCCTCATGCTGCTGCTCGAGCGAGGCACCGTGCTCACGTGCGCGGAGATATCCCATCTTCTCAAGGTATCCAACAGCGCGGTATCGAACGCCGTGCGCAGCCTCAGTCGCGTAAAACACTACGTCGAACGAGAGAAGGTAGCGGGATCCGGAAAGATTAAAGTGCAGCTTACAGAAGAGGGCGTCTCTACCGCGCAGGAGATACGCGAACGGTTCATCACTCGCTACATGAAGCAGTTCGACGTGACTCGCGAGGAATTCGAGGAGGTGCTGAAAGCGGTGCATCCGCGCCACCGGAAGAGCTATATGCAGAAGGTCTTCGGGGAAAGCTTCGCGGGCATCTAAAACATTGCTTGCACCATAAAGAAAAGGCCCCGTGGGGCCTTTTCCGTTCTACCAGGGAGATTTCCTCGGTTGGTTAGTCGATCTCTTCGAACTCGAAGTCGTCGGCGTCGCCGAAGCCGGAGAGATCCTTCTCGTAGGGAGAGGCAACCGGGGTGGCGGCGGCCACGACGGCGGCCGGAGCCTGGGGCGTCACGTAGGCGGAAGGCGCCACGTACTCGTCGATCTCGAAGTTGCCGGTGAGGCCGGGCACCACGTCGTACTCGCCATCCAGCGCCGTGGCGGCAGCCGGCACGTTGGCGCCGATGTCGGCCAACTTGCGGGAAGCGTCGGAGATGATGTCCTTCAGCAGGTCGGCGTACTCCTCGCGGGCGTCCTCGCGGTCGTCCTGCAGCTTGCGGATGGCATCGATGACGTCCTGACGGTCGGTGTTGGCGCGATCGATGATGCGCTGGGCCTCGTCACGGGCGTCCTGAATGGTCTCGGTGGCGTTCGCGTTGGCCTTGGCGAGAATCTCGTCGGCCGAGCGCTGGGCGATGATGAGAGCCTGGGCGATGGCATTGTCGTCGGCGCGCTTGTCGGAAAGCTGGCGCTCCAGATCGGCGATGACAGCGTCCTTCTGGGCGAGCTGAGCGTCGTACTCGGAGGTGTCGACGGTCGCCGCGGCCACCTCGGTGATGGCCACCGTGGAGGCGGCAGGCGCGTCGAAGCCGCTGAAACGATCGGCCTCCAGCTGATCCTGAAGGTGCGCGATCGTGTCGTTCAAAATATCGATCTCGTCGGCGACATGCTCGAGGAACACGTCCACTTCATCCACATCGTAGCCTTTGCGGTCGATGGAGAAGCTCTGATTGTGGATGTCGGAAGCGGTGATTGCCATGTAGGTACCTCAGTTTCTTACGATGTTACGTCGCTGACACGTCGGAATGCCGGCCGTCTGAATTTAGAAAATCATCACCAGCAAACGTACCCCGAATTGTAATACAAGCAGAGCGATGATGGGAGTCACGTCCACCATTCCTCCAAGGGGCGGAATCAATTTTCGGAACAAGTTCAAATACGGGTCGCACAGCTTTCCCAGAGCGCGGTAGATGTCGCCGATGATGCCGCTTTGGGTGTTCGGCAGCCAGGACATCATCACGTAGATGAAGATGATCATGGAGTAGGCGTCGGCCAGTCTCACGAGGAGGTAGGTCAGCATAGTTCAAAGGCTCCTTAGTCGGAAGGTCTTAAGGGCGCGCCAAGCGCTAGATGATGCCCTGAGTGCGCAGGTAGGAGCGCTCGGCCTCGGTGAGCTCGTCGATGCGAGTGAGGGCGAACACCTTGTTGCCCACACATTCCACGTTCGCATCCAGCGCGCTGGCCACGCCGAAGGAGAAGTCCAGGATGCGCTTGGCCAGCGCATCGGGAGTGGCCGCCAAATTCAGCACCACCGCATTGCCGAGCTTGAGCGCCGTGGAGACGGCCTCGGCGTCGTTGTAGGCGCCGGGAGCCACCACCTTCAGCGTGCGAGAGGGGGTGAAGCGCGAACCGGAAGCGGAGGCAGAAGCGCCCCGCGAGCTCGTCGGGCGCGTATCGGTCGGAGGCGTGGTGGATTCGAACAGTGAGTTCAAACCCTCGGAGCGGGCGTGATGCACCGCCGAGGCGGCGGCCGAGGCAGCGGCCGTGCCCTCCGGGGTCATCTGCGGCGGCAGCGAGGAATCGACCATCGTGCGGAACGAGCTGGAGGAGCCGCGGCGGCTCGCGGGCGCATCGTCGTCGGGCAGCGTGGGGACCGCCGTGCGGGCGCGCACGTCGTCGATGGAGACGAGACGGGGCATGGAGGAGCGGCCACGGGAACGCTCGCCGGGCTCGCGGGTGGTCACCGAGTCGTAGGGGTCATAGGCCGAGCCGGACGTGCGCTCGTAGGACTCGTCGTAGCCGTACTCGCCGTAGTCGTCGCCCTCTTCGAATTCCTCGTAGTCCTCGTAGAACTCCTCGTAATCGTTCTTACGGCCGAAACCCAGCTTCGACTTGATATCGCCGAACATGCTCTTGCCGTCCATGGAGCCTCCTGCTTCGTGTGGGCGGTGCCGCCCGCCGTGGTTCTAAGGTCTAAAGGGGCGCTTGCGGCCCCGCAGTGTTCTCGATCATCATACCAGCTTGAAGGCTACTCCTGATAAGATTCACTAAAGATGGCCCGCCCGACGCGAACAATGGTAGCCCCCAGGGGCACCGCCTCGCGCCAGTCGTCGCTCATGCCCATGGAGAGCTCCGTGAAAACGGCGGCGTCATCGGCGGGAAGCTGGGAGCGAATCTGGGCGGCAAGTTCAGCTAGTCCCGCGAAGGCCTCGCGGGCCGCCTGCGCGTCGCCGGCAGGGGCCATGGTCATAAGCCCGCGCACGGACACGTGGGGCAGGGCGGCCACTGCGCGCACGAGCTCGGCAGCCTCGGCCGGCGCCACCCCGCTCTTCGACGCCTCGCCCGACACATTCACCTCGATGAGCACGTCCTGCACCTTGGAAAGCTCCGCGGCCGCGCGGTCGATCTTCTCGGCATGGCGTCGTTGGTACAGGGAGTGGATGAGCGTTGCGGAGGCGACGATCTCGGGAATGCGGCGCGACTGGATATTGCCGATGAAGTGCCAGCGGGCCTCGGGGAAGGCGGCGGACTTCAGTACGATCTGATCGGGACGGTTCTCCCCGAAATCCCGGGCGCCGCCCTTGATGGCCTCGGCCACGCCCTCAGGCCCGACCGTCTTCGACACGGCCACAAGGAGCACGTCCTCGGGCGCGCGGCCCGCAGCCATCGCTGCCTCGGCCACCTCCGCGGCCACCCTCTGATAGCGCTCGGCAATACTCACAAGCTCATTCCTTTCGACCGGCGAAGGCGCTGTGGCGTCCGCAGCGGCCTCCGCTTTTGCGATACGAGAAGTAAAGGTCGTCGCGGCAGGCGGTGCACTCCCCCGACGACGCGATGCGCTCCGGCGCGATACCGGCCTCGGCGAGGCTGGCGCGCACGGCAGCTTCCAGATCCAGGTGATCGGCGCCGCGGGCGCACGAGGCCCCGAAGCGCTCGACGAAACGGCCGACGAGGTCGGGGCCGCACTCGTAGCACTCCGCGCCGATATGCGGGCCGACGTAGGCGTTGTATTCGGAAGGATCGACGGCTCGTCCCGCACGGACATCGAGGGCTGCCAGCGCCGCCACGGCCTTGGCGGGAATGCCGGCGAGCGCCCCGCGCCACCCCGCGTGGGCCACGGCGTAAGCCCCCGACGGGGACACGACGATGACCGGGGTGCAGTCGGCGAAGCACAAAAGCGCCGTCACATCCGGCGCGGCCACGGCCACGCCGTCGGCACCGGCGGCCCCGGCGCGCGCCACCGCTTCCCATGCGGCAGCCGCATCGTCATCCAGAGAGAGCACGACATCGCCGTGCACCTGGTTGAGCGTAAGCAGCCGAGTACTCCCAAGGCCCGCGGCGTCCAGGAGGAGCGCACGGTTCTCAGCCACGGCCATCGGGTCGTCTTCCACATGATCGCCCAAATTGAGACCGTCGTAAGGGGGCTCGCTCACCCCGCCCTGACGGCGAGAGAAGCCCAGGCGCACGCCTGTGGCCGCAAACAGGGACTCGTCGGTTAAAAAGGACAGGCCCGCTGACGGGCGGGCCTGCAATGTCGGCTTGGGAAGTGCCATGGGATTCGAACGTCGGCCTCTCCCCTAGCGGGCACGCTTCAAGAAGTCGGGGATGTAGTCCTCGTCCGTGAAGCGGCTCGTGGGTGCGGGAGCCGAAAAGGTGACCGGCGCCTGCTGAACCGGCTGGGGCGCGGGCTCAGTGGAGGCGAACAGGTCCTTGCGCGGCGCGAAGTCCATGGAGGACTGGGAGGCGCCCACCTTGAAGCCCGTGGCGATGACTGTGATGCGCACGGCGTCCTTCAGCTCCTCGTCGATGATCTGGCCGTAGATGATGTTGGCGTTCTCGTCGGCACAGGCCTCCACCGTGCGGGCCGCCTCGGAGACCTCGGTCAGCGTGAGATCCGGGCCGCCGGCGATGGAGAACAGCACACGCGAGGCGCCGGCGATGGAGGACTCCAGCAAGCTGGAAGAGGTGGCCTGCTGGGCCGCGTCCAGCGCGCGGTTCTCGCCCGTGGAGATGCCGATGCCCATCATGGCCGTGCCGGCATCCTTCATGACCGTGCGGATGTCCGCGAAGTCGAGGTTGATGAGGCCGGGGATGGTGATGAGGTCGGTGACGCCCTGGATACCCTGGCGAAGCGTGTCGTCGCAGATGCGGAAGGCGTCGATCATGGACGTCTTCTTGTCGACGATCTCGAGCAGGCGGTCGTTGGGAATGACGATGAGGGTGTCGACCTTCTGGGAGAGCAGATCGATACCCTGGTCGGCCTGATTGCGGCGAAGGCGCCCCTCGAAGGAGAAGGGCTTGGTGACGACGCCCACGGTAAGGGCGCCGATCTCCTCGCGGGCGATCTCGGCCACGATGGGGGCCGCGCCGGTGCCCGTGCCGCCGCCCTCGCCAGCGGTGACGAAGACCATGTCGGCCTCGGCCAGAGCCTCGCGGATCTCCGCGCGGCTCTCCTCGGCGGCCTGACAGCCCACCTGGGGGTTGGCGCCGGCGCCGAGACCACGGGTCAGCTCCTCGCCGATGTGGATGGTCTTGTCGGCATCGGACATGAGAAGGGCCTGGCGGTCAGTGTTCACGGCGATGAACTCCACGCCGCGCACGCCGGCCTCCACCATGCGGTTCACGGCGTTCGTGCCGCCGCCGCCGACACCGACGACCTTGATGACGGCCAAATGTTCAGAGCCTGGAATGTTCGGCATTTCGTCCTCCACACCTGTTGCGTTTTACTGCTGCGTTTGTCTCGTTTCCGCGCGTCGTTGCTCGGGCGCGCCCTGCGGTCCGCCCAAAGGCGGCATTTATGCAGGACATTGTACACGATGCCCATTCGTTTGCAACGCAAATCACCGCCAAAGGAGCCTGCAGATACACGAATACGACAAGAAACCCACCGCATCGCGCTTCGCAGGGCGGCAAAGCGGGCAACCGCGCCGTGCTTCGCAGGGCTCCGAAGCGAGCGACCGCATCGTTTTCTCGCTTCCTGGGAAAACTCTCGGTCGGCGAACCTCCCCGTTTCTGCAGCAAATCTTGAGTTATAAGCGTCTCGATGCGGGAGAGAAGGCCCGCAGAAGTTTCCATATTTGCAAAACCCCAGGTCGTGAGCATTGGCTGCGGGGGTTTCAAAAAGTTCCGCACCCCCTAGGGGGGTGCGGACAGTTACTTGGACAGCGGCCTACGCCGCCAGCCCCAACCGCCTCCTGCGGTTGTCTATCGTATCGTAGACGGTCCTGCCGCCCTCCCG
>NZ_CDRVMA010000018.1:0-27272 GCF_977072315.1 Adlercreutzia sp. CNCM I-6215 | reverse complement strand
GGCGGCCAAAGTGCGGTAGCGCCCCCGGCCGGGAACCGGGGGCGCCGCCGGCGGGATAGAGTGGCGCGTTCGGCTGATTTTGCGGTAGCGCTAACACCTTCGACGCGCACCCGCATAGCGGGTGGTTTTTTGCCCGCCGCGCTTCGCGCGCCGTGCAGGCTCACGAGCCTGAACAAAAGAAAAGAGTCTATTTCACGTGAAACAGACTCTTTTCTTAGTCATTAAATGCTATCGAAAGTTACTCACCAACAAGCTCGCTGAAGAGTCGCCGCAAATCTTCCTCATCTTTGAATTCAATCTCGATTTTGTTCTTCCCTTTGGACGATTTCACACGCACGTTAGTCTTCAGTGTCTCACGTAAGGTCTTCGCCACAGACTTGTAAACCGCAGGCATCGGCTCACGAGGAGTCGAGGCAGAGCCGTCCTTTTTACCTGACATAAGGCGAGCAAGATTCTCTGCTTCGCGCACGTTCAAACCGTTATCAATAATCTTCTGAGTCAAGGAAAGACGACCTTCAGCTGTGGGCACTGAAAGAATGGCACGTGCATGGCCCGCCGTGATCTTTTCCTCAAACAGAAGCTGTTGAGCTTCTTCAGGAAGATCGAGAAGTCGAAGTGCATTGGCGACAGTCGAACGGCCTTTGGAAACTGCTTGCGCCACTTCCGCCTGAGTCATCGAGCGTCGCTCCATCAACCGACGGTATCCGTACGCCTCTTCTATCGGGTTCAAATCAGAGCGCTGGATATTTTCAATTAACGCAAGCTCAAGGGCTTGGTCGTCATCAACCTCTTTTACACGAACGGGAACCTTCTTAAGACCAGCAGCCTTAGAGGCTTGCCAACGGCGCTCACCGGCAATGATCTGATAGGTACCATCGGCCATTTGCCTTACAAGAATAGGTTGGAGCAGACCATCCTTTTCAATAGAAGCAGCAAGTTCTTCTATTTCCTCTTTTTTAAATTGGGTTCTCGGCTGATCAGGATTAGGGGCGATTCTATCAATCTCTACCTCATCAGTTTCCCGAGCAGGAACCTCCTCAATCCTCGATTCCTCAATGATGGCTTCTCGCACAATAGGTTCAGAAACCTTTACTGGTTCTTCCTCTATCTCAACCATCGTCCGTACGGGCCGTGTGGAAACAGGGGCCTCTCGCGCCGCCTCTTCATCTACTTCAATTGTCACTCTCTGGCGCTCGGGCGCAGGGGAAACAGGGGCAGGTGATTCATAAGAACCGGGGAGGAGGGAACCCAGACCTCGACCGAGTCCTCCACGACGTTCGGGCTTAGCCACGTGCAATCACTTCCTTCGCTAATTCAATATAGGAAAGAGCGCCTCTTCCCTTGGGATCGTATTGGGTAATCGGCTGCCCAAAACTCGGAGCTTCCGACAATTTAACCGTGCGAGGAATAGGCGTGGCGAACACCAGGCGCCCAAAATACTCACGCACTTCATCGACAACCTGCTTCGAGAGCGTCGTACGGCTATCGTACATAGTAAGAAGAATGCCGTAGATATCCAGAGTAGGATTAAGGCGAGATTTGACACGCTTCATTGATTCGAGAAGTTTTGTCACACCCTCCAAGGCATAGAACTCGCATTGGATAGGAATAAGCAATTTATCGGCCGCCACCAGAGCATTAACTGTTAAAAGACCCAAAGAAGGCGGGCAGTCGATGAGAATGAAATCATATTTGCCCCGCATGCTACCCACAGCATCCTTAAGGCGATTCTCTCGCGCCATTTCCGAGACCAGCTCGACTTCCG
This sequence comes from Adlercreutzia sp. CNCM I-6215, assembly GCF_977072315.1. Classification (NCBI taxonomy): domain Bacteria; kingdom Bacillati; phylum Actinomycetota; class Coriobacteriia; order Eggerthellales; family Eggerthellaceae; genus Adlercreutzia; species Adlercreutzia sp. CNCM I-6215. The sequence goes on along the minus strand of NZ_CDRVMA010000018.1, from coordinate 25,507 downwards.
CCCCCGCAAGATTAATCGTAGCCGGAGCAATGTCTAATCCCTCGGCGATATCAGGAATAATTACCTCTTCAAGAGGAACATCGTTAAGGAGAACATCGTAGATGCACTGCTGTATAAGACTCTTCTCAACGCCTAGGCCACTGGAGCAATTTCCCTGAGGATCAAGATCGACAAGAAGCACCTGTTTGCCCATCTCTCCCAGTGCAGCCCCAAGGTTGATCGCTGTTGTCGACTTCCCTACGCCACCTTTTTGGTTAATGATGGCAATAATCTTCGTCTGTCCGACAACATGACGCACCGGCGCTTTGTCTTTATAGCTCTTCAAAGGTTCTCGAGGAATCACAGGAGCTGCGTAATCCTCAACCTCCCTGACAACCACTTCAATATTTTCAGGATCGTCAACGAGTTCCTCTTCAGCGGCTACCACTTCTTGTTCCTGAGTCTGAGGTTGATCAACCTCTTCGACAGTCCGGGCTTGTTTTGTGTCTCGTTTAAGACCATCAAAGAATCCCACAGGAACCTCCTTCCTTGATTGGAGCACAGTATATCATCGCCTCAAGCTGGTTCAGGCGATGTTCGACAGAAGGATTCAAATTGATCGTGTTTCACGTGAAACACGATCACATACTACATTCAGCTACGGGGACGCAGTGGCTGTTTCTGAGCCAAGCCAATTCTTCGAGGAAGCTTGATGCGTGACTTGCCGACTTTCTCAAACACTACAATGGTTCTCATGGTCTCTCCATCGCTCAAGCAAACCTCACGCTGGGAGATCATTCTCATACCCACAAGGTCTTGCACAGCAAGAGCTTCATCAAGTTCCTCCGATGATAGCTGGGCTTTATAACAGACTAACCGACCGCCCTTTTTCAAAAGGGGCGAAGCAAGCTCTATAAGAGAAACTAGTTTAGACAGAGCTCGAGCTGTGAGGACGGTGAATTTCTCCTTGTACTCCAGAGGAAGATCCTCGATGCGTTCGCTCGATGTGGAAATTTGCTCACTCAACGAAAGATCATCAAGGACAGATTGGACGATGGCCATTTTTTTCTTCACCGAATCAACGAGAAGGGTCGTTCTTCCTGTCGCAAGCGCAAGAGGGACGCCGGGGAACCCCCCTCCTGAGCCAAGGTCTCCATAGAGACCGTCAGGAGCTTCATTGACCTCCGGCAAACCTACCAGCGAATCCTCTATATGAAGGAGACGCGCCTGTTCCCTATCAGTAATGCGAGTAAGATTCGTAACTTTGTTTGCTTCAAGGATTGAATCAAGATAGCACTGCATCAAGCTCATCGTCTGATCATCTGCCATCTCAACTCCTTTCCATAGGCGAACGTGTCCATAATAAAGGAAATGGGACGTGCTTTGCGCGTCCCATCAGCACATTGAAAGTATTAGAACAGTTTTTACAGAGGAACCACGACCACATGGCGGGAAGGACCCTCCCCCTCAGAAACGGTCTCGACGCGATCATCGTCTCTCAAAGCAATGTGGATAATCCGACGCTCGTAGGGGGTCATCGGGCGCAATCCAACTTTACGGTGCTGGGAAGCAGCTCGATTAGCAGAGCTGTGCGCAATCGACTCGAGCTTTTGGCGCTGGCGGTTCTTGTAGCCCTCAACATCGACAATAACTGGATAACGGAAACCGATAGTGCGTACCGTTATCATCGACACAATGAATTGCAGCGCATCAAGAGTTTTTCCATGACGACCAATAAGGACAGCCATATCTTTACCGCTGATATCAAGAATCAGTTCGCCCTCGTCACCCTCGTATTCATCAATAGTCACTTCGCCGACATTGAAATACTGGAGAATATCCTGGAGTGCCGCGATAGCAGTGTCAGCAATAGTATCGAGCATCTCGTCCGTTACGATAAGCTCGTCCTCTTCAACAACCTCTTCGGTATTAATGGGGTCTGCAGAAGACTGAGATTCTTCCACCACCTCGTCTTCTACCTCTTCAATCATGTCCTCGAACTCTTCAGTCATTACAGGCTCCTAACCTTAAACACCGCGGTTGAAATGATGCCGCGGAACGTACAAAGGGAGTGTTTCATGTGAAACACTCCCTAAAATCAGTAAGGTCTAGCGCTTTTTCTTAGGACGCTTCTTCTTCTCTTTGCGCGTGACGTTAACCTCGATCGGCTTGACGACGAGAGCTTCTTCCTCCTCTTTACGCCGATCGGCAGCACGGCAGCGCGCAAGCGTCAACTGGTTCTGCCCGATACCGATAAGGGAGGATGCGCCCCAGAACAGCAATACACCCGCCGGCGAACCCCAGGAAATCCAAAGCATCATAAGAGACATGATCGCGCCCATCATGAGCGTCTGATTTTTCTGCTGGGTGTTTTCAGTTTTCAACTGCTGAAGGACCATCGGAAGGAAGGTAGCACCAGCAAAGATAATCATGAGAATGAGATAGGGAACAAATGTTCCGAATCCCTCGCTGAAAGCCTGAGAGGGCGTTGTGACGAGATTCGGAACCAAGTTGTAGAACGAGTACGTGCCCTCACCAATACGTTCGCCCATCTCGCGAAGCACATGGAACAGAGCAATAAAGATCGGCATCTGGAGCAACATCGGAAGACAACCAGCGAGCGGGTTGAACTTCATCTCCGCGTAGATCTTCTGCATCTCCTGGGATTGACGCGTGGGATCATCAGGGAAACGATCTTTCAGGGCCTGAATCTTCGGCTGCACCTTCTGCATAGCATAATTGGACTTCGCTTGCTTATGCATGAGGGGCGCGACGATGATACGAAAGATAATCGTGACGACGATGATCGCCAGTCCCCAGTCGTGGCAGAAGTTATAGAAGAACTGGATGATGTCGAAGATCCAGTCTTTAAAGATATCCCACATAGCTTACCTTTCCAAATGCACCAGCGACTCAGGGAACGGGATCGTACCCACACGGACCGCCAGGGCGGCATCGCAGTATCCTCTTTGCAGTGAGCACGAACCCTTTGCAAAACCCATATCGCTTGAACGCGGTGAGTCCGTACTCGGAACATGTGGGAATGAAGCGGCAAGAAGGGGGAAGAAGGGGTGAAAGAGCCATTCGGTAAAACATAATAAGACCGATAGCGACCAGAGTCGGAATCCTCTTAATGCGTACGAGCAGCTTCTTCAACGGTGTTCTTCCCTTCGCCTTGGGCAAGGCGCTCAGCGACATTTCCGCATGCTTTCAGCACTTTACTATAAGAAGCCCGGGTGAGGCCTGATTTTGCCAGAAATATCACGTCAAAGCCGGCCCACGGACCGCCCATTTCCATGCAGAGTGCTCGCAAGCGGCGCTTGGCGCGGTTTCTCCAAACGGCATTCCCCAACTTCTTCCCTGCAATAAAAGCGACACGACCGGAATGGCCGTGTCGCTCATGATTGCTCTGCTTGTCGTCCTGGGCGCCTACAATAACCGTAAAGTATGGCGTATGAAGACGATGCCCCGTAGAGAAGAGCTGGGAGATTTCAGTGCTGGATTTAATAGTCTGCACCTAAAGATCTCCTAGACGGTGAGACGCTTGCGCCCCTTAGCACGACGGGAAGCGAGAACAGCGCGACCACCCTTGGTAGCCATACGGGCACGGAAGCCATGGCACTTGGCGCGCTTGCGTTTGTTCGGTTGATAGGTGCGTTTCATTGTTTCTTTCCCTTTCATGGTTTAAAGAGTAGCTTTTGAATTATACAACGCAAAAAAGTACTGTCAACGGGGCGAACAGAAGAATAAGGAAGATGGCTGCGAAGGGAGTTGCGATAGGGAGGTGGAACCATGAAGTACAGGTAACGGCTGTGCAGAACTAAAATGTAGTTCCCATTGAAGAGGGATTCTAAAAATAGAATTCAAATAGTAGTCTCAATAAGACGAGTGGATTAGTCGATAACTGGCATAGCCGCAGGTGGGGAGCTTGCTAACGTACTTACTGCTTGGTGAGTTGTCAAGCGCGCTTGTGAACCATGCGCTGGCGGCCATCCTCCGCTCTCTCCCGTTGTCGTTGAAAAGTCGCCCTGTTATGCGCAGGTTTTCCCTTCTTATCAAGAGTTTGTGAACAAACTAGTCCAGCTCGCAGATGATCTTCTGCAGCACCTCAATCTCTTCCTGGGTATCGCGATCGGTCTTCAAACGCTCTTCGATGCTTGTTGCCGAATGGATGGCGGTCGAATGGTCGCGATTGAATTTCTTGCCGATATCGCCGTAGGGGAGGTCGAGCAGTTGTCGGCACAGGTAGATGGCGATCTGTCGCGGTCTCACAATGGATTGGGATCGCTTGGGGCCTACCATGTCGCTATGGCTCACCTTGAAGAAGTTCTCCACTTCGCGCTGGATGTCCTCCACGGTCAAGCTTCGTGACATGCCGCCGGTGAAATGATTGGCTAGAAGCTCGCGCACTTCATCGATGGAGATATCGCTGCGATCGCAGTAGATCATGCGGTAGATGACGGTATTCACGGCGCCCTTGAGCTCGCGGATGTTGGACCCGGAGTTCTCGGCGATGTACATTTGAATGTCGTCGGAGAGGGTGAAGTTCCCCAGGCCCTCGCTGCGGCTGAACTCGTCGGTGAAGGATTTGACGATGCCGAGTTTGGTTTCCACTTCCGGCGGTTGGATGTCAATGGTGCCGCCGCTGTAGAAGCGAGATTTCAGACGTTCGTCGAATTGGATGTTCTTGGGAGCGCGGTCGGCGGAGAGCACCACCTGCTTGCCCTGGCTGGTCAGCGTGTTGAACAGCTGGAAAAGCATGTTCATGGATTCCTTCTTGCCCTGAAGGTGCTGGACATCATCGAGGAGGAGGATGTCTGCCTGCTCATAGTAGGCGCGGAAATTGCGGAAGCTGACCTTCTCCTGGTCCTTGATGGCGCCGGCCTCTGAGTACTTCGAGACAAAGTCCTGAGCATCCACGTAGACCGTTCGCATCGAGGGACGCGTTTCCTCGATGTAGTTCTGAATGGCTCTCATGAGATGGGTTTTGCCCAAGCCGCTTTTCCCGTAAATGAACAGGGGATTAAGGGGAAGCCGTCCGGGGGACTCTGCAACTTCGACGGCCATGGAGTAGGCCATGCGGTTCGATTCCCCGATAACGAAGTTCTCGAACGTGAGGGAAGACGAGGGATTCGAAGCCCGCTCGGCGACCGGCTCCTGGGAGAGCGGTGCGGGCGCGGGAGGCGCGTAGTGATCGACCACGACGTCCTCTGCAAGGGAATGGGCGACCATGCCGGATGGTTCGAAGGGGGTCGCCTGAGACAGGGGAGCACCATAGGCCGGTGAGGGGGGCGCAGCTGCCGCGATGGGCTGAGAAGGGAGAGACTCCATCGTCGATGCTGCTGGTTGCGCGGGTGTTGGCGTCGGCATCGGTTGGGCGGGCGCCGAAAGGGGCGCCGCAGGGGATGGTTGGCCCGCAGCGGCGATTTTACGCTGCTCTTGGGTGGGGTCGACGGCGATGGCCACCGCGAATACGACGCCGGTGAGATCGCGCAGCGCGCGTACGATAACCTCGGTGTAATGCTGCTCGACCCATGTCTTTATAAAGTCGTTGTCGGCGGTGAGCATGAGAAATGAATCGCTCATGGCCTGGGGAACGAGCCGCGAGAAAAAGGCGGAAACCTGGGAGGGGTCGATATCCTGGTAGCTTTTGACCTGGGCGCAAATGCGCGCCCATTGTTCGTTGAGCGTCTCGCTATCCATACATCATCCTTCCGCCGGCGTTTTTTGCCGTGGTTCTCCGCTTTCAGGACAATTCTAGCAAATTGGCAAGGCTTGGGTCTTAGAGACCCTGTGCGATCTGTCGGCCGTAAGGGGTGAGGGCCCGCTGTTTCCCGACCATTTCCACCAAACCTGCCTCTCGCAGCCGATTGAGGGTGGTGTTGGTGGTGGAGGCCGGCGTCTCGGTCAGGTCGCTGAAATCCTTGTTCCGGAGGGTTCCTTCTTTAAGGAGAAGCTTCAGGAATATTCGCTCGCGTTCGGAGAGGGCGGGCGCCGGCATGACGGCACTCGGGTAACCCGGATACGCCGCCGGTGCTGGCGCTGCTCCGTAGGCCGGATAGGCGGTTGGGGCGGCTCCATAGGCCCCGTAGCTCGGATATCCCTGGTAAGGGGCTCCGTAAGAGGGAGCCGGTACGGGAGCTGGAGCCGCGGGTACTGCGCTGTAGCCTTGCGGCGCGTAGGCGGGTGGGTAGGGAGTCGCCCCTGGTGCGCTGGATGAGCCCATGGAGGGATAGATTCCGGCTGGATTGGAGGGATAGGGTTCGGAGCCAGCTGTGAGGGGAACTCCGTAGGGCTGATGGACCGCGGCGGTTTCCGAAGCGTAGGACGAGCCTGGGATATACTCTCCCTTGCTGCTCAGCACGTCGGTTTCGTCCCAGTCGTCCAGAGGATCGTCTTCTTCACGCACCAAGCTAACGGTGACGACGGCGCCGGTCCCCAGATTGTCCTCGATAGTAATGGTGCCATGGGACGATTCGAGGTACTCCCGCACAATGGGAAGGCCCGACCCGACGCCCCGAATATAGTTTTTCATAGGCTCGACGGCAGAAGAAAACCCTGGCATTTGGGCTTTTTCTTTCGAGGGGATGCCGGGGCCATGATCGGCGAAGCGGATGGTGTTCCCTTTGTCGAGAATGGAGACCACCACCTCTTTGAAGCGCGCATGGATGAAATTTTCGGAAACCTCCCGAATAACGGTGTAAGGGATGGTTCCCCCTGCGCCATGGGACTGTTCGTACACCGTGGAGGCGAGCGCCTCGATATAAGCCGCCGTGTCGGCGGGCTTTATCTCCACAACCCGTGGTGCGCTGCGCAGGTCGTCGTAGAGAGCGATGCGCCCCACGGTGTCGACGAAGGAATAGTCGAAGGAAGCCCCCTGGGGAGCTTCGTCGTGAAGAGAAGTATGTTGTTCCATGGTTTCCAAGATCATTCCGTTTTGTTCGCCGTTCAATTCGTCGTTTCAAGAATTTTTCAGGATATTGTAACGTGTTTCATCATTTTACAAGGTATCTACCTGCGCATTTCATAACCAGTGATGAGTAATTCACTATTTGTTCAGTAAAAGTGGAAAACCGAAACTGAACTACCTGCGATTTTCTAAAGAATTCCGACTTATCAACCAAATATTCAGTAAAAGTGGAAAACTCGGAATTCGAGAATTCCTAACGGCTGTCATTCAAAGAGGAAAAAGTGAAAAACTTTGCCCAAAAACCTTGACAGAGGTTCTCGATAACCCTTCTCAGCCGCTTCCTATGCCTTTGAGAAGAAAATTCCCATCAAGCACGATCTTGTTCGAACATAGGTGCGTTTAAAGAGAATTACCCTGACATAATTTACAAAACCCCAGCTCAACGCATCGTTTTTGAAAAGAAAAATCTATAGTGAATTGTTAGCTAAAACTGTCAACCATCTTTACCTTCGATATCCACTCAGTGAAAAGGACGGTTATCCACTGCTTGCGCTGGGGAAAGAGGAAGTTATCCACTTTTTCCACTAGCGGAGCGAGAAAAGGGTGCAAAACTAATCAACCATTAGTCAGACAACTCTGCGCGGCCTCTCCGTTTCCCTGTTTTCCGGCGTTATAATACCCGCACGATATCTTCTGTTTCAGCTCAGGCCATTACGAAGAGAGGCATCCCTTGAAATTCAGTATCAATCGCACCGAGCTTGCCAACGCCCTGTCCATTGTCCTCAAAGGGGTTTCCACTCGATCGACGCTCCCTGTCTTGTCCGGTATCCTCATCGAGGCCGCCGGCGACAAAATTGTCCTCCAGGCCACCGACTTGGAGCTCTCCATTCAATACTCCGTGGCCGCGCTCGTTGAGGAGGAAGGCCGCACGGTGGTGCCCGGTAAGCTGTTCTCGGAGATTGTGAAAAACCTTCCCGATGCTGCGGTCCATGTCGAGGCTACCGATGAGCAGGCTTTCGTCACCTGCGACACGTCTTCGTTCTCTATCCGCGCCTTGAACGCTGAGGATTTCCCCGGTTTTCCCCGAGTGGACGTTCACCAGAAGATAGAAATTCCCTTCCATCAGTTTTCCACTATGGTCAAGCGTGTTTCTCGCGTCGTATCCAAAGATGAGTCTCGCGCTATTCTCACGGGCGTCCTCATCACCCTGGAGGCCGGCGTGCTGCGCATGGTGGCCACCGACTCCTATCGTCTCGCCATCACGGATGCTCCTCTGCCGAACTCCTCGGCCGATGAGTTCCACGCGGTCATCTCGGGCAGCTTCCTATCGGAAATCGCGTCGCTGCCGAAAACGGAGTCGCCGGTGTCTCTGGCCTTGGCTGACAATCAGATCGTCGTGACCTGCGAGGACACGGTGTTTATCAACCGCCGCATTGAGGGCAACTTCCCCAATTACAAGCAGCTGCTCCCCGACGGCTACGCTACTCGCGCTACCATCGAGGTGGATAAGCTCGTGGCCAGTGTTCGGCGCGCCTCCCTGCTTGGCTCTACTTCATCGCCCGTGCGCTTCGATTTGAACAACGCCTCCCAAACGGTGCAGATTTCCGCAGCATCTCAGGATGTGGGCAGCGCGCAGGAGATCATCTCTTGCGCTATCGAGGGTGAAGATGCGGAAATCGCTTTCAACTATGCCTATGTGTTGGATGGCCTCGGATCCATTGCCACCGACGAGGTGTATCTTGAAGTGCAATCGGCGTTGAAGCCGGGCATCTTCCGCGCGCTTGAGCCGGAAAACTTCCTCTACCTCGTCATGCCTGTGCGCATCTCCTAAATGACCCTGCGTATTGAAAGCCTCTCTTTGCGGAATTTTCGCAACTATGAGGATGCGGCTCTAAACGAGCTTGGGGACATCACCGTACTTGTGGGGGAGAACGCTGTTGGCAAAACGAACCTCATCGAGGCCATCCAGCTGCTTACGGCGTTCACGTCGTTCCGACATGGTACGGCTGATCAGTTGATTCGCCACGGCGAGGAGCGTAGTCGCGTATCCATGCAGGCAACTGACGGCAATCGGCGTCTTGATATCGACCTCACGCTTGATGGTCGTACGCGCAAGTATCGGCTCAATGGAAAGGCGAAACGGCCGATCGATTTGAAAGGAGTCATTCCCTCGGTCGTTTTTACGCCTGATGATCTCGATTTGGTAAAAGGGCCGAACAGCGGGCGGCGGTCATCGTTGGACACCTTGGGCGCTCAGGTAAATAAAAGCTACTACACGGTACGGCGTGATTATGAGAAGGTGATTCGCCATAAGAATCGCCTTCTCAAAGAGGAGGCCGATGTTGCCCTTGTGGAGGCCATCAATGAGATGATCGTCACGGTGGGAGCTCAGCTCACGATCTATCGCATCGCGTTATTTGAGCGGCTGCTCCCTCATCTGACTGCAAAGTACCAGGAGATTTCTCAAGGACGCGATTGTTTGAACGCCGTCTATGTTCCCTCGTGGGGAAAAGGAGCGCCAGAGGAAACGGTTGAGCCCCTTACCCGCGACGAAGCCCGCGAGGCGTTGGCCCGCGCGCTTCATGAGCGCGCGGAGGAAGAGCGGCGGCGCGGCCGGGCAGTGGTGGGACCTCATAGCGATGAAATCGTATTCACTCTCGATGGGGAAAACGCTTCAATCTACGGAAGTCAGGGACAGCAGCGCTCCATTGTACTCTCGTATAAACTGGCTGAAGCGGCCGTCATCGAGGAGATCATCGAGCAGAAGCCGGTGCTCCTTCTTGACGATGTGATGAGCGAGCTGGACGGCCGACGACGCGATGCGCTGGTGACCGCTATGGAAGGCGGTAGTCAGACTTTTATCACCACAGCGAACATCGATTACTTTAATGAGGCCATGTTGAACAAGAGCAATGTTATCCATTTGCCGGTGGTGTGACCCGCCAAAACCGTAGAATAGTCCCATTCGAGTCCCCAAAGTATTAACTCCGTGCATTTCTCGCTTGATTTAAGCCCTGTTTTCCACAATTCCTGGCAAAGTCTTCACCGAACCGCAACATAGGCCCTCAAACAGCCTTAAAATAGCCCCATTCCGCGACTTTCAGCCGAAATGCGATTTTCACATGCTATAATTGACACTCATTCGGCGCCCGCATCTGGGCGCGTTCTTTTGTTCCGAGAGCGAAGGAGTGTCAGTGGCAAACAAACCAGATCACTACGACGGTTCTGACATTCAAGTTCTAGAAGGACTTGAAGCTGTTCGCAAGCGCCCGGGCATGTACATCGGCTCCACCGGCCCCCGCGGTCTGCACCACCTGGTTTACGAGGTGGTCGACAACGCTGTGGACGAGGCCCTGGCCGGGTACTGCGATACCATCAAGGTGACCATCCATCCCGACAATTCCATCTCCTGCGAGGACAACGGCCGCGGTATTCCCGTGGACAAGCATCCCAAGGAGAAGATCCCCACCGTCGAGGTCGTGCTTACCATTCTGCACGCCGGCGGCAAATTCGGCGGTGAAGGCTACAAGGTTTCCGGCGGTTTGCACGGCGTCGGCGTTTCCGTTGTGAACGCCCTTTCCACGAAGGTGGAAGTGCAGGTGCGCCGCGATGGCAAGGAATACGAGATCGATTTCGATCACGGCAAGACCAAGACCAAGCTGCACGAGATCGGTAAGGCAAAGCACACGGGCACCACGGTCACGTTCTGGCCCGACCCCGACATCTTCACCGAGACCACGGTGTACGACTACGACACCCTGGCCGCCCGTTTCCGCGAGATGGCCTTCCTGAACCGCGGTCTGAAGATCATCCTCACCGACGAGCGCATCACCGACGCCGACGGCAACCCCCGCACTGAGGTGTTCCAGGCCATGGGCGGTATCGTCGACTTCGTGAAGTTCTTGAACGACGGCAAGGAGACCCTGAACAAGCCCATCTACTTCGAGGCCGAGAACGCCGACGGCACCGTGGAAGTGGCCCTGCAGTGGTCCAGCTCCTATTCCACCAACTCCGTCATGGCCTTCGCCAACAATATCAACACCCATGAGGGCGGCACGCATATGGACGGCTTCAAGCAGGCCATTACGCGTACCATCAACGATTACGCCCGCTCGAAGGGCCTTCTGAAGGAGAAGGATCCGAACCTCTCCGGCGAGGACGCCCGCGAGGGTCTGGCGGCCATCATCTCCGTGAAGCTGCACGATCCGCAATTCGAGGGCCAGACGAAGACGAAGCTCGGCAACACCGAGATCCGCCCGCTGGTGCAAAACGCCGTCGCCCAGGGCCTCGGCGAGTACCTGGAGGAGAACCCCACGCCGGCCAAGCGCATCATCGGCAAGGCCACCCAGGCGCTGAAGGCCCGCGAGGCTGCTCGCAAGGCTCGCGAGATGACCCGTCGCAAGAACGTGCTCGACTCGTTCAGCATGCCTGGCAAGCTCGCCGACTGCGCCAGCAAGGACGCCTCCCAGTCCGAAATCTTCATTGTAGAGGGCGATTCCGCAGGCGGTTCGGCCAAGCAGGCCCGCGACCGCAAGTTCCAGGCCATCCTGCCTCTGCGCGGTAAGATTCTGAACGTGGAGCGCGCCGGCCTGCACCGCTCGCTGTCCTCCGACACCATCAGCTCGCTCATCACGGCCATCGGCACCAACATCGGCGAGGACTTCGACGCCGAGAAGGCCCGCTACCATCGCATCATCATCATGACCGATGCCGACGTCGACGGCGCGCACATCCGCTGCCTGTTGCTGACGTTCTTCTACCGCTACATGCCCGAGCTCATCAACCTCGGCTACATCTACATCGCCCAGCCGCCCATCTTCGGCCTGAAGAAGAAGAATTCCCGCAGCCCGAAGGTCGAGCGTTACATCTACGACGAGAAGGCGCTGTCCGCCACCCTGGCCGAGTACGACGACCCCAGCAAGTTCGATGTTCAGCGCTACAAGGGCCTCGGTGAGATGGACCCCGAGCAGCTGTGGGAAACCACCATGGAGCCGGCAACCCGCACGCTTCTGCAGGTGAACATCGACGACGCCGTGGAGGCCGAGCGCGTGGTGAGCGAGCTTATGGGCGAGCAGGTGGAGCCTCGCAAGGAATTCATCCAGAAACACGCCCGCGACGTCCGCTTCCTGGATATTTAGGAGAGCTAAATGGCTGATAACTTTGACGAATTCGACGACGACCGCGACGAGGTAGAGGCCGCCGAGGAGGACGCCCTGTACCTGGCCGAGGAAGTGAACACCGACGATGAGGGCGACGATGACGCGGAACTCGCCAGCGCCAGCTCCACCCTCGATGAAGAAGAAGACGTGGAAGACGCCGACGAAGATGGCAACGAGCCCGGCTTCATCTCCGAGGAAGAGCGAGCCCGCTCGTTGATGGTGGACATGCCCAACCCCCACGGCTCCATCATCGAGGGCGCCAACGGCGGCGAGGGCACCATCGTGCGCGCAGCGTTTCTCGGCAAGGAGATGCAGACCTCCTTTCTCGAGTACTCCATGTCCGTTATCGTCTCCCGCGCTCTGCCCGATGTACGCGACGGCCTGAAGCCGGTGCATCGCCGCATCCTGTACGCCATGAACGAGTCCGGCTACACGCCGAGCAAGCCGCACATGAAGTCGGCCCGTACCGTCGGCGACGTGATCGGCAAGTACCATCCCCATGGCGACTTCGCCGTGTACGACACCATGGTGCGCCTGGCCCAGCCCTTCAGCCTGCGCCTGCCCCTCATCGACGGCCACGGCAACTTCGGCTCTATCGACGGCGACTCCGCCGCTGCCATGCGTTACACCGAGGCGCGTCTCGACAAGCCGGCTATGGAACTTTTGCGCGACCTGGACAAGGAAACGGTCGATTTCCAGCCCAACTACGACGAGTCGCTGCAGGAGCCTACGGTACTGCCGTCGCGCTTCCCGAATCTGCTGGTCAACGGCTCGAACGGCATCGCTGTCGGCATGGCCACCAACATCCCGCCCCACAACCTGGGTGAGGCCATCGACGCCACCTGCCTCATGATCGACAACCCGGACTGCACCACGGAAGACCTCCTCGGCGCCATGCCCGGCCCCGACTTCCCCACGGGCGGCCTCATCATGGGCAAGAAGGGCATTCTTGATGCCTACGAGACCGGCCACGGCAACCTCACCATCCGTGCGAAATGCGAGATCGAGGAAAAGAAGAACGGCCGCGCCTCCATCGTGGTGAAGGAAATCCCCTACCAGGTGAACCGCAAGCGCCTGCTGGAGAAGCTCGGCGAGCTGGTGCGCGACAAGAAGCTGCCCGAAATCAGCAACATCCACGACGCCGCCGACCGCAAGGGCATCGACATCATCATCGATCTGAAGTCCAACGCTATCCCGCAGGTGGTGCTGAACAAGCTGTTCAAGCACACCCAGCTGCAAGTGGGCTTCGGCTGCAACATGCTGGCCCTGGTGAACGGCACCCCGCGCGTGCTCTCGCTGAAGGAGATTCTTTTCTACTACATCGAGCACCAGAAAGACGTCGTCACCCGTCGCACCCGCTACGAGCTGGCCAAGGCCGAGGAGCGCGAGCACATCCTCGAGGGCTACATCATCGCGCTCGATAACATCGACGAGGTCATCCACATCATCCGCTCCTCCGAGACGGACAAGGAAGCCGCTGCGCGCCTCACCGAGCGCTTCGGTCTTTCCGAGAAGCAGACCAACGCCATCCTGGAAATGCGCCTGCGCCGCCTGACCGGCCTGGAGCGCACCAAGATCGAGGAAGAGTTGGCCGAGCTGCGCGAGAAGATCGCCTACTACAAACAGATCCTTGCCGACGAGAACCTGTTGAAGCAGGTCATCAAGGAAGAGCTGCAAGAGATCAAGAAGAAGTACAACACCCCGCGCCGCACCCGTCTGACCGGCGAGGCCAAGGATATCGAGGTGGAGGACCTCATCGCCGAAGAGAACATGGTCGTCACCATGACCAAGGCCGGCTATATCAAGCGCCTGCCCGTGAGCACCTACCGCCAGCAGAAGCGCGGCGGCAAGGGCATGCAAGGCGTGAACTTGAAGGACGCCGACTTCGTGGAGCACCTGTTTGTGGCTTCCACGCACTCCTACATGCTGTTCTTCTCCACCAAGGGCAAGGTCTACCGCCTGAAGGTGTACGAGATCCCCGAGGCCGGCCGTCATGCCCGCGGCACGGCCATCGTGAACCTGCTGCCGCTGGAGAAGGGCGAGTCCATCTCGGCCGTTATCGCCACGAAGGACTTCCCGGCCGAGGAGTTCCTCATGTTCGCCACGGCTCAGGGTAACGTGAAGAAGACCTCCATGGATCAGTACGACCGCACGCGCCGCGACGGCCTCATCGCCATCAACCTGAAGGACGGCGACGAGCTCATCTCCGTGAAGCGCGTGGCCAAGGGCGAGAAGGTCATCATGGTGTCCAGCGCCGGCAAGGCCATTCTGTGGGATGAGTCGGAGGCTCGCGCCATGGGCCGCGGCACCATGGGCGTGCGCGGCATGAACGTGCCGGCCGACGCTCACGTGCTCGGCATGGAAATCGCCAAGCCCGGCACTGACCTGTTCGTCATCACCGAAAAGGGCTACGGCAAGCGCACGAAGATCGAGGAATACCCCGAGCATCATCGCGGCGGCCAGGGCGTCTACACCATTACGATGACCCACAAGAAGGGCCTGCTGTCGGTCATGAAGATCGTCGGCCCCGATGACGAGATCATGATTGTCTCCGAGGACGGCGTCATTGTGCGCACCCCGGTGAAGGGCATCTCCGAGCTCGGCCGTTCCACCCAGGGCGTGAAGGTGATGAACGTCGCCGACAAGGACAAGGTGTGCGCGGTGGCCATCGCCTCCACCGGCAAGAAGAAGGCCAAGAAGGCGGCACCCGCCGACGAGAACCAGATGGGCCTGCTCGAGGAGGAGAGCGAGGAAGGCACTCTCGCCATCGACGACCTCGACGACCTCGACGACGATCTGGGCGACGAGGGAGAAGCGACGGAAGAGTAGCAAAACGTTAGAAAACGTGCTATAGTAGAAACACCAGCAAAGCCCGTCGTTTGGTTAACGGTTGAGCGGGCGGAGCGGGTTAACAACTTGAGGGACTAGTTGCTGCTAGTCCCTCTTGTCTATCCTCTCCATCCGTTGGTGCTTATACTCCCGCCACAGTGATAGCAAAGCTGTCACCACGTTGGCCATGGCGGCCAAAGCAATCAGGAATTCATTCATAGGCGAAACCTCCTTTGTAGTAGGTCCCGCCCGCACACGGACTTTGCTGGTTCAGTTATATTATCACAGATGAAAGAAAACTAAAGCTGTTCGATATCTCCGAAATCCTCGGGGGATATATGGTCGAGGAATGTCTTGAACGCCGCCAGTTCCTCTTCCGTCTGCTTCTCACCCTTGAAGAGAAACGGGAACGAAGAAGCGTCAAGTACCGTCTCTTCAATATAGAGCGGCGCATCTTGCCGAAGCGCCAGGGCAATGGCGTCGCTCGGCCGGGCGTCTAAGGTGATGAGTCGTCCTCCCTGGGAAAGAACCAGGTGCGCGAAGAACATCTGCCCCTTCGATCCGTAAATCACCATGGAATCGACGCGCGCATCCAAATTGGTGAGCGCATCTAGCATGAGGTCATGGGTCATGGGCCGCGCGAACTTCACATGCTCCAGTGCCATCCCGATTTGTGCCGCCTCGGTGGGGCCAATCCAAATGGGCACAACGCGCGCCTTCCCCGCTGGTGTCTCCTCTACGGGTTGCAGAACCAGCACGGACGGCTGGTTCTGCCCCGCCACCACCAATGTCAACACTTTCAACGGAACCATGCTTTGTCCTTTACTCTAGTTCGATGAGAACATGATTGCAGATTGAGCTTTCTATGTTTGATGTCTATTGTCTCATTGTTGAACCAAGCTTATTTAAACTTTTGGAATGTTTAACCGCTTAAGCCCATCTTCCGGTGACAAAAACATTGAGTCTAGGACGCGAAAAGCGACTTATACAGGCATTTCCGAAATAAAACAGGAGCAGGTTTGCCTGTATAACTCAAAATTCTTGCATCCTGGAGTTTCGAATGTCTGTATAAGTCGCTTTTCGCGCATCGAAAGGGAGGATGCTGTCACGGAAGGTGAAATAATTCATATTCTGATTAAGAGGATACTACTCGTGCCGTTCGCGGCGTGTCGTGTACGTTTTTGAAATCGGGAAAATTTTCCTTGACCTCACCTATGAAACAGGCTTAAGATAGTCAAGCACTTTTTCAAGGGCCCGTAGCTCAGTTGGTTAGAGCGCACGCCTGATAAGCGTGAGGTCGCTGGTTCAAATCCATTCGGGCCCACCATTACTTTGCGATAAACGCTCCACCGTGAGCCGAGTTAGCCGGTGGAGCGTTTATTATATTTCGGGCCAGAATCGGCCGATTTTCTTTAAACTGACGAAATCCCGAACGAGCAAAGTGATGACTGCTAGTGCATGCCATGGGGCGTTAGCTCAGCTGGGAGAGCGCGGGCTTTGCAAGCCTGAGGTCAGGGGTTCGATCCCCCTACGCTCCACCATAAACGAATCAGACGAACACCTTTGGGTGTTCGTCTTTTTGTAGCTGCCTGTTAAGGGAAGTAGAAGCAAGGAAGGGGACATGAGTCATCCCTAACGCATTGCCACTCGCTTAGCTGAGTGCCATTCGTTGAAAAGTAGTTATTGTTTGCCACAGATTGACTCCTTGCAGGGCGTTTTAATATAGTCATTACCCTGTCATTTACCTAGTCATCTTCTTTCGGGGTCTCTGTGAAATAGCGAAGAATCACCAGGTCAAAGCCTTGCAATTTGAAGAGAAGCCATAATTGTCTCATTTGTTGTCATTTTTGGCAGTAGACAAAAAATCTCAGATCAATAAAGTGATCCTTAGCATTGACAGAGAGCTAGCTTGCTAAAAGATGATTTGACGGGTAGACAATAGCCTGATGAGCCGTCTAAAATAGCAAGCAAGAGAGCAGGATTGCGAATCAGCTGACGAAGAGAGGCGGCTCTTCGCAATCAACGAGGAGAAGAGGATCGCCGACGCGCCCGAAGCCCCCGCTTCGCGCGCGTATAGGTGCATATAGCACCAGAGGCGATCGCGAGCAGCAGAGGAGACACAAATGAGGAAATCGGTCATGGGGGGTCTCGCTGAAAAGAGAATTTTCGGCCGAAGCCTTCTAGCCTTTACTCTTGCAGCTACGTTGGCTTTTCCGGCAGCGAGTCTTTCTTTCGTTGCCCAGGCCTTTGCCGATGACCCTTCGAATGGTGATGCGGCAGAAGCTCCTGCCGCTCCTGTAGTCGACCCGGTCAAGAGCGGCGAAATTCACGGCATCGATTTCATGACCCCCACAGCTGAAGATGGTATATGGGATCTCTTCCGCGTGGAAAACGGCGCGGGGAAGACCATCTATATAGAGGTTGAGAAAGACGGCAAAACCATCGCGCCGCGTTTCGCCTACGCTATTCCCGAGACGCAGGATACCGATCCCGAGGCAAAGGATGCCGACACTTCCGCGCCCGACTACGCTGGCGATGCCAACTCCTCTCGCATCGCCCAAATTGTCGCGCTGAAGATTGCACAGCCGGCTCCGGCGGCTCAGGATGCCGAGGCCCCAGCCTCGGTGCCGCAATCGTTGCATGACGTGTTTGGCGACCCGAACAATTTCCCTGCCTATACAGTGAAAGTGTTCGACGCGAAGCGCGGCGGTGACCCGTTGTACGCGGGCACTATTTGCCCCATCTATGCGAAGCTTGTCAACGACCCCGCCGTGCCGAATGAGGATGAGTGGAAGGTGCTCGGCATTCGCACGATCGATCCCAAAAACGACAAGTTCGCGGAAACGGTCGGCGCTGGTGCCAGCTACTATAAGAACCTCACGGGCGACATCCCCATTGTCTTCCAAAGCGCGGAAACCACCAAGGATGGCGAGCCCAAAGCCGAGGTGCAGGCCGCTGACACCACTCATGGCCAGCGCCTCGTCGTCACCTACGAGCAAGTTGACGCTGCCGCCATCTCCGGCGCCGTCAAGTACGTCGATGTCGATGGCAACATCATCGAAACGGAAATCGTGGAAACCTCGGCGAAGGCAAAGAGGTTGCTATCAAGAAGTCTTTCTTCAAGACGACTACCGATGAGGCCGGCCAGGAGACCACGCATTATTATCGCGTCATCCAGCGTCTCACCGGCTCCACCATCATGCTGACGCCCGAGCAGGCCACGAAGCAGATTCGCGTTATGGAAGTGAAGAACACCGAAGCCGGCGCCTATCAGGTCACCATTAACTATGTGGACGATAACGGCAATACGTTGTGGACCGACAGCGTAGATGTGAAGGGCAAGGGCTACCAATACACCCTGCCGAACTCCTTTTCGATGAGCGCTGTCACGAATGCAGCGGATGCGCCTACCACCGACCGCGACAAGGGACAGTGGGGCGTCAACTACTACACGCTGGATTCTTGGACCATCGAGACCAATGCGACGGACGACAATGTGGCCATTGGGGCCCGCTCGGCGGAGACCCAGCAGGGCAATCCCGTCGTCGCCTTCGAAGCGGGCGAGTATCCGGCCGGCCGCACGGTAACGGCGAAGTACGTCTCGCAGGCCACTACGAAGAAGGTCAACCTCACCGTGATGGAAATCAACGGTGAGACGGGTGCTCTTATCGATAAGATCCACTACGAAGTCACCCCGGAGCAGACGGCCACCTACACCCCGGCCCCGAAGAACGGTCTGGTGCCGTGGTCTGGCAATATGGAGCCCATCACCTACGCGTGGGAAGATCTGGAAAAGGGCACCGACGTGCTCCAGTACGTCTACTACGTGCCGGAGGACTACACGCCGGGCGATACCTACGACATCACCGTGCAGTACATGAACATCGCCAACAGCCAGATTCTCCGCAGTGAGACCATCACCATCGATCCCGAAACGAACGACTTCGTGAACATCCTCGGCGAGGAGCAGTTCGCGCTCGGCGATGACACCTACGTGCGTCTGGCGGGTCAGGAAACGGCCATCCGCCATGCCTACTTCTCACCGGCGCGTACCTACACCATTTACTACCGCGATGTGAACGACGAGCTCAGCGCGCAGATCACTATTCGCCGCACGCAGATCGTCGACACCGAGCGCGTGGTGACGGTGCCGGGCACCACAGTGATGACGGCCGCTCCGGTTGCTGCCGCCCCCGCTGCGGAAGGAGCCGCTGCCGATGCTACGGCGCCGGCAACGGTTGATGCCGGTGTGGGCACAGGCGATGCCGCCGCGGTCATCAACGACGATGACAATCCGCTGGCGACGCTTGGCGGCCAGGACACCGGTACTGAGCGCGCTATCGTCGACGACGAGAACCCGCTGTACTCCGGCCTCGCCCAAGACGTGGCGACTTCCGGCTCGGGCATGGCGCTGGTCGTAGCCACGGGCGCTATCGTTCTCGTGGTCGCCGGCCTTGGCATCTACTGGTGGATGCGTCGCCGCAAAAAGAACGAGCAAACCGCAACCGATTCGATGAACGCTTAAAGGGAGGAGGACGACATGACCAAGTTGCTGCAGAACAAATCGATCATCAAATTCTTGGGAATCGCCCTGTCGATCCTACTGATCGTCGCCCTTGTCCCCCAGATCAACATCGCCTACGGCTCCAAGGACGACGTCCTAGCCGACACGGGCACGGAAGAATCCGTCGAAGATACGGACGATCTGGAAGGCGCCGAAGGTGCGGAAAATGCTGAAGGTGAAGAGGAGGGGGTCCTCTCAGAAGAAAACGTTTTAGACGGTGCAACTCTCGATGGGGAAGAGCCGCCTGCAGGCGAAGAGGCCGGGATCATGGCGACGGCGCTCCCCGAGGAGAATCCCGACGCAGGCGCCGAAACTCCCGCGGATACGACTTCCACGGCGTTGGCCAACAACGAATCGCATACCATTGAAGGCGACGTGACCAACACCTCTAGCCCTCTGACCTTCAGCGGGAATGGAGCCTACACCCTCACCGTCAATGGCACGCTTCACAGCGACATCAGAGTGACCAGCGGCGCTACGCTGTCCATTGTGGGGGCAGGCACAATCCAGGGATCGGGTATCAGTTCTGTCATAGCGATAGTTGGTTCTAACAGCAAGGTCATTCTCGGCACAGAAAACGGTGTAGGACCAACCGTTACAGGTGGCAAAGGATCGGAGAGCCCTGGTAACTTCAACAACGGCGCAGGCACGGTAGGCGGCGGCGTTTTTGTGAACGACGGGGCTAGCTTCATCATGCACAGCGGCGCCATCACCAAGAACGAAGCGGGCGCTGGTGGCGGTGTATTCGTGTGGAATGGTTGTCACTTCGAAATGACGGGCGGCGAGATCTCCAGTAACAAAGCAAAAGACCCCGATAAAACGGATGACTCCGATGGTCCTTTGCGTGCCCATGAAGGCGGCGGAATTTTTACTGACGCAAAAGACACCAAGATAACTGGTGGTTCCATCATTAACAATGAAACAGAGACTACTACCGACTGGGGCGGCGGTGGCATTTATATCAACAATAATGGCACCTTGATGATTCCCTCTGCCCTTATTACGAACAACAGCGCTGCTGGTCTGGGTGGAGGCGTTGCTGGCTGCCCTCATGCGAAAATTATTATCGGAGAGAAGGAAACAACCAGTGCAGGCCAGCTGGAAAGCAGCGCCGCAGTGTTCAAGAACACTGCTTCGGGAACGAGCTATCCTTTGAATACGGTGCTGCGGTTCAATGTTCCTGCGTCTGTTGTTTCTTCTGGTAAGAATGTTCCCTCGGGCGACTTCTTCCTTACTGGTATGGGCGAAGGCGAAATTGACAAATTACTAAACGGGGAGAATCCTGGCAACGTAGTCGATGGTAAGCTTACCTACGGATGGAGCACAAAATATACTCTTGAAAATAAGGATTATGTGAGCAAGTCTTTTAAGGTTGATCTTGCACAAGACTATTATTGTACTCTCGCGAGCTATGTTTCTGCGGATAATACTCTCGTGCGTGGGGATGGAGAAACTCTTGCTTGGCGGGGGTTCGAGGTTGGCATGCCTCCCGTGAACGGTTGTTCGGTGAGCGATACTGGATTGTGGTCAAGGGAAATCGGTATTCCTGTGGGCCAGAGCTATGAATCCCATGATGCTACCCTTTGCCTAACTAACACCGCCACTGCCGACGGTTCGAACATAGCTCGAAGCGTCATTATAACGGGAAACAAGAGCGGAACTCACGGCGGCGGTATTGCCTGCAATGGCGCGATCAAGTTCGGAAAGTTCGACAAAGAAGACAAAACCACCGTGAACCCTTACACGATCTCTCTGACGAAGAAGATCGTTAACAGTCTGGGTGATCCTCTACACATTGGTCCCGATGACGTTTTCCGTTTTGAACTAACTGACAAAGAAACTAATGAGACGTATGAGGGATACACCGAGAACGGTAATCTGCAATTTACATTACCTGGTTTCGATGCCGAAGGAGTGAAAGAGAAGACCTTCTCTCTGAAAGAGTGCTTAACCGACGAACAGAAAGAAGCGGGGTTTGTGTCCTCTATCCCCGACGGCATTGATGTTCTTGTCAATCTTAGCGTCAAAAAAGAGGTGGCTAGATATAAAGAAAAGGACAACAACGTTCTCCTGACTTCCACTACCTATACCACAGAGGTCAGCTCAGTGCAGATTGGCAATCAATCGGGTGACGATGCTGCAACAGTGACGAACACGCTGAATTTGAAGACGTCTGTGAACATTCCGGTGACGAAGATCGCTGATGGCATCGCGGCCGGGAGTTTCAAGTTCGGATTCAAGAAGATTGACAACATTGGTGAGGTTGTAAACGATCTGAGCAATCCTACGGCGTTGAAGCAGGCTAACAGTCTTATTGGTATAGCTACATCGGGTGATGCGACCGTTAAAGAGACCAAACAGCTTGCAGATTCAACAAAGCAGGTGGTTGAAGATAATACAGTTTCTTTCGATACCGAAGAATACACTGCTCCGGGAACGTACTGGTACGCCATTGCTGAGCAAAGCGGAGGTACCCAAAATGTTGCTAGCGGCGTGGATTACGATGGTACCGCTTATCTTGTGAAGGTTGATGTAACGCTGTCCACGGATAAGCGTAGCCTAAAAGCGCGCCCGACTATCTACAAGGCGGCCACCGGCGCAACCGCACTCGAAGATGCGACGACAGTTGGTGTCAAGTTCGAAAATGTTGCCATGAAGTATGCCGGCTTCAATCTGGGGCTGACGAAGCAGATTCTCACTACCCTTGGGAAAAACGTGCCCCTCGGCAACAGAACCTTCAGCTTTGCTCTCTACGAAGGCGAAAATCCGAGCGAAGAGGCGACTCCAGTTGCTGAGGGAGATACCGACGACGCCACCGGCAAGCTTGATCTTCAGATCGCCGATGGCAAGTATGCCAAGGAAGCCTTTGAGCAGAATGCTGCCGAGAATACGTTTACCTTTACATTGAAGGAGACGCCACTTGAAGGCGATGATGCAAGCTTCACGACGACCATTGAGCCTGCGACGGTGAAGGTGACTCTGGCTGCCGCTGGTGAGCGTACCTCTGACGAGAATGGTCGAGGCATCTACCTCGTGACCCCCACGGTGAAAACAGTGACCGTTGATGGCGTCGATGTCGAAGTCGCGAACAACGACATCACGGTCACCAACCGTTATGCGCCCAACGGAACTTGGCAGTTCCGGGCCGAGAAGTTCTTCTATGGGTTGGGCGAACCGAGTGACTGCAGCTTCTCACTGGTCGAGATTGAGCGGGCGCCTGGCGAGGACGAGGCGGTTTCGTCCATAGCCGTTAAGAAAGACCTTGAGAACAATGAGTTTACCCCTCTAGTTGCTAGCGTCGCTAAGGATCAGCTCGCCGCCGGCAATGCAGTCATTGAGTTCCCCGACATCACCTATGTCGCTGAAGGCAAGGGCAAGAACCAGCGCAACGACATCGGCGACCACTACTATCTGGTGACCGAAAACGGCGACGATGCCGCCAAGGACACGACGGCCTATGTCGTTAAGGTGACTGTGGCTGTTGACGAGAACGACCCCGCAAAGCTCACTGTCACAGAAACGGTGCTCGGCTACGCTGACGACCTCGATTCCGCGCTGAATCCGCTGGTTCTGCCGGAAGGTGAGCATCCGGCGTTCTACAACACCGACACCTATGACCTAATCAGCGCCGCCAGCTACAGCGTGTATGCGGCGAGCGGCGAGCCCGTCGACCAGGTGTGCTATGTTGACCCGAAGATCGTCAAGAACCTTGAGGGCCGCGCCATCAAGTCCGGTGAGTTCGCGTTCAAGCTCATCCAGGTGGCGAACTATAACGACACCGAGGGCGAGCTCATCTCCGCCACTACCAACGATGAGTTCGGCATGGTCGACTTCGACAAGGCGAACAACGTCTCCGGCGACCTTGAGAACCCCAGCTGCCTAGCCTACACCAAGCCCGGCACCTACTACTACCGCGTCATCGAGGACACCAGCAAGGGCGGCATGAACGATCAGTCCGTGCTGTACAGCGACCAGGTGATCACCTTCACCACGGTCATCGAACAGGACGAGGCGACCGGCCAGCTGGTGTGCACCGATATGTACTACGGCTGGTGGGATGCTGCGGCCAACCAAAACGTCCGCTTCGACGAGCAGTACGCCGACTACGAGACCCAGCCGGGCAACATTGGCGATGTGTCGAAGCTGAACCCCGATTGGCACCCGACCATTAACAATAAGGCGCGCCCGATGGATCTGCAGGTGCGCAAGACCAGCGTGTCCGACCGCGATGAGGGTCTGGTGGGCGCCACCTATGCGCTGTACATGGTGAACGAGAACCCGCAGGGCGACATCTGGCTCGCTGAGGCGACCTCCGAGGAAGGCGGCTGGATCACCTATAAGAACGTGAGCCTTGCCACCAACAACCTGTACTACTTCAAGGAAACGGCCGCGCCCGCGGGCCACACGGTGAGCGAGTTTCGTAGCCCCTACTTCTATCTTGTGGAAGATGCGACCTCTGCTAACGGCTATGCCCTGAAGTACACCGATACGAAGTACTTCGATGCCGCAGAGACGGAGGCTGTTGCTGCTCCGATGGCCGCCGCCGAGCCCCAGGCTCTGCAGGCCGACAACGCCGCCCGTGCCGCTGCGGACGCAACTGATGACCAAACCCAGCCTGGCTACAGCGCCGACGGCAACATCCTGCTGACCTACGACCGCGACGGCGGCGTCTACGACGAAACCACTCAGATTGAGGTAAACAAGCTGGACACGCGCACTCACGAATGGGTGGAAGGCGCCAAGTTGGTCATCCTCGAGAAAGAGTCGGGCAAGGAAGTGGCCTCCTGGACTTCCGGCAAGGCCCCCGAGAAACTGGCGAAGACGCTGAACGTCGGCATCACCTACCTCCTGCGCGAGGTGGAGGCGCCGGGCGAGTATCGTCTGGCCAACGACGTCGAGTTCGTCATCGACAACTACGGCAACGTGACCATCACCAAGGGCACGGAAAACGGCAACGCCGAGCTGTCCGACAACACCATCACTCTGTACGACACCATGATGGACGCCGAAGAGGTCGAGCAGCGCGAGCGTGAAACCACCCGCGAGGTGCCGCTGGGCACGATTCTGGCCCAGACCGGCGATATGCTACCGATCCTGGGTATCGGTGCCATCGTGCTGGCGAGCCTGATCGCCCTTATCGTGGCCGCCCGCCGGCGCCGCCATGAAGAGAGGAGCGACGACTAGGGAAAACGGTGCCTGCAATGCAGGATGATCTCACAAGGGACGTTCAACGACGGCTCTCTCGGCTGCGCACGGTTTCTCGCTTGTGCTCGGTCGTAGGTGCTCTGCTTCTGGCGGTGGTTGCCCTGTTGGCTATCAGCGCAACGGTGGCGCCTCGCTTCATGGGGCTGCAATCCTATGCCATTGTGTCGGGGTCTATGGAGCCGTCGTTTCCCGTGGGTAGCCTCGTGTACGCCGAACCCATCGAGCCCGAGGCGTTAGCCGTGGGTGATGTGGCGGTCTTCTGGCGCAATGACGAAGTCGTCATTCACCGCATAGAGGAAAACCTTTACGAAGACCGCGAACTGATCACCCGCGGCGACGCCAACGAAGGCATCGATGCGCATCCGGCACTGTACGAAAACGTTGTTGGCCGCGCTGTGAACCAGATACCGGGCATCGGCTATTTCGTTATGGCGCTGGCATCACTGCCGGGAAAGCTCGTTTTGGGTTGGGTCGTCCTCATGGGAGCCGCCTTCTCCATAATCGGCACCGCCATAGCCTCCCTCGCGCGTCAGTAGCAACCAGAGTATGTGTTTCTGGTGCCGTTTGCAGGACGAAGAGCGCCGCCCGCCACAGGTTTATTTCGTTTAGGCTTCATTTTCGGCGTTCTTTACCATGTCATTAGCCTATCTGTTTCTTTTTGACAGGGTTGGGCACTCTTCCAAGAAACCGCAGTTCAAAGCCTTGAAATTCTGAGAAAAGTCATAATCGTTAAACTGATCGTCATTTTTGTCAGTGGATAAATGCGTACGGTACGCCTGAGCGGTGACTGTTCCACGCTACGCCGATGATGTATGTCCACAGCGCCGATGCCTGTTCCATGCAGCGCCGATAATCGGGAGG
>NZ_CDRVMA010000017.1:0-31439 GCF_977072315.1 Adlercreutzia sp. CNCM I-6215 | reverse complement strand
CATCCGGGCGGTCTCGCGGATGGATGTTCTGTTGCCTGCGATTATAGGGCAACGCGCGCGGCGGCGGATGCGCTACCCACATTCTGCAAAGGAGGATTTAAGGATGATTTTAAAGAAATGGTGTTTGCTATTGTTGGATTGGATGCTCGGCAGCTAGATTCGCAAGCAGAACGGGAACTAAAAGATAGGAAAGGAAAGCTGAAAACCAGGCGAAAAGAGCTTGCCAAATTGGTTCGAGATTTAAGAGAGAGTGGAACTTCGCTTGCAGCGATAAGTCCTACCGCAGACCGCGAAGAAACCAGTAGATTCGTAGAACAATTGGATAAGTTAAAAAACGATATCTCTGAAAGACAGAAACTAAGAAACCATGCATACGTGCGTATGAAGAAGAACGAGCAACTTCGCAGAGAACTAGGGTCATTGAACAGAGAGCTAAAAACCGGTTCGATAGTTTGTCTCGATTGTGGGTCAAAAGCGATTGGCTATTCAATGCCAGAATCAAACGTTGCTTTTGATATAACAACACAAGATATGAGGCAAGAAATATTGCGAACGATAGATTACAAGATTGATGACTATGTGGGGGAAGTCGAGAGGCTTGAGAAAGAGATACGTGAACTACAGATACGCTTTAATGCGCTTGCGGAAACTAGAGAAATAAGTCTGATAGATATAATTTCCGTAAAAGACGACTATGGAAATCTTGAGGAAATGGATCGTGAACTGACAGCGATTATTGATGAAATAGAAGACATTGACAAGAAATTAGAGTTCTCAAAAAACGTAGATGCGGAGCTGCGAAAAGACAGAAACGATTTCATGCGGAAAGTCCTCATTTCCATGAACCATCTTAGGGAAGTTGTGAATGATGGGATAGAAACCGAAGACTATGATGATCTATTCACTACGAACAACAAGCCATATACTGGAAGTGAGGCAACGGAATTCTATCTTGCAAGGGTTTATTCGTTAGCTAAGCATGTTAAACATCAGCTTCCCATAGTGATTGACTCATTCAGGGCTGAAGAACTGTCAACGCGCAGAGAAGACCTTGCATTGCCTTTGTACGAAGAGCTTCAAAACCAAGTGATTTTGTCAGCCACTTTGAAAGGGCAAGAAGCCGGAAAATACGATGAAAGAACCGACGTGCACAGCATAGATTTTTCTGGCTATGCGGTAAATCACCTTCTTTCCGAAGATTATGTTGAGCAATTTATGAGAAAGCTGGAATCATTTAACGTAAAACTCAACGTCAAATAGCTACAATACTTTTGCAGGATGGGCGCTCGGATGGATCAATGGAAGCGGAGCACTCCAGGGCGTTCGCAAGCAGGCACTGTGATGCGTCTGAAGAATGCAATAGCTTCGAGGCGTGATGTGGTAAGCGAAATGACGCGCTGCCCAAGGAGTGTAAAAGTATCAATCGCAAATCGGACTAGTGGGACTGTTGAATGCTGCTGTTGGCACCTGGTATGGTGTACGCCATCGAATGATCGGCGCGAGAAAGAGGTGGTCGTGTGGAATTCACATCGGCTAGTGCCAACAAGTACCTGCGGAGGTTGCAGGATGAGAAAGATCGGCTCCTGCGGACCGAGCAGGAGGTGAGCACCTACGTGCTCGCGGAAGGGGAGGCGGCCGAGCCTCCCGCCTACGACTACGGGGCCGTGCGCGAGAAGGTCGCGCAGATCGACGGGCAGGCGCGGGCCATTCGTCACGCCTTGCACCGATTCAACATGAAGACGGTTCTGCCCGAGCGGGGCATCACCATCGATGAGGCCCTCATCCTGCTCGCGCAGCTGTCGGGGCGCAAGGAGCGCCTGAACGGGCTCGCCTCGCGGCAGCCCCAGGAGCGACTGGGCAACCGGTACTTCGGCAGCAGCAACGGGCCCATCGAGTACCGGTATGCGAACTACGACGTCGCCCAGGCAGAGGCGGACTACCGCGCCGTCGCGGACGAGATCGCTGCGCTGCAGCTTGAGCTGGACCTGGTCAACCAGACGGAGGTCTTCTCGGTCGAGCTGTAGGGGCTCGCTTACTTTCCGGATCTGTGGCTTTTCCCCGCAAAGGATACTTTGGAACGTTGCGGTTTCGCGTTGGAGTTGTCGGGTAGTTCGTTGTCGGCAGTGCCGTGCGGTTTGAGCGTTGGCATCTTGCTGGAAGATCTGGCTTCCACCCATTCCGCCGCAGATCGAAAGCTTCAGGCGCCTCCCCGCGAGGCCGCCCGCGATGCCGAAGCACGGTCATAGGCATCACCTTGTTAAGTGTCTAGTTGACATATTCGCAGGGTGAAATCGGGGAAACCCGGGCTCTGGTATTCGGGATATTCGGGGTATCCCAAAAAATAAAGCGCCGGAGGCAGGTGATGACTCACCATTCGGGCGCTTTGCGTTTTGAATGTTACACCAAACTCACTTGATGTCAATGACCTGCGCCTTACGATTCACGAACAACAGACGCTTGAGATTCTTGATGCGTCCGGCCGCGCACGCTTGAAGTTCGCGCTCGATAGCATGGTCGGGTATTCCCTTCATCCTGCGGGAATCGAGAATAACGCAATTGGATTGGTCGAGCGCTTTGCGAAGGTTCTTCTCAATGGCCTTTAGGTTCGATGCTTTTGGCGCTTTCATCTCCCAGACGATGCCGTCGATTATCGCATCGGCTGATGTTGTGCGCTGCTCCTCGCTTCGCCGAATGAATTCTACGGTGCGGCCGGCTGCCGCAAGCGCTTCTGCCGTTTTCATCTCGTGTGGCCATACGTTGGCTCCCGACTGAATGATTATCTGCCTCGTTTTGAATTCATGGGGCAATTGTGGCCGTACAACATTAGCTTGCAAACCCTCGATCCTTCTGTAGACGTTGCGGTTTCGCGTTGGGGTTGTCGGGTAGTCCGTTGTCGGCAGTGCCGTGCGGTTTGAGCGCTGGCGTCTTGCCGGGAGTCCCGGCTTCCACCCATTCCGCTGCAGATCGAAAGCTTCGGGCGCCTTCCCGCGAGGCCGCCCGCGATGCCGAAGCACGGTCATAGGCATCATTTCTGCGAAGGCTTAGCAGAAACGGGAATACTGTCGCCAGACCATGCTAATGAGTTGATGCCTGCGCTTCTTGTCCGGCAGGTTCAGATCCTGTCATCGGGGGCGATATTGTCGTTCAACGTGCGTAGCTTGCTCAGCGAGATCTGATACTGGCCGTTCTTTGGAGGTCTCTTGTTTTTGACTAGCTCCCAGACAATATTGCCGGGGCCATTGAACACTTCTTTGAACGAGCCGTTTTCGTCGATTTTCAGGACGAGCAGGTACGCGGGCTCTGAGCTGAGCCCGATAGAGCGTCTTTGGGTTACCTTAATTTGAACGTCCCGCTTGCGCTCATCCGTAGTGGTGCCGTCGTGGCGCTCGGACGATGATTTCGCTAGTTCGATGCCATAGCGCTCAGCCGCGTAAACTTCACCGATGCTTCCGAGGAGGTGCCCGTCGAGCGTGAAGCGACGATCATGCTTGTTGTAATCGCGTTCGAGCTGGTTGACGATGGCGTACAGCTCGCGGATAGTTTCGCTCAGCTTCTCGTCTTCGGGCATTTGTTCTCCTGCAAGTTTCGTGGTTATCGTTTGCGCTCCGTCTAATGGCCAATCGTCCGACCAGCGAAGTCGATGCTTGCAATGCTGTCTATACTGAACAGGCCAAGTATAGAGGAAGGATAGCAATGGATGACGGTATTCGGCCGATCGATGAAAACGGCGCCAGCGAATTGGTTTTCGAACGCGTGGAGCTAGGGGAAGAGCGGGATTTGGAGGAGCGACCGCTTAAGAGCAAAGTGATCAATGCGGGCGTTTTGGTGGTGGCCGCTTTGATCTCCCTTCTGCTGCTGGCCAACATCGCCTCATCGCCATCGACGTATTCGGGCATGTACGAGACGCTGGATGAAAAGAAGCTCAACGTTATGGGGCTGGCGGCTACTACCACGGCAGCTTCGGCTGCCATTTCTGTGCTCCCCGATGATACTGGCTCCGCAATTGCTAACAAGCTTGCCGATTTCGCTTCTTATTTCGTGGTTATCCTTTCGGTGATCTACCTCGAGAAGTTCCTTTTGACGACCTTTGGGTTCCTGGCGTTCGGGATACTGATACCGATGGCATGCGTGCTTTTTGCCATAGCCGTTTTCTTGAGACGAGGCACTTTGACAAAAGTGAACCTTCAGCGACTGGGCACGAAGCTCACGGCGTTCGGTTTGGCGCTGGCGCTGGTGGTGCCAGCGAGTGTTTGGCTCACGGACAACATCGACAAGACCTTCGATGAATCCATCGCCGCTTCTAATGCGGCAGCGCAACAAGCGACTCAGGAACTCGAAGAAAGCGTCCAAGAGGACACGCAAGAGGATAAAGGCCTCCTGGAGGGAATCGCTGACGCGATGCAAGATGGGTTCACCGCGATAACGCAGGGCGTTCAAGACGCGTTGGACAATCTGGGGCAACAGCTGAACAACATGATAGACACGGTGGCCGTGATGGTTGTGACCTCCTGCCTTATACCGCTTATTGTGCTGATGGTTTTCTTGCAGGTTGTCAAAATCATCACTGGCCTCGATTTCGGTGGCGTTTCCGCCGTCATGGGCGCTGCCCGCACTAGGGGACGTCGCATCTCTTCCTCGGTGAGGAAGCAGGTACAGCAGAGGTAGCTTTGCGTTTGGCGCGACGCTTCACTGCCGCTTCACTGCGTCTACCCATTCCGCCGCAGATCGAAAGCTTCGGGCGCCCCCCCCGCGAGGCCGCCCGCGATGCCGAAGCACGGTCATGGGCATCACCTATTTCGATGCGCTGAGCTGTGGGGGCGCATCGGTCGCTATCGGTCGTTATCGGTCGCTATCGGTCGCTATCGGTCGCTATCGGTCGCTATCGGTCGCTAGCAGCCGTTCAGTGTTCTTGCTGTACCTTCGCGGATCGAGTGCTTCGGTTACCGGTTCTTCCCGGTATCCGGCGGAGCACCCGTGGTATTCTTTCGATTATGGGCGAGGTCATCATTGGGTACATAGGTACTTTCAGCGAGAGCTTCAACGTGGCGGTTCTGGTGTGGCCGCTGCTGTCGCTGTTGCTGAGCGTGCCCGTGCTGGTGGCGCTGTACCGGCGCGACGGATGGCTGCCGCTGACCACCGTGTTCGCCGTGTACGCGAGCATTCTCTATGCGGCCGGTCTGGTGTGCTTCACCCTGTACCCGCTGCCCACGGGCGACGCGGGCCCGGGCATCACCTACGGCGTTCCGCCTATCTTGGATCCGCTCAACTTCGTCCGCGACATCGCCGAAGGCGGCGTTCGCGCGGTATTCCAGCTGCTGTTCAACATCGTGCTGTTCGTGCCGCTCGGCTTCATTGCGCGAACTCTTCTGAAGCTGAAGCTGCCGCTTATGTTGGCGCTGTCCTTCGCCGCGACCTGCCTTATAGAAACAGCGCAGTTCACGGGGCTGTCCGGAGCGTATCCCTTCGCGTACCGAACGTTCGATGTGGACGACCTCATCTGCAACACGCTCGGCAGCCTGATCGGCTGGGGCTTGGCCCATTTGGCCGTGAGGCTGACTCAGCGCGAGGCCGAGGTGCAGCCGCCGGCTACCCACAACCCCGGCTTCGTCCGACGCGCGGTGGCGCTGTGGACCGACGTCATGATCATCGATCTGTGCGCGGTGGTGCCGCGTCTGATGGTGGCGGCTGGTTTGAGGCTGATGACGGGCGACGCCTTCGACGAAGCTCTTCTGGCCTTGGTTAATGGCGAGATGTGGATAGCCTGCTACCTCGTTGCGTTCGCGGTGGTGGAATTGGTTGTCCCCTGGATGCGCGATGGCAGCACGCCGGCGGGTCTGTTCTATCGCATGTCGTGCGAGACGCGAAAGAGGGCCGGCGCGGCGCGGGTCGTCTTTTACGCGGAACGGGCGGTCGTGCTGTTGCTCGTGGTGGCGCATCCGCTGTGCGCGGGGCTGCCCCTGGCCGTGTTCTACTTCTTCGCTCGCGAGATGCCCTACGACCGCGTTCCCAAGGGGTGGGCCGAGAGGGTCGGCGATGGGGAAGAGGCGTCAGAGATACCGGAAGCCTCTCGGGCGTAACGCGGACGCCCTCCCGGCAAGGGCGCCCGCAATGGCTAGACGTGTTTACCGATTCTGCTTCTTTGACGCAGCCCGTCGTTCCGCTTCCGCCGCCGCTATTCTGCGGGCGGTGCGCAGTAGGTCGTAGTCGTGCTTGCTGCGGGAGGGGAGGGCGGCGGCGCGCACGGCTTCTCGGCATACGCCCATGAACGCGTCGGCCGCCTCGCAGAAGCACGCACGGGCGAACTCGCCGGTGCCGTGGGCGCACTTGAGGCCGTCGGCGTAGAGTGCCCACGACTGGGGCTCGCGTTCGTCGCCTTCGCAAACTAGCTGGAGCACGTGCGGCTTGCCGTCGTCGGACAGCTCGGCTTCCAAGCGTTCCGCGCTGTAGCGTATCTGGTGGCCCAAGTTGGATTTTCCCATGGCAGAAATGTAGCCCGTGGGCTCGTCGAGGAGGTGCATCCTCGGCCGCTCGACGCTCAAGTTAAGGAATTCGCGCGAATCGCGCACAGAGACGTTGTCCATGGCAGGACTCCTTTCATCGATGTTGGCGGGACCACCGTGCCGCGCGGCCGGTTGGTGCCGGGATCGTCGAGCCAACTCTCTACCCCGACTCTGGATAAAATGCGCCAGCGCCTTCGCTGACGAAAATGCAGTCTAGCAGCAGAAGGGCCAACCACGCAAGAGGGAAGGTTGGTCGTTAGCAATTCCCAACGTAGACGTGCTTTAGGTAGTGCCTCGCTATGTCGGCTAGGCGATGGACGGTTTCGGGTGGGGTGGCGGGGCGGTCGGTCAGGCGGTGGCAGGGAAAGAAGCGGGTCAGGTGGTAGGGGATCGACGGATCCAGCGAGGCGAGCCATTGGGCGGCCTCGGCGATTTCCTGATCGCTGTCGTTCACGCCGGGGATGACGAGCGTCGTCACTTCCAGGTGGCAGGTGGGTGTGGCGGCCAGCACTTCTATGGTGTGCTTTACGGTGTCCAAGTCGCCGCCGACAAGGTCGTAGAAGCTCTGGGTGAAGCCCTTCAGGTCGATATTGGCGGCGTCGATGAGCGGGGTCACCTCGTGCAGCGGGCCGTCGTTCACGTAGCCGTTGGATACCAGCACGTTGGCCAGGCCGCGCTCGAGGGCGAGGCGTGCGGTGTCACGAACGAACTCGAGGCCCACGAGCGGCTCGTTGTAGGTGAAGGCGAGCCCGAAGTTGCCCTCGGGCGCAAGCGATGCGGCCAATTCCACCAACTCGGCCGGTGCGATTTCGCGCCAGGGCACGTCGCGCTCGCCGGCGCAGGCGATGGAGGCGTTCTGGCAGAACGGGCAGCGCAGGTTGCAGCCGTAGGAACCTACGGAGAGAACCTTGCTTCCAGGGCGAAAGCGGGCCAGCGGCTTCTTCTCGATGGGATCGAGCGCCAGCGACGTGATGCGTCCGTAGTTGGCGTCCACCACCTGGCCGCCCTCGGCGACGCGCGCACGGCAGAGCCCCGTCTGCCCCTCGGCCAGCGCGCAGGCGTGCGGGCAGATCGGGCACACAGCGCGGTCTGCGCTAAGGCCGCGGGACTCTTCCCTTGAAAAATTCTGCGCTGCGACTCTGCCTTCGGTATCTTCCACGGCGCCTCTTTTCTCGTCTGCTTCGGCTGTCTCGTTGCCATAGTAGCGCAAGGGCGGTCCGCTGGCTTTGGCGGCTCGCATGCGCCGCCAATCCGATACCGACGTCCCCGATTTCCCGCGGCGTGGGGGCGCAGAAGTTCGCCCGGAGCTAAGCCGGCCCGGTTGCGCGCCATTGCCAAGGGAGATCGGGCGCGCGGGCCGGACGGGGCGCACCGTCGCATTCCATTACTGCTAGAATCATCGATGCTGGCTGGCCATATTGCGTAGAAAGAGGGAAACCATGGATCGTTTGAAGGACAAAGTCGCCATCGTCACCGGTTCCACCAGCGGCATCGGCACGGGCATCGCGAAGATGTTCGGGGCCGAGGGCGCGCGCGTGGTGGTCTGCGGCCGCAATGAGGAGCGCGGCGCGGCCGTCGTGGACGCCATCGCCGAGGCGGGCGGCACCGCCTGGTTCCACAAGCTGGACATTACCCAGCCTGAAACGGTGGACGCCCTGTTCGCCGACACTAAGGCGCACTGGGGCTCCATCGACGTGCTGGTGAACAACGCCGCTGGCATGGCGCTGAAGGACGGCCGCGTGGACGAGATCTCCCTGGAGGACTGGGACGCCGTGTTCGCGAGCGACGTGCGCTCCACGTTCTACTGCACCAAGACCGTGCTGCCCTTCATGCAGGAGCAGGGCGCGGGTTCCATCATCAACATCGGCTCCATGGCCTCTTGCGGCGGCGACTTGGGCTCGACGGCCTACGCCTGCGCCAAGGCCGGCGTCGACATGCTGACCCAGTACACGGCGCTGCAGTACGGCAAGCAAAACATCCGCTGCAACTGCGTGCGTCCCGGCCTCATCGTCACGCCGCAGAATGAGGCGAAGGTGCCCCAGGCGCTGAAGGACATCTTCCTGGACAACATCGAGGTGGCCCGTTACGGCACGCCCGAGGACATCGCCGCCATGTGCGTCTATCTGGCCTCCGACGAGAGCTCGTACTTTACCGGCCAGGTGGTAACAGTGGACGGCGGCCTGAACTCCCACGTCTCCACCGTGGCCCAGTTCCGCGCCATGGCTTCCCGCACCTGGTAGCAGAGCGAGCGAGCGGCAGCAGAGCTGCTGAGCGCATCCGGCGCCCGACGGCCTCGCACCATATGCGGGGCCGTTTTTCATGCGCCGAAGGGCGACTTTCTGCCGAACGCGGGTTTTGCATTGATGGGTGTTTTGGTCGGCGATAGAATGCGGCCTCGTGTCTTTTCACCCGCGACGATCGAAGGAGCCGAGTTTTCCCGCCATGCAGCAGCGCGACAAGTTAAAGCCGATCCTTTTCAGCATCATCAAGCATTCCAGCAAAGAGGAGCTGAAGGAGCAGATTCCCAAGGACATTGTGGCGGGCATCGTGGTGGCCGTGGTGGCGCTGCCGTTGTCCATCGCGCTGGGCATCGCCTCGGGAGTGTCGCCGGAACAGGGCCTCTACACCGCCATCGTCGCCGGGTTCCTCATCGCGTTCCTCGGCGGCAGCCGGGTGCAGATCTCCGGTCCCACGGCGGCCTTCGCCACCATCGTTGCCGGCATCGTGGCCACCGATGGTATTGAAGGCCTCGTCGCCGCCACCATCATCGCGGGCATCCTGCTCATCTTCATGGGCCTGTTCAAGCTGGGCGCCCTCATCCGCTTCGTGCCCTTCACTATCACGACCGGGTTCACCGCGGGCATCGCCGTCACGCTGACCATCGGCCAGCTGAAGGACTTCTTCGGCCTTTCCTACCCGCCGGGCACCGCGACGGTGGAAACGACGGAGAAGCTGGCCGCCCTTGCGGGCAACTTCTCCACGGTGAACGGGCAGGCGTGCCTGGTGGGCGTCGTTTGCCTGGCGGTGCTGTTCCTCTGGCCGCGTGTGACCGAGCGCGTGCCCAGCTCGCTTATGGCCCTGCTCGCGGGCATCGCGCTGGTGAGCGGTCTCGGCCTTGACGTCAGCACCATCGGCGACCTCTACGTCATCGACAGCGCCCTGCCCACCTTCCATATGCCCCACTTCAGCTTGGAGCTGTTCCGCGACCAGTTCGCCAACGGCGTCACCATCGCCATTCTGGCCGCCATCGAGTCGCTGCTGTCCTGCGTGGTGGCCGACTCTATGATCAGCGGGCACCATCGCGCCAACATGGAACTGGTGGCCCAGGGCGTCGGCAACATCGCCTCGGTGCTCTTCGGCGGCATTCCCGCCACCGGCGCCATCGCGCGCACCGCCGCCAACGTGAAGGCTGGCGGCCGCACGCCCATCGCCGGCATGGTGCACGCGCTCGTGCTCATCGCCGTGCTCGCGTTCCTCATGCCCTATGCGGCGCTCATTCCCATGCCCACCATCGCCGCCATTCTGCTGTACGTCGCCTACGGCATGTCGGGCTGGCGCAACTTCGCGCACCTGTGCTGCACGGCGTCGAAGGGGGCTGTGGCCACGCTTGTGCTCACCTTCGCGCTGACCATCGTGTTCGATCTGGTGGTGGCCATCGGCGTGGGCATGCTCATCACCGTGGTGCTGTTCATGAAGATGGTGAGCGAGGAGACTGAGGTCAAGGGATGGAAGTACTACTGCGACGAGAACTCCGAGGTCACGCATTTGCGCGAGCTGCCGAAGAGCGTGCGCGTGTACGAGATCAACGGGCCGATGTTCTTCGGCATGACCGAGCGCATCGCCGACATCTCGGTGAAGGACTTCACGCGTTACCTGATCATCCGCATGCGCGGCGTGCCCTCGCTGGACGCGACGGGCATGAACGCGCTGGAGAACCTCTACGACTACTGCAGCGCGAACGGGGTGAGCCTCATCTTCTCCCACGTGAACGAGCAGCCGATGAAGACCATGCGCCGCGCTGGATTCGTCGATCTGGTGGGGGAGGAGCACTTCCGAAGCTGCATTGACGACGCCATCGCCCATGCCCGCGAGCTGCTGGTGGCGGAGGAAGACACTGAAAACCTGATGAAAACTCGCGGCTGACCTCCGCTGCAGGGAGGACATGGTTTAGCATGAGCGCACATATTTTTTCTAGCGGCTCCAAGAGAGAGGCTTCCCATGAAGTTCATCGTCACCGAAGATTACGAGGCCATGTCGCGCACTGCCGCGCGCGTGATAAGCGGCTATGTTTCCTCGCACCCCGATTGCGTGCTGGGTCTGGCCACCGGCTCGACCCCTATCGGCCTGTACCGCTGCCTGGTTGAGGACTACGAGGCCGGCGCGCTGTCCTTCAAGGACGTGACCAGCTTCAACTTGGACGAGTACCGAGGCCTTGATCCGCAGCACGACCAGAGCTACCGTTACTTCATGGAGCACAACCTGTTCTCCCATGTCGATATCGATCCGGCTCGCACCCATGTGCCGGACGGCGCCTGCCCCGACGCCGCTGCCGCGTGTGCTGCTTACGAGCAGAGCATCGCCGAGGCCGGCGGTTTGGGCCTGCAGCTTCTGGGCCTGGGCCACAACGGCCACATCGGCTTCAACGAGCCCGCGCCTGAGTTCCCCAAGGAAACGCACTGCGTCGAGCTGACGGAGAGCACTATCAACGCCAACTCCCGCCTGTTCGATTCCATTGACGACGTGCCCCGCGAGGCCTACACCATGGGCATCGGCACCATCATGGCGGCCAAGGAGATCCTCGTGGTCGCCAACGGCTCCGACAAGGCCGATATCGTTCGCCGCGCCTTCTTCGGGCCGGTCACGCCCGAGGTGCCCGCCTCCATCCTGCAGTTCCATCCGAACGTTACCGTTGTGGTGGATAAGGAAGCAGGCGCCCTCTGCCAGTAGTGCCGGATCCCAGCTCTCGGCTGATAGGATCGCCCCGCTCTTGCACGTTGCCGTTTTGTCGCGCTGCAAGATGCGGGGCGTTTTGCGTTGGCCGTCGCGTAGCGCGCGTCGGGCCCTGCGCGGCAAGGCGATCGCAGCAGATTGGATGGTCGCGGCTGGCGGGGGGCTTGTTGTGTTCTCGCCTATAGCCCGTTCGGGTGATGTGGCGGCCGGGCGCGGGCCGCTAAGATATCCCTACGCTGGTGCACGCTGCGCCTTTGGGACGGCGAGCTATCGAAATGACGGCCCATCGGGTCGGTGGATGAAACGGGAGATACAATGACGATCAAGCGCTATCTGTATGCGGGGTTGGGACTGCTGTTCTTGGGGCTAGGGGGCATAGGCGTCATCATTCCCATTATCCCTACAACGCCGTTTCTGCTGCTGACCTCGTTTTTCTTCCTGCGCAGCTCCGAGCGTCTGAACACGTGGTTCGAGGGAACCCGCATGTACAAGCGCTTCATTGCCAACTTCATGGAAACGCGCTCGCTCACACTGCGGGCCAAAATCCTGTGCGCGGCCCCCGGCGTGACCGCCATGCCGATGCTCGCGCTGGTGGTGCCGCAGTGGTGGCTGAAGGCCATCCTCATCGGACTGACCGTGTTCGAGATCTGGTACTTCATCGCCCGCATCGAAACGGTCTCGGTGGAAGAGGCCCGCGCCCGCGGCAAGGCCCGCGTCGCCGAGGGCTCTCGCGACAAGGCTCGTCTCTCCGAGGTCGCTTCCAACCGGGAGAGCGTGCGCGCCGAGGGCCTTTCCCTGGCGACCGAGGAGTAAGGGCCTCACGAGGATCGCGTTTGTGATGGACGATCTGAGCGTGCATTCCAACGGCACGTCGGTGACGGCAGCGCGCTACGCCCTGGACTGGGCGAGCCGTTGCCGTCTAATCCAACGCTTCTTGTCGCAGTGTCTACAGGTCGGTGGCAACAAGGCGGCCTGGGCTGCGGCTCCAACCCAATCGCCTAGGATGGCCCACAGACCCTCGCGCTTGCCGCCGTGCTACCGCAGGCGTTGCAGGCGCGGGCCTTTTAGAAGCTGCGAGAAAGGAACCGTCATGGCCACAATTTCGAATCCGTTCGTGATGGAAGTGCCGCGCAAGCTGACTGACGAGGAGCTCGTCAACGCCATTCGCCAGGACATCATCGGGGAGCTTGAGGCTATCCACGAGTACGACGCCCACGTCCAGGCGACGGATAACGAGGATGCGAAGAAGGTGCTCTCCGACATCCGCGACGAGGAGCGCGAGCATATGGGCGAGCTGCTGGAGCTTTTGGAGCGCCTGGCGCCCGACGAGAAGGCCCTGCACGACGAGGGCCGCGGCGAAGTGCGCGAGATGCTGGACAAGTAGCGCGCCTGGAGCCGAGAACGGCCCGCCGCGATTGGTCTTGGGATATCGCGATCAGTCTATGAGAGCGCTGCCGGACGTATCGGTTCGGCAGCGCTCTTGTCGTTGGACGGGGCCGATATGGCCGCTGGGACGCCGGCACCGTCGGGCTCGCTTTCCGCCAGCTCGTTGCGCTCCACGGCCACGAGGGTCTGGGCCACCACGGCGTTGACGAGGGAGAGGCTGCCGCTATCCACATCCCCCGAGGAGCAGTCGATGGCCACCACCCCGTACAGGCGCCCCTTCATGCCGAGCGGCAGGTACTTCTCCCGCTCGTCGCGGTAGCCCGGCTCGCCGTAGCCGGTGGGCGCGCGACGCTCGTAGCAGTCGCGGGCCGCCGCGCTGCCCGCGGCCGGCGGCTCCCCCAAGGTGATGGTCACCGGCCGCCTCAGCACCCGGGTCAGGAACTCCTGGGCGAAGCTGCAGGCCGCCTGCGGGGTGGAGCTCTCCAGCAGCCCGACGCTCAGCCGATTCAGCCGCCCCAGCGCGCAGGCCGTGCGCTCGGCCGCCTGCACCTGGCGGCTCATGCGGTGGGTTATCACGCCCATGATGAGCGACACGACGAGGAAGATGACGAGCGCCGCCACGTCGGTGCGGCTGAGCACCTTCAGCGTGAAGAGGGGCGCGGTGAACAGGAAGTCGTAGGAGAGCAGGTAGGCCACTCCCAGCGCGGCGCCCCACAGCCCCGAGTCGGTCTCCAGGCTGGCGATGAGCACGCCCAGCACGAAGACGGGGAAGGCCACAAGCGTGCTCACCCCCAAGAGCGAGAAGCCCCACACGGCGGCCAAGCCGGCCCCGTAGAGCAGGGCGAAGGCGACCAAGTTGCGCAGGACGCGCCGTGCCGAGAGGGAGCTTCTCAGCGGGAATCTGCGACTGCTAGCGGCCATGGCGAACTCCTTTCCGAATCATCGACGCCAAGGTGCCCACCCCCATGAACAAAGGGATGATCTCGAGACGGCCCAGAAGCATCCCGGCGCTCCCGATCAGCAGCGGCGCGGGGCCGCTTTCCGCGCCGAGGAAGCCCGTGCCCACGCCGGTGCTGCCGAGGCACGAGATGAAGTCGAACACCGCCTCCTGCAGGGTGGCCCCGCAGAGGATGAGCGCGAACGCACCGGCCGCGCACAGCAGCAGGTACAGCACCACGTAGGTCTGGGCCTCGGCCACGTCCACCTCGGTGAGCACCGACCGCTTCCCGAAACGGTTGATCTTGATGCTCGTCACGTGGCGCTTGTTACCGTAGCGCTCGTGCAAATCGTGGCCGAGCCCCAGCGAGGCGACGGCGACGCGGTAGAGCTTGATACCGCCGGAGGTGGAGCGCGCCTCGGCCCCGACGAGCATGAGCAGGCCGAACAGGAACAGGAGCGCCGGCCCCAGATCGGCGAAGGAGGGGATGGTCTGAAACCCCGTGGAGGTCAGGATCGACACGACCTGGAACGTGCCCTGCCGCAGCGCCTCGGCTCCGTCGCCGCTGACGCCCTGGCCCAGGAAGAAACCGGCCACCACCAGGGCCATAATAGCGATGGTGCCGAAGTACAGCGGCGTCTCGATATGGGTGAGGAACGCCTTGAGCTTGCCGCGCAGCAGCAGGAACAGCAGAAGGAAGTTCGTGCCGCCGGCCACCATGAGCACGATGGTGATGGCCTCGATGACCGGGCTGTTCCAATAGGCGATGCTCTCGCCGTGGGTGGCGAACCCGCCGGTGGGCACGGCGCACATGGAGATGTTGATGGCGTCGAAGGGGGTCATGCCGGCCGCCCAGTAGGCCACGGCGCCGGCGATGATGAGCCCGTTGTAGATGAGCAGGATCATGCGGGCGGTCTTGGCGGCGCTCGGCAGCAAGTGGTCGGTGTGGCCCTCGGCGTTGTACACGCCCAGGCCGCCGGTCTGGGTCACTACGCAGGTGAGGATGAGCACGAGCCCCACACCGCCGAGGTAGCAGGTGAGGCTGCGGTGGAACAGGAAGATGGCCGGGCAGGCGTCCACGTCCACCACGCTTAAGCCCGTGGTGGTCAGCCCGCTGGTGGACTCGAAGACGGCCTGGACGGGGGAGAGCAGCCCCGCGGCCACGTAGGGCAGCGCGTAGACGGCGATGGCGAGAACCCAGACCAGCACCGTGCACGCGGCGGCCTGCCCGCGGGTAAGGCGGGCGCCCGGGGCGGGGTCGGGCGAGGCGAAGTACATGAGGTAGCCCGCCATGGCCGCGCCGATCCCGGGGAAGATGAAGCACGGCGCGAGGGCCACCTCGTCGGGGTAGGCCGGCAGCACCGCCAGGGGTGCCAAGCCCGCCAGGCCGACGAACATGACGGCCACGCCCACGTAGCGCGCGAGCAGGGGCCCGGGGCCGGAGCGCTCGCCGCCCGGCTCGCCCAGGGCGATGGCCGGCGCAAGGTTGTCGCCGCGCGTCTTTCCCATGGCGGTCACCGGCGCTCTTTCCCCAAGTGGTGCCACGAGCCCAGAATCGAGCGGAAGGGCGAGGGGGCACCGGGGTCTTCCTCGTCGTCGGCGGTGCCGTCGGCGCCGTCCCCTTCGCCGTTGCCGGCCTCGGCCGCAGCGGCGGCCACCGTCGCCGCGGCCGAGGCCTTCGCGTCGGCGGGGTCGGGAAGCTCCAGGGCCCCGCGAATGGCCTGGGCCAGGGTGGCCGTGGCGCTGATGGCCGCCGTGACGCCCAGCTGGCGGAAGATGGCCGTGTTCTCGGGGTTGGACACGATGCACAGCTGGATGCGGATGCCGAGGAACTTCTTGGCCACCTGGCAGATGGCCAAATTGTCGGCGTCGAGGCCGGTGAGGGCCACGATGGCGTCGAACCCGGCGACGCCGGCCTCCTCGAGCACGGCCAGCTTCATGCCGTTGCCCCAGATCACCGTGCCGTCATGGCGGCTGGAGAGGTACTCGCAGAAGCGGCGGTCGTCGTTGATGGCCACGACGGTGTCGACGGTTTCAGCTAAGGCGCCCATCAGATAATCGGCCCGGGAGCGGCCGCCCACGATCACCACTCTCATAGGTCGGCCTCCTTCCGCGTCAGCCCGGTGAGGCGGAAGAACTCGTCCTCGCAGATGCGATGGGGGCAGATGGGGGCGATGCCCATGTCGTCGAGGATGTCCGCCAAAGCGTCGTCGTCCACGAGGGGCAGCACGTGGGGCACGCCGAAGATCTCGCTGGCCAGCTCGGCGATGAGCAGGTTGGAGGCGTCGTCGTCCGTGGCGGCCACCAGGTGGGTGGCCCGGCGCACGCCGCACTCCTCCAGCACCAGGGCGCTCTTGCCGTCGCCGGTGAGCGTCTCGCCGTCGAAATCGGGCCCCAGCCCGTCCAGGGCGTCCTCCTGCATGTCCGCCACGATGACGTCGTGGCCGGCCGCCGAGAGCGCCTGGGCCACGGCGCACCCGAACAGGCTGCATCCGACCACGATAATGCGGGCCCTCTTCGCCACTGCTTGTTCCTCCTTCGCGCAGGTCTTTTCACGGGAAAATGCTAATGATTGCAACGGCGGCGGAAGGCGAGAAGGGCGAACTGTCACCAAGCAGTGACGGGGCCGAGGACTGGTAGGGCGCCCGAATGGCGAGGTCGCGGTAGAGCCTATGAAACGGTAACGGATGGCCGTCGGCTCATGCCGGCCGGGGAACTGGTGGAACGAGCACGTGAACTGCGCCATCGCCCTGTGGTGCGATGAGGCGACCTTCCGCGCCGTGCAGGCCTGCGCCGAGGACCGCCGCGCCCATACCGGCACCTACAACCTCATCACCTACAACTGCCTCACCTTCTGCGACGAGGCGCTGGCGGCCGGCGGCATCCACCTGCTCACGGAAAGCGGCCGCGAGCTGCACACCATCGTCCCCAAGGACGCCTTTAGGGACGTGGACCGGGTGGAGGACGCCCATCCCTTCGAGGCGTGGAAGTACTGGTTCCCCCTCGGCGAGCCGCCGTCAAACGGCCTGCGCACCATCCAGGACGTCCCTGGTCGGGACAAGCCGTTGGAATAAGCGCTGCGATCTCGGCATTTATCTGGTACAATCTCGCCTTTCTGGAAGACGGGCGCCCCATGATGCGAGGATTGCCGAAAGTCGGCGGAGAGGTGGCGTCGGGTGTTGGACGGCTGTGTGGGGTAAAAGGCCACGGACGGCGGCCGGACGAGGCACGCGAGCTGAGCGGGAAACGGGAGACGAGAAGATAAAAAGTGAGGAGGGGCGATGATCGTTGAGACCATGAAGGGCTATCGAGCGGCCGATCTGCCGAAGGACGCCGTCGCGGGCCTGGTTATCGCCGCGCTTTCCATCC
Source organism: Adlercreutzia sp. CNCM I-6215 (assembly GCF_977072315.1). Lineage (NCBI taxonomy): Bacteria > Bacillati > Actinomycetota > Coriobacteriia > Eggerthellales > Eggerthellaceae > Adlercreutzia > Adlercreutzia sp. CNCM I-6215. The sequence goes on along the minus strand of NZ_CDRVMA010000017.1, from coordinate 14,297 downwards.
CCATTGCTATGGGCTATGCGGAGGTGGTGGGGCTGCCGGCCATCTATGGCCTATGGGCCTCCATCGTGGCACCGCTGGCCTTCGGTCTGCTCACCGGCACGCGGCGGGTGGTCTTCGGCATGGATTCGGCCGCGGCCGCCATGACCGCCTCGATGCTCGCCGCCGCCGGCATTGCGGTCCAGGGCCAGGACGCCATTGTCTCCGCCATGCCCCTGCTCACCCTGTTCACAGCCTTGTTCCTGCTGCTGCTCGGCTGGGCCGGTGCCGGTCGCCTGATCCGCCGTATGCCGCTGCCGGTCATGCACGGGTTCATCTTCGGCATCGCGCTCACCGTGGTCATCGGCCAAGTGCCGCTGCTTCTGGGCACGACGGCCGACACCTCCGGCGCCATCGTGTCGAAGGTCGCCGCCATTGTCTCGTGCCTGCCGGGCGCCTCGTGGGCCTGCGCCGTGGTGTCGGCTCTCTGTATCGCTGGCATGTATCTCCTGAAGCGCTTCTTCCCGAAAGTGCCCTCGGCCATCGTGGTGCTCGTCGCGGCCGCGCTTGTGTGCAACGGGCTGGCGGCGGCGGGGCTTCCCATCGTCTTCCTTCCACAGGTATCGGGCACGCTTCCCCATATTGCGACCGTGCTGCCCGAGGGGCTCGACATCGTGGCACTGCTTCTGGCCGCCTTCGCCATCGCGGTGGTGGTGTCGCTGGAATCTTTGCTGTGTGTCGAGGCGTTCTCGGCGGGCGATGTGCCCGCGCCGTCTCCCGACGGCGAGATGCGCACCTTCGGCCTGGCCAACGCGCTGGTGGGCCTCATCGGCTGCCCGCCGTGCTCGGCCTCCATGTCGCGCACGGCTGCGGGCATCGCCTCGGGCTCCCTCTCCCAGGTGGCCAGCGTGTTCTCGGCCCTCATTGTGGCCGTGGTCGCCTTCGCCGCCGGCTCGTTCATGGGCTTTCTGCCCCGCTGCGCCCTGTCGGCCATCGTCGTGGTGGCCCTGCTCGACATTGTCGACTTCGGGAAGATCACCACCTACGCCTTAAAGACGCGCCGGGAGTTCATGGTCTTCGCCGCCTCGGCGGCCCTCGTGGTGCTGCTCGGCGCCGTGGCGGGCATCCTGGGCGGTTTCATTCTGGCGCTCGCCCTGCGCGCCGGCCGAGAGAAGATCGACACCTCCGGCCCCGAGCTTTTGGGCGCGGTGCCCTACAAGCCCGACGATCTGCCGGCGAAGAAGGACATCGAGGTGGGCTACGCGCTCGGCATCGCGAAGCTCTCGGGCGATTTGTCCTTCATGAACATCGCGAAGGCCCAGGAGGAGATAGAGGCCGCCGCTGCCGGCAACGAGGCTCTCATCCTGAAGCTGTCGAAGCTCGACACCATCGACACGACCGCCGCCGACAAGCTGGACGAGACGCTGGATTCCCTCATGGCGCGCGGCGTGCACGTGAAGCTCGTGCGGCCCATCAAGGAGACGAGCGACCACTATACCCGCTACGAGCTGCGCCGACTCATGCAGGACTTCAAGTTCTACCCGTCGGTGCGCACGGCCATGCACTCGCTGGCCGAGGAGTACGCGGCCGGTATGGAACCCCAGCGCCCCGACACCTGGCTCGCCGATGCGCCGGCGCCGCGCCGGTTGCGGAAAGTGGCGGCCGAGGCCTCCATCATCGACGGCGATCGTCCCGTGGTGGCCATCGCCGGCTTGCGCAACCACGCCGGCGACGTCGTGGACTCCGACGGCGCCCCCTTTCTGGAGGACATTCGCGGCAAGTTGTCGTTTCTGCAGTCCCGCCGCGCCTTCCAGTTCTCTGCCGACTATTTGGAAGGGGCCGCGCGCGGGCAGGCCGACGAAAACGGGCACTTCTTCTCGAAGCTGCTTTTGTGGGACGAGGTGACCGGCGAGGTGGTGCTCGACTACCGCGGCGGCGCCATGCGAATTTGCCGCGACGAGGCGGTGGCCGTGGCCCTCATGGAGCCCATCGACCGCACCATCCGCGAGTTCGCCCTGGCGCAGTGAGCGTCGCGCTTAAGCGCCTGGCGCGTGGTGAGGGCGCTGTCGGGTGTGCGCTCTCTGGAGGGTGCTTCCGGCTATTCCTCCAGCTCTCGCTCCAGCTGGCGACGGCGGTCGATGGCGCTGTGGAAGGTGGCGGCAAACAGAATGCGCTCGCTCAGAAGTAATATCAATGCTGGGTTCGCGTGCCGTTTTCATTTCGGGTACACTGAAATGCGTCGCAAAGGGAAATGGAGTGGGAATGCCGAAAAAGGGAAGATTGTTCGAAAAATCCGCAGACGCATCAATGGTATTCGTGGTGTTGGCGTTGGCATTCGCCTGGTCGATCGATGCCGGAGCTCCCCTCGGAGGCTATGCCCCCTCGATACGCTTCGATTACCTGCTTTTGGGTTCCTGCTGTGCGCTTGCCGCCCTTATCCCTGGGGCTGTGCGAAAAATGACTTCTTCGGTATGCCCGCGAGGGTTGGTAATCTCGGGGTTTGCGGGGGTTTTGCTGTCAGTGGCGAGTACCTGGGGCGGTGCGATTCTGGCATATGCAGCTGCACTTTGCACGGTTGTCTTCCAAACTGTCGTGCTGTTGGGGTGTTTCGCCAGGCTCTCGCGACTGAAAATGACATTAGTGCTGCTGTGGCTCGCCTTTTGGCTTTGTGCGACGGGGGCTCTCATCGTCGTTATTGCCCTGCTGCCCTCTTCTCTCCATCAAATAATCGCCAACGGCGTGGCGACGGTGCTTATCGTCCTTTTCCTGCTTGCTTCCCGAAAGGGGTTTGTCGTTCCGGGGGATTTGCGGGGAGGTGACATTGACGATAGCGCTTCGCAACCTTTTTTGCCCGTGGGGCTGTTCGTGGTGCAGTTCGCCGTTCTTTTCGTGATCAAGGCATGTGGGGTTATCGCTTCTCCGCACTTTGTCCTTGCATCGGGCCTGGGCTTCGCCATTGCGGCTCTGACGGTTGTCGCTTTCTCCCTCTTCGGAGGCAAGGTCATCAAACTGAAGGGATTGTATAACCTTTCGTTGCTTTGCGCCGAGCTGGCTCTTTTAGCTGCATCGCTGGGAGCGATGGGGTATCTGGCTGCCGGTGCTCTCAACGGAGTGGCCTACGCTTTCTTCGCAGTGTTCTGCTTTGCCGTTTACTGCGCCATCTGCCTGAGACATAGGCTCGATCCGATAAGAATTTTCGCCATCGCCATCGCGTGCGAATGCTTCGCATCGATTGCCGGCATTCAGTTTTGCATGGTCGCGCGCGATGCTGGCATCGACCTGGGAACCATCCTCGTGTTCCTTTCGGCGCTGCTGGCGGTGACCTTCTTGTTCTTGTTCAGCGATGCCCAGTATCGCTCAGATTGGGGAACAAAACGCTCGCGACCTTCCGTTGATAGCGTGATCAAGTACTATTACACTTTGCCGGACGTGTGCACGGCTCTTGCGAAACAGTACGGATTATCGAAGCGGGAGGAAACGGTTCTTCAGCTGCTCGCGCAGAAAAAGACTGCTTCCGACATTGCGACCGAATTGTTCATTTCTATACCAACGGTCAAAACTCATACGCAGAGCATTTACCGGAAATTCGATATACACAGTCGGGCAGAGTTGCTTGCCCTCCTCGATGCCGAGATGCCCGTTTCCGAGGAGGCCGATTAGGCCATTCGTCAAGCGGGCAAGCGCGCCCCGCCCGGTGCCATTGCCCGGGCGGGGCGCGCTGCCTATGCGGGAAGGGCTCGCTAAAGGCCGAGGGCGTCGCAGGCGCTTTCGGCGCAAACGAATCCTGTTGTGCAGGCACCTCCTTGGCATGTTCCACCCATTAATCCATAGGGATAGTCGTTGAAGTACATTGAGCCGTTGTCCTGTCCGGCCGCATAGAGTCCCTCGACGATATCGCCATCGGAATTGACGGCGCGGCACCAGTAATCGGTGCTGACGCCGCCGTTGGTGCCGTAGGCGCAGGCGACGATCTTCGCGGCATAGAAGGGGGCTTTCAGCACGGGAGTTTTTTCTCCGGGCATGGTGCCGAAGGAGTCGGCGTCCGTCCCTGTGGCTGCGTGGTCGTTGTATTCGGCGATAGTGGTGGTGAAGGCGGTGGTATCAATTCCCATTTGGGCCGCCAGACCCTCAAGGGTGTCGTCGACGAATACGGCAGGGCTGTTCTCGCACTCTTTCGCGAAATCTCCTTCGGAAATTCCACTGCCGTAGTTGAAATCGCCGAATCCGCCATACGTTGCGACATGATCGGCGTCGAACACCGCAAAGGCGGCCTTTTGGCTCGATACTGCTGTGTTGAGCATCGAAGTGTTGAGCTCTTCCAGTTTCGCTTCATTGTAGAACCGCACGCCGGCGTGGTTCACGAAGGGAAGTGGCTTGCCTGCGGGCAGGAGGGCATCGGGCATATCGACGCGCCAGGAGGGGCACCAGACGGTGAAGATAGTCAGTTGACTGTCCCATGCCGAGCCCTCGATGGTGGTGAGCCCATAATTGACCGTGGTGGGTGCGTGCCGAGCTGCGCCCGCAGCGAGAGCCATGTTGATGCCGTCGCCATCTTGGCCCTCGAAGCTCATGAATTTAATGCGCTCAGCGGGTACGCGCAGCCACTCCTTTCCCATATCCACGTTGCTCGCAAAGCCGCCTGTCGCCATGATGACCGATTTCGCGTTAATGCGAACAATGCCGTCGGCTTCCTGGGCGTAGACGCCTTTGACGGTTCCGTTGTCGACAATGATGTTTACAGCGGGGGTTTCCAACCTGAAATCAAGATTGTCCAAGGTCTCTCCGTACTCCCATAAGGGCGTGAGAACTCCCGTGCCGATGTTCATCCAGTTGCCTTGAGCGTCAACAGGGCTGTAGTGGGGCTTTTTGGGGTTTCCGCTGTAAACCAGGCTGGCACCATGGGATACGGCCCAGTCAACAGCTTTGCCGCTAAAGTCGAAGTAGGTTTGGAAAGCCTCTGTTTTGGCCCCCCAGTTGTGCCAATCCATAAGGGCCGTATAAATGCCGTTGAGATCGCTAGCCTCACCCGTGGCACGTTGCTGCTCTCCATCGAATGCGGTGAGGCCCTCGGTGATCGTGGAAGTTCCCCCTTTGGCAGTTGTCTTCTCGAGCCAAATAACATGGGCGCCGCGCTCTGCCGCCCTGATGGCGGCAAAAGTGCCGGCGCTTCCCGATCCTACGACGACCACGTCTGCGTCTTCGGTACGGACGATGTCCTTCTCGGTTACATCGAGCGTGCGCGCATAGGCCGGGTAGGTCGGGGTGATAACCTGATCGCTTCCCGTTTCTGCCGTAGGTGTGCCCGAACTGCTCTCGGTGGAAGAGCAGCCGACGAGTCCTAAAGCTGCAATGCCCGAAACGGCTGCGCCTCCAATCAAGAAGTTGCGACGTGTAACTGATTTCTCCATGATGCCCTCCTTTACGTGAATGCCTCGCGTCGGTGGATTCCTCGTTGGAACTGCCGACGTCTCGGTGCCATGATCGGAGAAACGAGAGAATCGCGGGCATTATGAATGGGATGAAAAGGCGTCGAAGAGGGATGAGAAAGGGGATGAAAAAGGTCGTTTGACCCGGTTAGGGGCTATTCGTCCACGTACAGCGCGGAACTGTTGCGTGGCGCTTATTCCTCCAGTTTGCGCTCCAGTTGGCGGCGGCGGTCGATGGCGCTGCGGAAGGTGGCGGCGAACAGTACGAACGCCAGAATGAACGCCAGGGTGAAGTACACGATGCCGATGGCGATGTCCCCGCCCCACATCACGTTCTCTATGCCGACGATCTGCACTTCCGCGAGAATGCGCATGGCTGTTGTGGTGATGCCCAGTCCGAGGCCGCACAGAAGGGCCACCAAGGCCACGTAGTCCCAAGGGATGCGATCCGATTGGGCGATGCGCGCGTGGGTGTCGAAGGCGCCGCTGCGCACTTGCAGGTAGGTGGAAATGAGCCCCGAGCCGAGAATCACAATGAGCAGGGCGGTATCCACGGGGAAGACCGATTGGCCCAAAGGCGTGAGCAGGGGATGGCCGGTCGTTTCGGCCACCTGGTTCAGCATGATGCCGTAGTACAGGCACAGCGCCGAGCCGATAATGAGAATGGTGTAGCCAATGGCGGCGCAGCGGTTCGCCTCGGCCGCCAGGCACTCGTCCTTCGGCCCCATGATTTCATTCCAGCGATCGATGATCTTCATAACGGAACCTCCTCGTTCCAGGGTGGTGTCGTGACGGTAGGGTGGCTTCTGTTTCGAGCATGAGTTCTGCTCACGATGCGTCGTCGTCCCAAAACAAGTCATTCAGGGTGACTCCCAGAGTTTTGCAAATGGCGACGCACAACTTGAGGCTCGGGTTGTAGCGTCCCGCCTCGATAAGCCCGATGGTCTGTCGCGTGGCGCCCACGGCCTCGGCGAGATCGCTCTGGGAAAGACCGCGCCGCGTGCGGGCAACTTTCATCCGCAGGTTCTTCTCTTCTCTCACGAAGCGCCTCGCTCCTTTCTGGATATTTTCCGCCACGTCGCGTTTGGGTGGCGTGCGCCCACGGCTCTCGCAGATTTCTAGAAATGTAAAATATATCTTGCATTTGTAAAGTATATATTGCATTTCAGAGTTGTCAAGGGGGCATGTTGGTTCAGCGGAATGGGAATGGTCGGCGCGGGGAGGGTGTAGGGTACAATAGCTCCATCAGTTGAAATAGGCGGATGAGGGGCCCGTGAGCTGATGCCACGCTGGTGAACTCGATGGATGCCATCGAAGGGTAACGCGACCGAGAGAAAGGCTGGCTATGGAATTGGTTGCGAAGCGGTTTAACGAACTGAGTCTGGACGAGTACCACGAGCTTTTGAAGCTGCGCTGTGCGGTGTTTCTCGTGGAACAGCAGAGCCCCTACCAGGAGGTGGACGACGCCGACAAGGAGGCCGTCCACCTGTGCTTTCGCAACGATGAGGGGGCGCTTGCCGCCTACGCGCGGGTGCTGCCGGCCGGCGTCACGCACCCGACGGCCTCCATCGGGCGCGTCATCGCCGTGGAGCGCGGGTGCGGCATGGGCCAGCGCATCATGGAAGAGGCCATCCGCGTGGCCCAGCAGGAATTGGACGCCGACGTCATCACTATCGAGGCCCAGGCCTACGCCCAGGGCTTCTACGAGAGGCTCGGTTTCGTGCGCACCTCCGACGAGTTCGACGACGGCGGCATCATGCACGTGGAGATGAAGCTCGCGCGCTAGCGAAGGCCCGCCGAACCAGGGCGCTTGGGGTTCGGCGCCATGCGAGCGACGCGCTGTCCGTACGCTAGTCCCGTGCCCGCACCGGATGCCGCAGAACCGTCTTTAGCTTCTCGGGCGCGGTGCGGCGCGGATCCGACAGGTAAATCTCGTGGTGGTGGCGCCCCTCGGCCGTGTCCGACATATCGTTCGCGAGCCCCTGCTCGGCGACGAAGGCATCGAGCAGCGCCACCGTGGCCGGCTCGTCGTCGTAGGGGCCCAGATGCATGATCTGGGCGCACAGGCCTTCGTCGATGACCAGCAGCTCGGCGGCCGTGGTATCCAGCCCCTTCTTGCGGGCCGCCTCCTCCTTCGCCCACTCGAACTCGTCAGGCGTCACGAAATCGGGCAGGCGGATGGCGGCAATCCAGTGGAACGTTGCCTTGTTCGCGAAGTCGACGCCTTCCACGCCCGGCTGCCACCAGAAGCCCTCCAACGGGGGCACTACGAAATCGTAGTAGCCGTCGATGCGGTGGTCGCCCATTTTCGACATCTTGATGGTATAGGCGATGGCGTACAGCACGCCGACGGCCTCCTTGTAGGCGCCGCCCTCCACGTTGGGGTCGCCCTCGCCGCGCACGGCCACAAAGGTCATGGGCGGCACGGACACCAGCTCAGGAGTGCGTTTCGGCAAGTAGAACTCTTTGTATTCCTTCTTGAAATCGAACGCCACGGAAGCTCCTTCCGATGTAAGGGTGAATTGGCGGATAGCGCTATGCTACCACAGGCTAAAGGTCGGATGCTCGCCAAGGGCGTGCGGCTTCGGTGCGCCACGCGCCTGCCGGCCCTGCGCGTGACGCCTCCTCCGACGATCGAGGCGGCTGCTTAGGCGATCGCGTGGCGGCGTCCCTCCCATCGGCGCAATCGGCAACGGCCCCGTGCCAGCTTGCCGTTCGCAAGGCGTCTTCTGCCTCGCTTTTGCTACGGTGGAGCGAAACCTGAGGAAGGAGTTGCGAACATGCTGCAGAGCGAACTGGACGGCAAGCGCGTGGTGGTGGCCCTGGGTGGTAATGCCTTGGGGGAGACGCCGGGTGAGCAGCTGAAGCTTTTGGAAAACACGTCGAAGAATCTGGCCCACATGGTGAAGGAGGGCATCAACGTCGTGGTGACCCATGGCAACGGCCCGCAGGTCGGTATCATCGACGAGGCGTTCGAAGTGGCGTCGAAGGACAAGGATGCCCAGGTGCCGCCCATGCCGCTCTCCGATTGCAACGCCATGAGCCAGGGATACATCGGGGCCCAGCTCTCCTGCGCGCTGCGCAACGAGTTTCGCCGGCAGGACATCATGCGCGAGGTGGCCAACGTGCCGACCCATGTGGTGGTCGACGCCGACGACCCCGCTTTCAAGGATTACGAGAAGCCCATCGGCGCCTTCATGACCGAGACCGAGGCCCGTGCCTTCGCGAAGGCCACGGGATACCAGGTGCGCGAGGACTCCGGTCGCGGCTGGCGGCGCGTGGTGCCGAGCCCCGTGCCCCAGGACATCGTGGAGTTGGAGACCATCCGCGATCTCATGGAAGACGGCTGCGTGGTGATCGCGGCCGGGGGCGGCGGCATCCCCGTCACGGTGAGCGACGGGATGCGCACCGCCGTGGACGCCATCGTGGACAAGGATCTCACGAGCGCGATTCTCGCCTGGCGCGTGCGGGCCGACATCCTCGTCATCCTGACGGCGGTGGAGAAGGTCTACCTCGATTTCGGGAAGCCGACGCAGAAGGCCCTTGACGCCATGACCGTCTCCGAGGCCCGCGCCTACATGGAGCAGGGACAGTTCGCGCCCGGTTCCATGCTGCCGAAGGTGCAGGCCTGCGTGAAGTTCGTGGAGGCGCACCCGGGCGGCCGCGCCGTCATCACCTCGCTCGACCACGCCGCCGCCGGCCTGCGCGGCGAAACCGGCACGCTTATCGTGGCTGACGAGAAGTAGCGCCCGCCGCGCTGAGGCCTACCGCCAGGACTACTTAGGCCGCAACCCCTTCGGCTACTGCCACGTGAACCTCGCCGACGCCCGCGCCTTCGCAAAAGAACATGCGGCGGATTTCGGCTCAGACGATTCTGGCGTATTCCCAGGTAAAGGGTCACCCTTGGAGGGGTAGATAAGGCGCAGGAGGCGATTTACCACCTCGGAAGCGATTTCTCCCAAAGACGCAAACTGGTTTCATGGGCCCTCCAACGACGCGGTCGCAGGGGCCGACACCCTGAGGCCGTTGCATCAACGAGGGCAGGAATCCAAAGGAGGAATCATGGAAATCACGCGCAGGAACTTTCTCACCGGGGCGGCAGCCATGGGCGGCCTTGCCGCTTTCGGGCTGGCAGGGTGCGCTCCGAAGAGCGTGCAGGCCGATGCGGACGAGGCGCTGGCCGAGACGGGAGGCGAGACTTCCGCAACGGCGACCGAGGGCGCGGAGGTAACCCCCGAGCCCACGCCCGACGCCACCGTCGACGCCGACGTCGTGGTGATCGGCGGCGGCGCCTCGGGCCTGTGCGCCGCCATTTCGGCGGCCCAGAATGGGGCGAAGGTAGTGCTCTTCGAGAAGCAGGCGCAGCTGGGCGGCAACGGCATGATGCCCGAGGGCCTGTTCGCCGTGAACTCGCCCAAGCAGGCCGAGCTCGGCATCGAGAGTCCCCGCAAGATCGACATCATCGCCAACGAATTCCAATTCAACAACTTCCGCATCACCTACGACTACTGGTCGAACTACATCGACGGCTCCGGCGAGAGCATCGCGTGGCTGCTCGATCTGGGCGTGGTCATCGAACGCGTGGAGAGCATGTTCGGTTCGCCCGAGGTGTTCCATTATGGCGAGGGTGGCCATTGCGAGCAGATGATCGAGACGCTTATTGCGGCGACGGATACGCTGGGCGTCGATGTGCACCTGAACGCCCCGGCCATTCGCCTGAAGCAGGAGGACGGTGCAGTGGTGGGCGCCTACGCGGAGGGCCCCGAAGGCGTCATCTTGGCCAACGCCAAGGCCGTCATTCTGACCTCGGGCGGTTTCTCGGGCGATACGGAGAAGGTGCGCGAGTTGGTGGGCTATGACACCACCTACATGCAGACGCCCCGAACCCCGCCAACGTCGGCGACGGCATGCGCATGGCCTTCGAAATGGGGGCGGCCTCGGCGCCGGCGGCCTGCCTCACGGCCAGCCGATCCGTCGGCGATGTGCGCGGCACCGACCTCTTCGTCGTCTCCGCCGGCCAGCCGTTCCTATGGCTCAACGAGCTTGGCCATCGCTACATTTGGGAGGACCTTGGAACCCAGAGCATGACGCTTGTCGTGCGCGCCAACATGGCCCAGAAGAAGGCCTTCAGCATTTTCGACAGCGAGGAATTCGATCGACTTTGCAACGAGGGCGCTCCTCTGAAGCGGTACCGCACCCTGGCCCATACGCCGCTGATGAACTTGGCCGACGAGATCGAGCAGGCTCTTGAGACGCCCGAGATCGAAGGCGCTAAGCTGGCCTATCGCGCCGACACCATCGAGGAACTTGCCGAGCAGATGGGCATCGACGCCGAAGAGGCCGTGAAGGCAGTGGAGCGCTACAACGAGCTGTGCGAAAAAGGCATCGACGAGGACTTCGGAAAGGCTGCCGAGTACCTTATCCCCGTGAAGACGCCGCCCTTCTACGGGTTCCGCGAGACGCTGGAGTGCCAGACCTCCCTGGGCGGCATCGACATCGATCCCTTCAACCGCGTCGTGGATGCCGCCGGCGCCGTCATCCCCGGCCTGTGGGCCGGCGGCTCGGACGCCAGCAAGCTCACGATGGAAAGCTACAACATCGAGGTCCCGGGCTCGCTGCTGGGCTACTGCGTGTACTCGGGCCGCACTATGGGCAAGGCGGCGGCGGAATACGCCAAAGCCTAACGTCCCGCGAATCGCCCTCCCCTTTTAGCAGCCGACATGGTATCCGGAACCTCCCTTTCGGTACAATGTCGGCTGCGGCATAGGCAGACGATGCGGAAGGGGAGAGTCGCGATGGCGAAGGTGCTTCTTGGAACGAGTGCGGGCAACGGCAATAGCGCGCTCCAGGATTGGAGCGGTCTTCTCAGCCTCCGCCTCACGGTCGGGCCGGCTGCCTATATTGTGCTCACGGTGATGGTGCTCCAGCACCCCGTTCTCTCCAACCACGCCATCGCGTTGACCGGGGACGTGCTTCTCGGGCTTTCCGTGGCGGGCCTGGCCAATGTCCTTGCATTTCTCGGCCTCGCGCTTCTGTACGCGTGGCGCCGCATCGTCTTCCATGGGCTGCGCTATCAGGCGATTGTGGCCGTTCTCTTGGTGGCGGGCATTGTTGGCGAATTCGCGTTGAGCGCGGCCGGCGAGGGGGTGCTCGTTCCCATGGTGGCGGCCAACGTCCTTTCCGGGGTGGGGCTCGCGTGCCTGGCGGTAGGCCAGGTGCGCCTGTTTGCCGGCGCTCCGTCGCGTCAAGCGGCTGCCAATCTGTTTGTGGGGATGTTCGGCGCCGCTCTTGTGATCGCCCTGGCCGCCGTGCTCGACTCGCTGCTCTCCCTGCTCGTCTGTCTGCTGCTCGTCGGCGTCTCCTTTGCCGCCCTTGGTGCGGAAAGCGGCCGAGGCGCGGCGGCGCGCTACGGAGAGAAAACGCCCCTTGCGATCCCGTGGAAGCTCGTGGCGACGCTGGCGGTGCAAGGGCTGTCGACGGGCTTCGTCCAGAAATCGGGAGTCCTCGCCTCCCAGGAGGGGTTCTTCCTCGCTGAGGGAATCGCGTTTGCTCTCGCCGACATTCTTGCGCTCGTGTTCCTCTGGCGCCTCAATCGCGATTTCAACCACCTGCTCTACGTTATCGCCTTTCCTCTGCTGGCACTGGGCCACTTGGCCATGGTCCTTATGGGGGAGACCCTGGGCGCGGTTGTCGTGCACGAGATCGGCTATCGTTTCATCATGTTCCTCTCATGGATGCTCGCGGCCTGGGTGATCAAGCACAAAGAGCTCTCGGCGAACTGGGTGTGGCCCTGCATTATGTGCGCCTTCGTGGGCGGTCGCGTGGCGGGCATGGCGTGCGGGACGCTCCTGGGCTCTATCGGGGGCGCCGATGGGGCGGCCGCCGCGCAGATGGTCGCCGTGTTCGTTGTGCTTTTCAGCGCGCTGCTGCTGTTCGGGGGCGCTGGGGTCGGGGACGGCTGGGGAATGAGCCGCGCTGCAACCGATGGCGAGAATGCGCCGGGGAACGCTTCGGAGGCGGCCGTCGCCGCCGTTGCCCACGAGTACGGGTTGACGCCCCGGGAGACGGAGATCGTCTCGCTGCTCGCGCGCGGGCGCGACCAGGCCTTCATTGCCGAATATCTGCATATTTCGGTGGATACGGTGAAGACCCATCGCCGCAGTATCTATCGCAAACTCGACATTCACTCCCATCAGGAGCTGCTGACCCTTCTGGAGGACGCCCGAGCGACGCTGGGCGACGACGCTTCCCCCAGGATCGCCGACGCCGCGCCAACGCTGCTCGCCTAGAAGACCGCCGCGCGTTCAAGAGCGCCATGCCGTAGATGCGAAAATGGGATCTTATACGAACATGGCCATGAACTGCGGCAATGTCACCTTGCAACCATCTTCTCCAATGTTGCCATCGATGAGCTTGTAAGCCAGCTGGGGACGATACTGTTCGATGTAGGCATTAAGGGAAGGAGTCGCCCCTCGTTTCGACTTAACCTCTACCGGCACTGCTTCTCCGCCTTCCTCAACGAAGAACTCTATCTCTTGTTCGCTGTTTTCGCGCTTATAGTAAAAGACGGATTTGCCGCGCTTCGACAGCATATCGAAAATAAGGTTCTCGTAAATGCCGCCTTTGGCAGGACCCTTCAGCAGCCCTTGGAAAAGCGCGCTTTGCGTCTCGAAACCAAACATATGCGTGCACAAGCCGATGTCGCTGGCGTATATCTTAAACTCGCCTGGTTTTTCGTAGGCTCTGAGAGGCAAAATGGGAAGCGACACGTTTGACACCGAGCTCACCAAACCCGCATCGATGAGCCAATCGATAGAGGAGCCAAATTTGCGCTCAGTGCCTCTCTTCTCGATCTTCGAGAACTGAAACTTGGTGTACTCTTTCGCGAGTTGCCGAGGCAGTGAACGATACACTTGGCGAATCTTGGGCTTATCTGGGTCGGTGGCGTATTTCTCGATGTCGGCTTCGTAAGCGCGAAGAATTTTCTCCTGCTCTTCGTAGGCTCTCTGGAAATCGTCGGTTTCTACATAAGCATCCACTACGGCGGGCATGCCACCGACGACAAGGTATTCTCGCAACAGCCCCTGAAGCCGATCGAGGGTTCCTTCGTCGAGCTTCTCTCGCCTCTTGAAGGCATCGCGCAGCAAATCAATGGCCTCTCGGGTCACGCCTCTGGCCCAGAGAAACTCCTCGAAGTCGAGACTGTGCATGATGACCTCGCGTTCGTAGCCGACCGGTATTGAGATCTCGCTGTCCGGCTCATCCTCGTCTCTCTTGTAGTGAATGCCCAGAAGCGATCCCGAGGCAATCACATCGATGCGTTCGTCCAGGGCGAGGAACTTCAGCGCTGTCCGTGCTTTTCGGCATGCTTGGATTTCGTCGAGAAAAAGCAGCGTCGATCTTGGTACGATACGTGCGTTAGAGACCTGCAAAGATAATCGCTTGATTACGGAGGAGGGGTCAAGCGGTCCTTCGAAGATGGCCTTGTACTCGGGATTCTTGATGAAATTGATCGAGATGCAGCTTGCGTATTCGGCGGCTCCAAAATGCTCCACGAGAAACGTCTTGCCTACTTGTCGCGCCCCATTAATGAGCAGGCATTCTTTCTCGTGATTCTCCTTCCAGTGGATAAGATTTTGATAGAATTTGCGCTCCAGCATAGAAGCCTCCTAGAGATAATACGCTATGTATCTGGGATGATGCATCATTTTTGACGATACTATAGCGCATTTTTGCATCGTTTTTGACGATGTTACTCCATATTTTTGCATCATTTTCGACCTTTTTACTTGGACATGGGGGTGCGGACGTTTTTCCGGACGGCCTAGGCGGCCAGCCCCAGCCGCCTCCTGCGGCCGGCTATCGTATCGTACACCTTGCGCCCTCCCTCGTCGA
>NZ_CDRVMA010000016.1:0-56029 GCF_977072315.1 Adlercreutzia sp. CNCM I-6215 | reverse complement strand
GGGAGGGCGGCAGGACCGTCTACGATACGATAGACAACCGCAGGAGGCGGTTGGGGCTGGCGGCGTAGGCCGCTGTCCAAGTAACTGTCCGCACCCCCTCGGGGGTGCGGAATCGGCGAACCGGCAAGTTTTCATTTCGCACGCAACGTTCTGACCAGGCACTTTCCAAGCGCTCCTCCGACCAGCTTCCTTCGGTGCACGATTCAGACGCTTACAACTCAAGATCTCATGCAAAAAACGACCCGGATGCTGCCTAACCGCGCAAGAGGACCTAGCCTTCATCCACCAGGTAGTCGCGGATCATGGGCATGTCGAAATCTACGAAGCCCCTTCGCCTGGCTCCGATTACTTCCTGCTCGATGAGGCGCGCGCGGATTTTGGTCGCGTTGTTCTCGGTGATACCCATGCGGCCGGCTATGTCGGAAACGCGGTGGGGACCTTCGCCTTCCGTCATCGCGACGAGGAATTCCAACTCCCGCTCACTCAAGCTGTTCACCGTCGGCTCGAGCACCATGCGGTACATGTCGTTTCGGGCGAGAACCACAGCCTGCTCCATATCTTCTAAGGTGATGGTTTCCCTCTCGGGATGCTGCCGCCAGGCATGGTAGCCAAGAAGCTGTATGAGGAAGGCATAGCCCTCCGAAGCATCGGCAGCCACCTTGAGCGCAGGGGCGGCGATTCCCCTTCCGGCACCTTCCACCGTCTCCTTAATGGCGTAAGAAGTGTCGGTTGCAGAAATCTGGTCCATCGTATGCTTGAACGCCCTGCGCAGAAACGAGATCGCATCCACATCGATAAGCGTCGAGACGTTGTGCGGCAGACCAGCCAAAAGCAATGCGACGTCCCGGCGCTCGCGAACGAAATGTTGGAACGAATCGATGAGAACCGGAAGCTCATCGGATTGTGCCGATGCCTCGTCGACGGTGATGAGAAGGCCGGCATCCTTCTCGTTGAGCTCGCTGACGGCCTTCGTCATGTCCGCGCGCCACGTAGAAGGCACTTCCTCCCTCGTTCGCGTGAACCCTACGCCATGGACATGTATTTCTGAGAGCCACGAGTTCGTCTCAGGGGCAAGGATGTGCGACGCCTTCTGACGAAGTTGGACGATTATCTCCGAGAGCATCCCATCGCGATCGGTCACATTGACGCTAATCCATCCCCTCATCTCAGCCCGTTCGGCAATGGCCGTGAGGAGCACCGTCTTGCCCGTTCCTCAAGCACCCACAAAGATAGTTGCCCTGTTAGGGTCGCCCGGCGCGTTATCCAGCCCCTCGAGAATGTCAGCGATGAGCCCGTCTCGTCCAGCAAGTTTGGGGGGCACACATCCGAAGGTCGGGGTGAATGGGTTGCATGTAGATGTCGCCTTATCCCGCTTCATTTCACAATCTTTCACTTCGTTTCACAAGTTTTCACTTTCATAGCATACAGCACGAGAGAAAGTTTCTTGGCATTCATGCGAGTCTTCTGCCAAGCACAAGACTATGCTCAAGCGCAAAACAGACGAGCCCCTCGTCAACGAAAAGGGCAATTTGCGCACGAGATCTTGAGTTATAAGCGCCAGCGAAAGTCCGTTTCGCCAGCCGCCGGCCACCTTTTCCGTCGATCTTGGCCTATTCCGCCAGTCGCTTGAAGCGGACGGTTTGCTGTTTCATGGATATCTTGCCCACTTCCCACCCGTGGGGCACAAGCTCCTTCTTGTAGTTGAGGAACGAATGATCCAAAGGAACGCCGGCGATGGTGCCAATCTCGTCGAATGTGAGCACCAGCTCGTCGCCTTCTTGCTTTTCCACGTATTCCCACAGCTTATCGTACTTGCTCATGGCGATCTCTTTCCTTGGCTTTGCCGCTTTCGTCGCCCCAGTCTAACACGGGCACCGCGGCCGGATCCCGTTCGTAGGCATCTCGCAACCACCGCGAGGACACCACCTTTCGCGGGCGCTACGGAGCATTGCGGGGGCAACGCGTAACGTTGAGCGAAATAGTTGTTGATCGACGCCGCGTCAGGGCGTATAGTGGCCGAGTCAATATTTCTGTGAGGCCTTCGGAATGCTGTGGCGCTCGCGCGATGAGGCAAAGCGGCTCGCCCGCAACGCCGCAACAGCACAAGCGCAGCATAAGCAAACCGGGGGCGGAGAAAACTCTGGAGAACTCTTAAGTGAGTGCCGAAGGTGCAAGGCTTGCGCGCGGACGACCTCCGCAGGCAAGCTGAATCTCTCAGGCAAACGGACAGAGCGATGACGCGACCTCTTCGGCCGCCCACGCATGAGCTCCCCCGAGTTTTCTCGCGAGAAGAAGGGAATGCCGTGGAAGAGGCGCTGCTTGGTATCGTTACCACCATCAACAACTACCTGTCCAACTACATCCTGATCATCCTGCTGCTCGGCATGGGCATCTGGTTCACCGTGCGCACCAAGGCGATCCAGTTCCGCTGCTTCGGCGAGGGCTGGCGCCGCGTGTTCGGCAACTTCAGCCTGCGCGGCGGCAACCAGGGCGGCGGCATGACGTCGTTCCAGGCGCTGTCCACCGCTATCGCGGCCCAGGTGGGCACGGGCAACATCGTGGGCGCCTGCGGTGCCATCATCGTGGGCGGCCCGGGCGCCATCTTCTGGATGTGGATCATCGCCCTGCTCGGCATGGCCACCAACTACGCCGAGGCGGTCATGGCCCAGAAGACCCGCGTAGTCGACGAGGACGGTACCGTGCACGGCGGTCCAGTCTACTACATCACCACGGCCTTCAAGGGCAACGGGGGCAAGTTCCTCGCCGGGTTCTTCGCCGTGGCCATCATTCTGGCGCTCGGCTTCATGGGCTGCATGGTGCAAAGCAACTCCATCGCCGAGACCATGAACACCGCCTTCGGCATCCCCACCTGGGTCATGGGCCTCATCGTGGTCATCCTGGCCGGCACCGTGTTCATCGGCGGCGTGTCGCGTTTGGCCGCCGTCACCGAAAAGATCGTGCCCATCATGGCCGTGCTCTACGTGCTCGGGTCGCTCGTCGTGCTCATCATGAACGCCGCCAACATTCCGGCCACCTTCGCGCTCATCTTCCAGTGCGCCTTCAACCCCGACGCCACCGTGGGCGGCGCCACCTTCGGCATCATCGCCGCCATCAGCCAGGGCGCCAAGCGCGGCCTGTTCTCCAACGAGGCCGGCATGGGCTCCACTCCGCACGCTCACGCGCTCGCTGAGGTGAAGGATCCGCACGAGCAGGGCGTCGTGGCCATGATCGGCGTGTTCGTGGACACCATCATCGTCGTCACCATGACCGCGCTCGTGGTGCTGTCGGTGCTCTACGTGGGCGACGGCACGCTGGCCACCGGCGACTACGCGACGCTGACCGCCGAGACCATCACCAAGACCAACATCGCTCAGCTGGCCTTCGGGCAGTTCTTCGGCGCGAATGTGGGCGCCTGGTTCGTGGCCATCTGCCTGCTGTTCTTCGCCTTCTCTACCATCCTTTCGTGGAACCTCTTCGCGAAGCTGAACGTGGAATGGCTCTTCGGCAAGAAGGCGGTGCTGCCCTTCACCATCATCGCGCTGGCCTTCATCTTCATGGGCTCGCTGCTCTCCAACGACCTGGTGTGGGAGCTCGCTGACATGTTCAACCAGCTGATGGTCATTCCCAATGCCATCGCGCTGTTCGCGCTGTCCGGCGCGGTGCTCGCCATCGCCAACGCCAAGCACGACAAGCGCGCGCTGGACGCGGCCGAGGAGCGCCTGGAAGACCAGGAGCGCGCCGCCATCAATGCCATGGTGGAAGAGGACAAGCGGAAGTAGCGCTTTCCCGGCTGGCGCTTAGCCGAGACAAGGGATCTCATCCACACGGGGCGGCCTTCGGGCCGCCCCTTCTGGTTTGGCGGCCGCGAGGCGGCCAGACGCAAGTCGGCCGAACCTGCCAGAACGTGCAGGATTTTTCGATAGGAAGAGTCTTCGTGCTGGAATAGTGCAGGATTTTCCGATTGAGAGAGTCATTCTCGGGCTTTCCGAGCGAGCAGGCTCTCCCAATCGGAAAATCCTGCACGAAACCCGCTAGTCCGCCTCCCCGAGAAGCTCCGCAAGGCGCTCGCGGGTGAGTCCGGCGAGCGCCTCGCCGGCCGTGGCGGCGATCACGGAATCGGCCAGGTCGCGCTTGGCCTCCTGCAAGGCGACGATGCGCTCCTCGATGGTTCCCTTCGCCACCACCTTGTACACGTCCACCTCGCGGTTCTGCCCGATGCGATGGGCACGGTCGGTCGCCTGGTCGGTGGCGGCCGCGTTCCACCAGGGGTCGGCGTGCACTACCACCGAAGCGCCCGTGAGGTTCAGCCCCGTGCCGCCGGCCTTCAGCGACACAAGGAACACGGGTGTCTCATTGGCGTTGAACTCGTTCACAAGACGCACGCGCTCGCGCTTCGGCGTGGCGCCTGTTATGGCGAAATGCCCGATACCGCGACGATCAAGCTCGGCGGAAAGCACGTCCAAGTAGCTCGTGAACTGCGAGAATACGAGCACCTTGCGCCCGGCTTCCATGGCCTCGTCCACCAATTCCATGATGGCGCCCAGCTTCTCGGCGCCGCCCTTGTAGTTTTCGAACACGAGCGCCGGATCAAGCGCGATCTGGCGCAGGCGCGTCAGTTCGGCCAGCACCTCGACGGCGCTCTTCTCCGCATCGGGAATGTGCCCGCGGCGATTGGCCCGCGAGGCGTTCTGCCGCTTCTGGGCGTTCAGATCCTCGCGCAGGCGCTGCTCGGCGCCGTCGTAGAGCCGACGCTGCTCGCAGCCGAGCGGCACATAGCGGATACTCTCGAGCTTGGCGGGCAGATCGGTGAGCACGTCGGCCTTGCGGCGGCGCAGCACAAACGGCTCGATGAGCGCGCGCAGGCGAGCCGCCGCCTCTTCATCCTCGCCGATAATGCCCAGCTCGTAGCGCTCGCGGAACCGCTCGTAGCTGCCGAGGAACCCCGGCATGAGGAAGTCGAAAATGCTCCACAGCTCCGAGAGGCGGTTCTCCACCGGCGTGCCCGTGAGCGCGAAGCGCAAGGGCGCCCGCAAGCGCTTCACGGCCCGGGTGGTCTTGGTGGCGTGGTTCTTGATGTACTGGGCCTCGTCGAGCACCACCAAGCCCCATTCGACACGCGCGAGCTGCGCGCCATCGATGCGCACGCGGTCGTAGGAGGCCACGATCACGCACGGGACATCGGCGCTCGAAGCGCCAGCGATTCGCTCGCCAGCCGTTCGCGCGTCCTCGCCCGCATCGTCCCCGCACCCGAGAACGCGCCCTTCGTCTATCCCCTGCGTCGCACGGAATAGTAGCACCTCGCGGTGCGCTCGGGAGCCCTCCAACGCGCAGACCGGCACGTCGAGCGCGAACCGGGCGAACTCGTCGGCCCAGTTGAACACGAGCGAGGCGGGGCAGGCCACGAGCACCGGACCGCCCAGCTGCCCCGAATCGCGCAAGCTCTTCACCAGGGCAATCATCTGCAGCGTCTTGCCGAGGCCCATCTCGTCGGCCAGAATGCCGCCGAAGCCGAGCGATGCCAGGCGCGCCAGCCAGCGGAAACCCTCTACCTGGTAGGGCCGCAGCGTACCCGCGAGAGATGCGGGCGCCGCCACAGGCTCGCCCGGACCGTCCAGGCAGCGAAGGTAATCTTCGAAGGCGCGGTCCCGCACGGCGTCGCCATATTCCCGATCCAGGTAGAACGCCTGGTAGGTCGGTAGCTCGGCGCCGCCATCCAGCAACTCGTCGGCCGACACGCCCAAGTCCCGCATCATGTCGCCGAGCGCCGCCACGTCCCCCTCGCCCAAAGCGGCGATGCGCCCGTCGCTCATGCGGTGGAAGCGCTTGCGGCGCCGGTAGGCTGAAAGCATCGCCCGCAGCTCATCGGCGGAAAGATCGCTCTCGCGCACATCCATCTGAATGAGGTTCGCCCGCAGGGAAAGGCCCAATGACACCCGCGGCGGCCGCTCCACGATGAGCCGATCGAACGCCGGCGTGGTAAACACCTCGCCTAGGGCGCGGAACTGCACGAGACCGCCGTAGAGCAGATCGCCGGCCAATTCGGTCTGGCGCAGGGGCAAGGTCATGGACCCGTCGAAGAACTGCGCGGCCACGGCCACACCCGCATCTTCCAAATCCTGGTCGCGGAAGGCCTGACTCGAAGCCGGGCGCAGCTCCGGCTCCTCGGCGGAATCGGCGGGGCTTTCCAGCACTACCTCCCGCTCGCCGTAAAACGCCTTCACCACCAGGCGGATGAGCGCGGCCTCCTTCTTCCCCGTCACATCGAAGTAGAAGGCGAGTGTGCCGGCCACGGGACGCAGCGCCTCCCAGGTCTCGGGCAACTCCACCGAAAGCGTCTCCTCCAGCACCGGCAGCGCGCGCCGACAGAAAGCCTCGGCATCGCGCTCGGCGATGAAGACCGGGGCTTCCCCTGCGGAGCCGTCGGCGGTCAGGCCCGCCTCGCGCAACCAGGCAAAGGCCCGCGCGTCGGCGCCCGTCGCTCGCGCGGCCACGCCGTCGGACAGCACGAAGGCCTCCTCCAGCCCGCGCACCACGAGCACCCGTTCGGAAAGCGCCAGCTCAAAGCCGCCCTCGGCAGGGACGAACCGCAGTGTCAGCGCCGGAACATCCCTGGTGACAACCCAAAGGCCGTCTCCGTTGCCCTGCTTCTCATCGCCCTCCCTCGCACCAGGCTCCACCGTGCCCCGGTTCGCAACCGCTAGCGGCGCCTCCCATCCCCCAAACGTAAATTCAGCGCCCTCCCCCATGGCGCCGAGCATGCCGGCCAACTCCGCCTCGCGCAGGCGCACCTCGCGCTTGCTCCCCGCCGTGCGGAACATCGAGCCGCCGAACAGGCGCTCATCGGGAAACAGCTCCGCCACCTTGCGAGCCACGGCCCGGGAAGGCCCGTCGAAGGCTTCGAGCCGATGGGCGAAGGCGAGCTTCTTTCCGTAAGAGAAATGCTCCCCGCGCTGCACGCGATGGGCAAAGGCCTCGAGGTCGCGCACCACATAGGTTCCGCGAGGGCCTTCCACGGTCAGATCCATCGACCAGAAGCGCCCGTCGTAGGCAAGATGCACGGCGAGATGCACGGTGCCCGCAGCTGCGTCCACGGCGAGTGCGCCGACGCGCACGGGCGTCGCGTCGGATCGAGCCGCCAGGCACTGCGCCAGCGCCTCGCTCGTCGTCCGACCCGGCGAAACGGCGGCACGGACATCACCTATCTCTTCGAAAGACTTGGGTTGTGCAAAATAGGCGACCGTCAGCGCCACACAGTGCTTGCACATGCCGTCGAAGCGCGCGGCGGCAGGACAATCGCAATCGTAGTCGATAATGCGGGACTCGAAATCGGCGAACACGACATCAACGTTGAAGTAATCGGCAATGCCCGAGGCCGACGCCACCCGACCGGTGACCACCGACACGTCATCGCTGCGCCGAACGCGCCGATCCACGATAGATGCGGCATTGGCGGCAATGCCCACACCCCGCGACACGGCGCGTGGGTCAGCGTATTCAGCCAGCTTGATACCGCCCAGACCCACCGCACCTCCTTTTCCCAATTACCGAATGCAAAGTCTTGAGGGTACCACAACTCGCCCCCTCACACAGCGGACGCGAGGCCTTTGCTCTCGCGCATTCAAAAGCCACCCAGCAAAAAGAAAGCACGGATTCGCTCCCGCGTTCGCGTCATATCTTTTATCATGCGCGACTTCGAAATCCAGCAATCCTGGCTAGTTTTTCGAGGTTTTCGACAAGCGCTTCCCTCAGAGAGCCAGAAATGGCCCCATCTTCCTTGTTTGCTGACCATTTCCCAGCGAGAATTAGCACAATACGTTACTTTCGCAGAGGAGCCTTCAGGAGACACGTCGAAACCCTCGAAAAACTTGCCAGATTTACGCTTCGAAGCTTGCTCGCGGGAAATACGGCTCTGGGTATGAGGGGGATGACGCAACGAATGGTAGACTGCCTTTGTCACTCAATTCCCAACACCACCCCGAGGAGAGTCATGGGCCTTTTCATCCTGCCTCGCACCAACGCCGCCGCGCATCGGCATCCCCAACGCACGTGCCTTGCCGCGCTCGCCCTCGCCTGTCTCCTGACAGCGAACGCCGGCACTCTGGCCGGCTGCGCATCGAGCCACCCCATCACGAAGTCCGGCGAGCAGTGCGCTTCCTGCCACAGCGATGGCCGCGCCGCCGTGGAGGGCACCGGCTCGGCCAGTGCGACGGAGACGGGCCTCACCTTCGCCGTGGAAAGCGGAGCCGGGGAAGTCTACCTCTGCACCGCCGCCTTGACCGAGGACGGCACCGTCATCCCCTCCCGCGACCGCACGCTGTCTGCCGACGAGCTCGGCGCCGTCACGGTGAGCCGCCCGGGGCTCTATGCCCTGTGCACCGGGGATATCGCCTCCCCTTCCGCCACCGTCCTCATAAACGCCACCGGATCCGGCCCCGCCGACGCCGTCGTAAAGCTGTAGGCCCAGACTTCGGTGACAAAACAAGCCCCTTCCGCGCACGTTTTGTGTCACCAGCGCTCGGCAGGTCGAACCACTGGATGAAACCCGGCGCCTACTCCCCCGCGAAGGCGCCGGTTTGGCGGTTCCAGAGGCGGGCGTAGTCGCCGCCCTTGGCCACGAGCTCGGCGTGGGGGCCGTCCTCCACGATGCGCCCCTGGGACAGCACGACGATGCGGTCGAGGCTCGCCACCGTGGACAGGCGATGGGCGACCACGATGGCAGTGCGGCCTTCCATGAGGCGAGCGAGCGCCTCCTGCACGGCCGCCTCGCTTTCGGAATCAAGTGCGCTCGTGGCCTCGTCCAGCACGAGGATGGGGCAATTGGCGAGCATCGCCCGGGCGATGGCGATACGCTGGCGCTGACCGCCCGACAGCTTGATGCCGCGCTCGCCGGTGATGGTGTCGAACCCCTGGGGCAAATCCTCGATGAACTCGAGCGCGTTGGCCGCCCGGGCCGCCTCGCGAATCTCCTCTATCGTGGCGTCGGGCCGCCCGTAGGCGATGTTCTCGGCAATGGAGCGGTGGAACAGCAGCGCCTCCTGAGGCACATAGGCGATCTGCCGGCGCAATGACTGCTGGGTCACGTCGGCCACGTTCTGGCCGTCCACCAGAATCTCACCCTCCTGGATGTCGGCCAAGCGCAGCAGCAGCTTCGTGAGCGTGGTCTTCCCCGCCCCGCTCATGCCCACGAGCCCCACGCGCTGCCCGGCGGGAATCTGCAGGTTGAAATCGCAGAACACCTGGGTCTTCACATCGCCGTCGGTGTACCAGAAGTTGATGTCCTTGAAGTTGATGTCGCCCAGTTCCACATCGAGCGGTTGCGCGCCGGGCTTGTCGGCCACCAGGCGCGGCTCATCGAGCACCGCCGTCATGCCGCTCGCGTCGCCGAAGGCCTGGTTGATACGCTGCAGGCCCGTGTTGATGAAGTTGAACTGGTTCGTCACCGTGTTCGTGTAGGTGAACATGAGGATGACGGTGCCCGGCGTGATGCCGAACCAGGCGTTGCCGCCGGAGATGAACACCGTCACCACGGACATGATGACCACGGTGATGGCCGCCGTGGTGATGCCGCGGGCGAGCGAGGCCCGCATGCGCTTCGAATCGCGCGCCACCACCTCGCGATTCGCCGTGTCGAACAGCCCCCGCTCGTAGTCCTCGCGCCCGTAGGTCTTCACGGCCAGGATGTTCGTGACCGCATCCGATAGTTCGCCGGACAGCTGGTTCTGGGCGCTGGCGGCCTTCTCGTTCAGATGCAGGATGCGCTTGTACATGAGGTAGCTGATGACCGCGTACACCGTGAGCATCGCCATGAGCACCGCCGCATAGGCCGGCACCACCGGGAACAGGATGAGGCACGTGAAGGTGATAGAGCAGAGAATCGGCAAAAACGGGAAGTTCATCACCTGAAGCAGCTGGGTGTAGCCGGCCATGAATTTCGAGGTCTGGCTGACGAGCGTGCCACCGAAGCGGTTGGAATGGAACGACAGCGACTGGTTGCACAAACAATCGAAGGCCATGGTGGCCAAATCGTAGTTCACGGCGATCTGCAGCTTCCACAACGTGTAGTCCTGAAGCTTGCTGCAGGTCTGTCCCGCCAGATTGATGCCGATGAGCGCCGCGATGTAGGGGCCGAACACGTCGAACACGGCCTCGGGAGCCACCGGGTCGGCGCTGATGCGATCGACGATGAGGCTCATCACGTAGGGGTTGCCGTAGGTGAGAAAGCCGCAGAACCCGATCGTCGAGGCGACGAGCGCCACGAACAGTCCCAGATGATTGCGGGTTGCCAGCCAGTAGTAGTGCAAGCTGCGCATCGTAAGCGATTGCTTCTTCGACATAGCTATCCTAAAAGTTCCGTCAGGTCGCCGTTGGATAGTAGGGTGAGGTGGCGGGTGGCGCGGCTGATGGTGGTGTAGAGGCGGCGGCGGGCGATGTCGCTGTTCGGGAAGGTGCGGGCCGAGGCGTCGGGGATGATGACGCGGTCGAACTCGAGCCCCTTCGCCAGCTTCAGCGGCACCACGACGATCCCCGTTTCCGGCAGGCTGTCGCCCTCGCCGAGGACAACGACGCCCTGCCCCGCATTGGCATCACTTGCGGCCGAGGGGCGACCAAGGTCGCCCCCTACGGGGGGCTGGCCGCTCCCTGCGGTGACGCCGTCCAGCGCCTTCGCGAGGCGTTTGGCGTCGTTCTTCCAGGGGACGATCACCGCCGTTAAGCCGCCGGCGTCGCACGCGACGCGCACTGCTTCCACCAACGCGGCCTTCCACTCGTCGGCGTTCTCGCACACCACGATCTCCGGAGCCGGCGCCTCGCGCTGCACCGAGGCCACCTCCATGGCCTCGCCTTCGGGCAGAAGGCGCGCGAACAGGTCGGTGATGGCCGGGGTGGACCGGTAGCTCGTCATGAGGCGGCACTGCGACACCTCGCCGCGCATCTCCTCGAACACCGCCCGCATCTCGTCCCACGTGGCCGTGCCCTCGAAGATAGCCTGGTTCGGATCGCCCAGAAGCAGGAAGTGCGCCCGACGGAAGTAGCGGGCGAGCACCGCCAACTGGCCTTGGGAGTAGTCCTGGGCCTCGTCGATCATGACGTAGCGCGCCTCGGGGTTGCCAAGACCGGTCAGCGCCATCTTCAGGTAGACCCACTCCACCGAAGTCAGCCCCTCGCGGCCGAGCAGGCGCACGGCCACCCGATCGATGTCAAGCCACTCCATGGCGTCCATGGCGCGCAGGGCATCGGCGTGCTTCTCTTCCAAATACACGAGGGCCAGCGTGCGGGCCTCCTCGTCGCTCTGGGGGTCGAAGACCTCTCCGAACAGGCGCAGCTGCTCGTCCACGGGAAGCGAGGCGATCTCATCATGCGTATCCTCCAGCGCCGCCAGCGACTTCAGCCGCGCCGTCAAGCGAGCGGACAGCTCCTCGGCCATGAGCGTCGCGCGGTGCGGGCCGGCCGGCAGGTTCGCGAACTTCGCCGACACCTTCTCCACCGCATCCACGCCGAGCAGGCGCACGCCGGCGCTCGTGATGTCGCGGAAGTCGCTGCGTGCGAACTCGAAGGAGGCCACCGCCGCATCAATGGCCCGCAGGCGCTCAAGCGATACGTCGCTCTCACCCACGCCGCGCCCGGCGGGAAGAAGCGGCGCCAGGAACTCCTCCCAGGTGAAGATCTCCGGATTGCGCTCGCCGAGGTCGGGCAGCACGCGGTCGATGTAGCGGCCGAAGACCGGATTCGGCGAGATGAGGAAGACCTGAGTCGGGTCCAGGGCGCCGCGATGCTGGTAGAACAGATACGCGATGCGCTGCATGAGCACCGAGGTCTTGCCCGAGCCGGCGATACCCGCCACTTGAAGCACCGGCACGTCCTCGTGGCGCACGACGGCGTTCTGTTCACGCTGGATAGTGGCGGTGATGGCCTGCATATGGGCCGAGCGCCCGCGGGAAAGCGACGCGAGCAGCAGCTTGTCCTCGATGGCCACATCCGAATCGAAGTAGGTGATGAGACGGTCTTCTTCTATTTCGAACTGGCGGCGCAGCTGCAAGTCCACGTGGATGGTGCGCCCATCGGCCACATAGGAGGTGGGGCCCATGGTCTGGTTGTAGTACACCTCAGCCACGGGGCTGCGCCAGTCCACGACCAGGCGCCGATAGTTCTCGTCCGAGATACCGGCCGAGCCGATGTAGAGTTCTTTGGCCGGCGCCCCTTCCTTGAACTGCAGCGCGATCTTCGCGAAGTAGGGCTCGCGCAAGAGCACTTCCACGGCGCGCAGGCGCTCGGCCTGCACGGAGTTGGCCATGTCGTGGGCCTCGATGATGTTGTTCATGGCCACGATGTCGGCGTGGGTCTCCAGGATGTCGTCCCAGGTGGCGAAGTTCACGGCCAGCTCCTCGGCCATGGACTTCTTGTCCTCGGCGGCATCACGCGCCACGGCCTCCATGGCGGCTATCGCATCGCGGCCGATCTTCTCCAGCTTGCCGTAGGTCTCGCTCAGGTGCGCCTGTTCGGCGGCGAAGACGGGATCCGCGGCCTCCTGCCCGGTCGCGGCCGAGGGGCGACCAAGGTCGCCCCCTACGGAAGGGGCGCCGGCGCTCTGTTGCCCTTCCCTAGACAAGGATGCCCTCGCAGTGGTCGATCATGTGCTGCACGGCCTGGGCGGCGTTGCCCTCGATCTTCTTCTTGCGCTCCACAAGCTCGCCGTCGACCAGCACCTCGTAGCTCACGCGCACCCAGTCGTAGCGCGTGACGGCCGTCGGCTCATCGCGCGAGAGGCATGCCTCCACAGCGGTGTAGGGTTTCAGCTTCTGGGTGACGCGCGGGTTGTACATGACCTGCGGGCGGCCGGCCTCGTTCAGATAGGCGACAATGCGCTTTGTCTCGCCGATCTGGTTGGCGGCCAGGCACACGGCCTCGTCGCTGGCAAGCAGCGTCTCCACCAAATCGTCGGCAATGGCGGCGTCGGCGGCCGTGGCGGCATCGCAGGGCTTCGACAGGATTTCCTCGTCGGTGATAATCTCTCTGATCACAGGGGCTCCTTTGCGTTTGCGACGGCGCAGGCCTTGCGCCCGCATCGCCGCGCTCGTGAAAAATGCGACTAAAGAGTATACACCACCGACGGCGCTTCAAGGCAACCATCGGCCAGACGAAGCGATCTGAAACAAACTCATGACGTAGCGCCCACGAGCCGGCGCGCGAAGCGCGGGCATAAGGTATGCTGAAACCGAGCCATCGTCGCTCGCCGAACCGCCAACGCTTAAGGAGGTCGCCATGGCCGCGAAAAGCCATCGGGCGCTGAAAATCACCAGCATCGTCATCGGCGCCATCGTCGCCGTCGCGCTTATCGCGGTGGTCGCCCTGAACATTTATATGCGCGTCGCCTTCGCCCCCTTCTTCGACCGCGCGGAATCCCCCTTCGACATCCCGGGCATCAACACCGGTTTCGTCCCCCAGGACCTCGACCACGTGGAAGCCGACGACTCGTGGCTGTTCAGCGGGTATATGGCCGACCACTCGCCCTCGCCGATTTACCGCCGCGCCGCCGACGGCACCATCACGAAGTTCTACGTCACCCTGCCCGACGGCTCGGCCTACGACGGCCACGGCTCGGCCATCACCACCAACGAGCAGTACGCCTATCTGGCCTGCGAGGAGGGCTACCTCGTCATCCCCATGGATAGCCTGCTGTTCGCCGAAGACGGCGCCTGCGTGCAAGCCGCCGAGAAAGTGGGCGTCGATTTCTCCCCCGCCTTCATGAACATCGAGCAGGGTCAGCTCTTGCTCGGGAACTTCTACTACCCGAACGACTACGAGACACCTGAGAACCACCACATCACCACGCCGGACGGTACCGAGAACCCCGCCGTCATGTACGCCTTCGCCGCCGATCCCACCCGTCCAGGCCGCTTCGCCACGGTGCCCGACAACGTGTTCTCCATCCCCGGCATGGTCCAGGGCACCTGCACGACCGACGACGGGCGCATCGTGCTGTCGGTCTCCTACGGCATCGCGCCCTCGCACCTGCTCGCTTACAACGTGAACCTCGCCGCACCGGACGGCACCTTCACGACGAACGCCGGCGACGAGGTGGAGCTGTTCTGTCTGGATTCTCGCAACCTGACAGACGACCTCGTCGGATCGCCCATGCAGGAGGGCATCGAATCCCATGACGGGCGCATCTACACCACCGACGAGTCGGCCTCCAACAAGTATATCTTCGGCAAACTCTGCGGCGCCGGCCGCGTGTACGCCGTGCAGCTGTAGAAACGCTACCCGATGGTCACGAGGCGGTTTTGGAAGGCGACGGAGACGGTCGTGGAAAGGCCGTGCTCGGCGATGACGGCCTCGAAGGTCTCGCGCGGGAGCCGGTAGGTGTTGTTCTCCTGGGAGACGTGCATGGCCGCCACCGCGCGCAGGTTCTCGTGGGCCAGGTTGTCCAGAGCCTCGCGGGCCTGATCGTTGGAGAGGTGTCCGCGCGCCGACGCGATGCGCTGCTTGATGACGTAAGGGTAGGGGCCCACCTCCAGCATGCGGGCGTCATGGTTGCTCTCCAGCGCCAGAAGGCGCACGCCGGAAAGCGCCTCCCAGGCCTTATCGGTCACGATGCCGGTATCGGTCATGTAGCCGAGGGAATCGCAACCTTCCGATGCACCCGTCAACTCGTCGAACCGGAACCCGTAGGAGTCGGCCGCATCGTGGGACGTGCGGAAGGGACGCACGGCCAGGCCGGCCGCCTCCAGCACATCGCCCCCGCCGAAGGGCTCGAACGCGGCGCCCACGCTAGCCACAGCATCGCGCAGCGGCGCCGAGGCCGCGAACACCGCCTCGCTGGCATGCACCGCAGGACGCGCCCCCGCCTTCGCCAGCCCCCGTAGAACCACGCCAAGTCCCTTGGTATGATCGCCGTGATCGTGGGTGACCACCACCGCGCGCAGCCGGCCCAAATCGAACCCAGCCTCCTCAGCCCGGGCGAAGAAATCGCGCTTACAAATGCCGCAGTCGATAAGCACCCCCTCGCCCGTCGCCGCGTTCTCCACAATAGCAGCGTTCCCACCGCTGCCGCTGGCCAGTATGTGCAGTCGAAGCATTAAGGATTTCTTTCATTTGAATTGCCATTGAAATGAAAGGTAATTCTAAACATCCTCCCTTTTCAATTCAAGGATTCGGCCCCAGGGAGCCTCTTATCCCAAACACCGTCCTTCAATGCTTCGTCGCACCTCCATCGCCAAAAACCCACAACTGGCATATTTTTGTTCACATGCTCAAATTTTACATACATGACCAGAGCTTTCGAAAAAGTTCTATTTGTCAAGATCATCGCAATTTCCCATCGACACCGTAGCAATAAGCCTTTTCTGTTGACAACGACTCTTTTCGTCATGTTTAATGCACTTGCACAATTTGTGCATCGCTGCTGATTCTTACCTTTGAAAGGGGTACCAATGAGCGATCCGAACGTGGTAGTGGCCCGCAACACCGACCAGGCGCCCGTGAGCGACCTGTATTCCCAGACGGTGGCGTTCTCCCACTACAACAACCTCTCCGCCCAGCTGCCCATCGACCCGGCGACGGGCGCCATCGTGGCGGGAGGGGCCGCCGAGCAGGCCGAGCAGTGCTTCAAGAACATCCAGGCCGTCGTGGAGAGCATCGGCCACGACATGAACGACATCATCCGTGTGTCCATCTTCCTGGCCGACATCATGGATCTGAACGCGGTGGAGAAGGTGCAGGCCTCCTTCTTCCCCACCTATCAGCCCGCCCGCACCGTGGTGGCCGTCGACGCCCTGCCCCAGGGCGCGCTCGTGTTCATCGAGGCGCTCGTCGATAACGGCGAGGGCACCCAGTCGGTGCCGCAGGCCGGCGACTTGGTGAAGCTCACCAACAACACCCACGCTGCCCCCTACGACGCCGGCTCCACCCAGACCGTGGCGTTCTCCCACTACAACAACATCACCATGCAGCTGCCGCTCGATCCCGGCACGGGCCGCCCCATCCTGGGCGACGTGGCCGCCCAGACCGCGCAGTGCTTGCGCAACGTGAAGGCCATCCTCACTTCCGTGGACGTGCCCTTCGACGACATCGTGAAGGTGACCATCTTCGTGAAGAACCTGGCCGACGCAAGCGTGGTTGACGAGGTGTACAAGACCTTCTTCCCCGATTCCGGCATCGCCCGCGCTGTGAACTACCTGCCGGCCCGTACCGTGGTGCCGGTGAAGGATCTGCCTTACCACTGCGACGTAGCCGTCGAGGCCGTGGTCTCCCATGGCGACGGCACGCCGCCCCAGGCCATCGAGGACCGTCACGGCCTCATCATCGAGGCGTGCAACACCGACGCCGCCCCGAAGTGCCCGTACGCCACCCAGTCTGTGGCCTTCTCGCACTACAACAACATCTCCGGTCAGCTGCCCCTCGACCTTGACGGCAAGCTCATCGCCGGCGGCGTGGCCGAGCAGACCGCCCAGTGCCTGGCCTACGTGAAGGCCATCATCGAGTCGGTGGATCACGCGGTGGAAGACATCGTGAAGGTGAACGTGTATCTGGCCGACATCGCCGACCTCGCCGCCATGAATGAGGCCTACGTCGCCTTCTTCGGCGACCACAAACCGGCCCGCAAAGTCGTGGGATGCGGCGAGCTGCCCTTCGGCGCCCGCGTCATGATCGACGCCATCGCCGGCAACTGGGAGGGCACCCCGCCGGTGGCCTAAGCCCCCGGCGAGCTCGCAAAAAGATCGCACGCAAAAACGGCCCGGGGAATTCTCCGGGCCGTTTTTGCTATTTCTCCGGGATGTGCTCGGCCAGAAGCGCCATCAGCTCGTGGATGTTCAGCGGCTTGGTGGTCAGCGCTGTCATGCCGGCGTCGCGGGCGCGGCGCTGGCCCTCCTCGAAGGCGTCGGCCGTCTCGGCGATGATGGGCAGCGTGGCCGCGTCCGGTCGATCCAGGGCGCGAATCTCGCGGGTGGCCTCGTCGCCGTCCATGCGGGGCATGCGCATGTCCATGAGCACGGCGTCGTAGTAGAACGGCTCCACCGAGGCCACCTTGCGCACGGCCGCATCGCCGTCGCGGGCCTCTTCGGGCTTAAAGCCGTAATCTTTAAGGATCTCCACCAGAATCTCGCGGGACAGATCGTCGTCGTCCACCACGAGCACCTTGCACCCGGTAAAGTCGCGCTGGCACCGCTCGGCCGCCTCGGCCTTCTCGCGGGCCTCGGCCAGCTCGTCGGCGTCGGCCACGCGCAAAGGTAGCGTGATCGCGAACGTCGAGCCGCGGCCCACGACGCTTTCCACCGCTATCTCGCCGCCCATAAGGTCGACGAGACTCTTGGTGATGGTCATGCCCAGGCCCGTGCCCTCGGTCTTGTTGGCATAGCCGAGGCCATCGCGCTCGAAGGGCAAAAAGATTCGATCGAGGAATTCCGGCGTCATGCCGCAGCCGGTGTCGCTTACCGTCATCCGGTAGGAGCCGAAACCGCGGGGCGCGTCGGGAAGCTCGGTGAGCGTCACGGTGACGAGTCCCCCAGCGGGCGTGAACTTCACCGCATTGCCCACGGTGTTCACGAGGATCTGGTTCAGGCGCAAGGGATCAGTGACCACCTGCGGATGGGCCAGGCTGTCCACGTCGATGGTCAGATCGATGCCGACGGCCTCCGCCTTCTCGTCGAACATGTCCTGCACCTCGATCACGGCATCCGGCAGGCTGACGATGTCCTCGTTGAAGGACATCTTGCCGCTCTCGATGCGGCTCACATCCAGAATGTCGTTCACCAGGCTCAACAAGTGGTCGCTGGACAACATGATCTTGCGCAGGCAGTCGCGCACGCGATCAGTGTCGTTCAGGTGGTCCAGCGCGATGGACGCGAAGCCCGAGATGGAATTCATGGGCGTGCGGAAATCGTGGGACATGTTGGTGAGGAAGGTCGATTTCGCCTGGCTCGCATGCTCGGCCAGATCGAGCGCGTTCTGCAGCGCCACCTTCTGGCGCAGCTGCTCGCGCATCTCGCCGGTGACGTTGCGGGCGGCCAAGATGACCTTCGAGTCGCGCTGGGGCAGACGGATGATGCGCAGCTCCACGTACTGCTCCTCGTCGCCGAACAGCCGCCGATAGCCCACGGAGAAATCAGTCTCCCCCGCCTCCAGCCGACGCCACAAGGCCTCGCCGCCGATTTCCGCGCGCACCCGGGCGCGGTCCTCGACTACCACGAAGGTGTCGACGTAGCGCTCCATGGCGGCGGGATAATCGCCCTCCGCGACACTGGCCAGGGCGAATTCCGCCGTCGTGTCCTCGCCGCGCCGGTATACCTCAAGCTCCTGCGTCTCCAAATCGACCAAGTACAGCGCGAAGTTCTCCGCTCCCAAGCTGTCGATGACATCGATGTACTGCTCGCTGCGCTCCTCCGCCAACTTCGTGCGTGTGAAATCCTCCAGAAAGCCGAAGGCGAATCGCTCGGAGCGGTCAGTGTGATCGAGGCTCATGCGCAGCCACCGGCCGTTGGGAAGGCGCCCCTCCTGATAGAAGGCCTCGCGTCGCTCGAGGAAGGCCTCCATCTTCTGGCGCACCTCGTCGCTCAAGGTACTGCCGAAGGTGAGGCCGACGAACTCGGTCAGGCTGATATAGTTGCTGTCCACGCCGCTTTGCTCGCGGGCCTGCTCCGTCAAAAGCATCTGGCGGTAGCGCATGTCGTAGAAGAACAGGCCGGCGGCGGCCTTCTCCATGGAACGCTGGGCGGGCAGGATCCAGTCCGTCACATCGTGGATGGTGAACCCGCACAGCCCCTCGGAAATGGGGAACACCTCGGCGCGGAAGAACTGCTGGAGCATCTCGGAGGGTGCCTCGAACTCCGAAGCGCGGCCCTTGTACGCCGCCTCGTAGAAGTGGTCGAGCCAGATGGGATCGCCGCCCCATAGGGCGTAGGCCTCCTCGCCGAGCAGGTCCTCCGTCACATGGCCGGTCAGAGCGGCCGCCGCGGCGTTGATATAGCGATAGGCGAAATCATAGGGACGCCCCTGATCGTCAAGCAGCACTTCGGCGACACCGAAAGGCAGCGTGCTGCGCCCGAATGTCGTCTCCCAGGCTCTCAACAGTTCATCCACGGCAAAACTCCCCTTGACCGACTTGTTGAAAAAATCCCATACGTTGCACGATTACAGTGTACCACTTTCTGAGCCAAAAGGTCATTTTATAGGAAATCTTACCCGTATAAAGATGGTTTCGCAAAACTCCCTTTCTTTGGTCACGTGCACAAAAAGGCCCTCCGCAACTGGCGAAGGACCTTACGATGGTCGTTATTGACAGACGTTTCAGCAGGTCGTCTAAGCCTCTGGCTCGGCTGCCTGGTTCTCGTCGCGCTGAACCTCGCTGGCCGCAGGCGGAATCTCGCCGCGCTTGAAGCGCATGACGTCGCCGTCCTGCTGCATCACGAGCTCCTCGCCTTCGAGCGTCGCCTCAGCCGAGCTGCCGTCGAAGGTGAGTTCCACCGTGGTGGCGTCCTTGGCGGTCCAGGAGCCGTCCATGTTGGTGCCCAGCGCGCTGAGCACGGCAGAACCGCCCTCGTTCAATTGCAGGTAAACGGAAAGTCCCATCTCCTGGGCCTGGGCCAGCGTCTCCTCGGTGGCCTCCTGGCCATCGACGGTGCCACTCGTCAAAATCCAATCCCCCTGGAAGTTCGCGGCATCGTTGCCCGCCGGCGCACCGGCACATCCTGCCAGCGCCACGCACAGCGCGAAGGCGCATGCTGCCGCCCCGATGATCTTCGCCTTAAGCTTCATTCCCGCTCCTTTGATCGCATTCTTCGACGCCCATCGCGTCCCTTGCAGCCAGCGCGGTCATCTTATACGTAAGCGGCAGCATCAGCAATACTCATCTCCCATACGTTGGGCAACTGAGAAGAAGGGCTTTTACATCGCCCGCTCGTCTGCTATGGTGGCCCCAATCAGCGAAGAGCGCACCGAAGGAGACCTCATGGGAGACTACGCCAACCGGGTGTTCGCCGTCGTGCGGCGCATACCGCGCGGAAAGGTGGCCACCTACGGACAGGTGGCACGGCTCATCGGCGCCCCGCGCACGGCGCGCTACGTCGGTTATGCCCTGCACGCCAACCCAGAGCCCGGCACCGATCCGGGCTGCATCCCCTGCCATCGGGTCGTATTCAAGGACGGACGCATGGCCACCGGTTTCGCGTTCGGAGGCCCCGACGAGCAGCGAGGCATGCTCGCCGCCGAGGGGATCGCCTTCGACGAAGAGGGCCGCGTGCTCATGGAAGAGTTCCAGTGGGACGGCCGTCCGGAAAGCGCAGGGGCGCCAGGAAATGCACACGTGACCGGCGACTCGGGCGCGGCCGACACCGCCGATGCGACCGATTACCCCACCGCGCCGCCCCCGGACTTCGACTGGGAAGCCGAACTGGCCGAGCACCCGCTGCACCATTGCGAGACCTGCGCCGCGCCGCGCCCCGACTGCAAAAAGGAACGCCACGCCTAGGTTCCCATTCGTTCCGAGGCGGGCGCCGGTGCGCACATTCGCCATTTGGCAACGGGTCTCCCCTGGCTCGATGACCGTTTCCTGCCAAAAGGTGCCACCGTGCCCGGCGCGGATTACCATGGGTCTTCGGAACCGCCGACTCCTTCGCCTTCCCGAAAGAACCGACGGCATCCTGTCGCACATCCCAACGCATCAAGGAGGCGTCATCATGGAAGATAAAGAGTTGCTCGAGAAGATCATCGCGAAGCAGAGCGTCATCATTCCGGCCATGGAAAAGACCGGCGAGACGAAGGACATCCCCGAGAAGTTGCGCCACGCCATGGCCGCGGCCGAGGAATGGGCCGACGTCATCGAGAAGAAAGAGGGCCGCGACAAGGAAGCCCGTCGCTGGCCGGTGAAGCAGTTCGCCGAAGAGGCCCACGAGCACATCGCCCTGTTCGATCACGAGACGCGCCAGCAGATCCAAGAGTACTGCGAGCTGGTGGCCCGCCTCCCCTACGATGACGACGCCCCGCTCGGGGTGTAACTGCGCAGTGTCAGCTATTGTCGAGGAGGCCGCTCGATATCGAGAGGCCTCTTCGCATTTTGCACCTTTACGGATCCAACTAATCCTCGTCTTCCTCCCAATCGATAAGGGCGAAGTCGTCGATGTCCTGCCGCGTGTGGATGACGCGGCGAACCGTGAGGAATTCCTCGTCGTAGGTGTAGAACACCCGATAGTTGCCGACAAGCCATGAGCGAATATCTCGGCGGCCCAGCGCCTCATCGATGAAGGGGCGGCCAAGCGTGGGCATGGCGCACAGTTCTTTTACGGCCGCCTTGATGCTCGTGTAGGTTTGCCGCGCAGCGGCAGGATTTCGACACACTTCGCCCACGTAGATGATGATCGATTCCAGATCGAAGGCCGCGCGGGGGCGGTAAATCGGCTCCCGCATCAGACGCCCCAAACTTCGAAGATTCGCTCCATGGTCTCATCGAGGGATGCCTGGGAGATCGTCTCCTTGCGATACTTCTCCTCTATCTCCGCCTCACGGAGCTTCTGGACGTAGCGCTCATGCTGACGCTGCTCCTCGTAGGCAACGCAATCGATCACGACAAGGCTCGCCTTCCCGTTCTTCGTCATGAAAATGGGCTGCTGCGTTTCTTGAGCCTGGGCACAGACGTCGTTGAGATCGGTTCGCAGATCGCTAATAGGGCGAATAAGGGGCACGGCAGCGGGCATAGAATCACCTCTATAAATAAGTAACTTATTTATAGAGGTTTTTACCACAGATGAGTATCGAATTCAACGCCATTCCAAAAGCGTTATCCAACTTACTCATTCCCGTATCCCCATGACACCAATTCCGCTTCATATCTTGAGCAGGCAAAACTATCTTTTTGGAAAAATCCTCTTGACCCTCAACTAGGTTGAGGGTTTAACCTCGGGTTGTGTCGATTTTGTGCATGGTATTAGGAGAAGATGCGCAAAATACCAATCGCGAGAAGGAGGGAATCTATGACCCTAAGCAAGCTATCGCGGCGCGACTTCCTCAAAGGCGCGGGAGCCACCGGCATGGTCGGGGCCCTGGCGCTCGGCGGGGCCGGCGTGGCCTTCGCCGAGGAAGGCACAGCATCTGGCGAGGCAGCCGCAACGGCCAACCCGTACTCCCAGGCCTTGGGAGAGGACGCATCGCTTTTGCCGATGCGCCACGCCGAATGCCCCGGCCCCCACGGACCGGTGGCCTTCGAAGACCGCACCATCGGCGATGACGAAATCGTATCCACCGCCGACACCGAGGTGCTCGTCATCGGCGCCGGCATCGGCGGCATCATGGCGAGTCTCAAAGCCGCCGAGGAGGGTGCGAAGGTCCTCATGATCGAGAAGATGACCGAGGGCCGCTCCGCCTGGGAGAGCTTCGGTGCCACCCAGGCCACCTTCCAGAAGGAGCAGGGCATCGTCATCGATGACGCCCAGCTCATCGACGAGATCCTGCGGGCGAGCGACTGGCGCGCCGATCCGGAGGTCGTCACGTCCTACGTGAAGCACTCCGGCGAGGTGGCCGATTTCTGGCAGGCCATGTTCGACAAGACGGGCACCGGCTGGCAGATCTACAAGTTCGACCAGGCGCCGAACTACAACGGCTTCCCCGTGATCGACTCCTACGTCAACTTCAAGATGCCGGAGGGCATCTCGAAGACGTGGCTCTTCGGCCTGCACGTGTGCGAGGATCTGCTGAAGGCGCTGTCGATGTACGACAACGCCGAGGTGCGCTACGAATGCCCCGCCGTGCAGCTGGTGAAAGAGGCCAACCGCGTGACGGGTGCCATTGCGAAAACCGCCGACGGCTACATCCGCATCAACGCGAGCAAAGGCGCCCTTCTGGCCACCGGCGGCTACGATGCCAACCCCGAGATGATGCAGGCCTGGGTGCGCCCCGAGGACTACGAGTACTCCTCCTGGTGGAATCCTTCCTGGGGAACCACCGGCGACGGCCACATGATGGGCCTGGCCGTAGGCGCCGAGATGGACTCGCTGCCCCAGCCGGTTATGAACTTCAGCAACGCCACGCCCTCCACCTTCGTGGAGAAGCGTGTGTACTTCCCCGGCGCGATGAACTGGGGCATCATGGTCACCGAAGAGGGCAAACGCTTCACCAACGAGAACAATCCGCGCCAGTATGCGGGCAACGCCATGAACTTGCAGATCCGCCGCGGGCACACCTGCTTCTGCATCTTCGATCAGGCCATGATCCAAAGCTCGCTGGACAAGGGCGGCGAGGCGGCCGCCGGACAGCTCGATCGCGATGAGGCCAAGGGGCACCTGTTCCGCGGTTCCTCCATCGCCGAGGTGGCGCAGAAGGCCGGCATCGACGGCGGCGCCCTGGAGACTACCATCAACGAGTACAACCAGCTGTTCGCCGATGCCGTCGAGCGCGATCCGGAGTACTACCGCTACACGGGCAACAACCAGGCCTTCACCGGTGGCACCTACTATGCGCTGCTCACGACGAACGTCATCTTGGCCACGGTGGGCGGCCTGGCCATCAACGGAAGCGCCCAGGTGCTCGACACGACGGGCGCCCCCATCGAGGGTCTTTACGCCACGGGCAACGCCTCGGGCAGCTTCTACTCGGGCAATTATCCGCGCCACATTCCCGGCACGTCCGTGGGACGCGCCGCCACCTTCGGATACGTGGCCGCCGATCATATGGTGAACGGAGGCAACTAATGGCTAAGAAGAATCTGAACGCAAAGGCGCTGATCGCGCTTTCCACCGTCGCCCTCGTGGCAGCCTTGGCCCAAGCAGGCTGCGCGCCGACCACCAATGCAGGCGGGACCGACATGGCCGATACGGGTGCTGCCACCGAGCAGACCGCGGCCGACCCGACCGATCCCACCGGCCCCTACGTGTCCGACGAGGCGTGTCTGGCCTGCCACGGCGGCTCCTTTGAGGCCAACGCGGCCAACACCGAGAAGTACGGGCAGTGGAATCCCCACTCTTCCATCCATGGAGGCTACAACTCCTGCGACAATTGCCATGAGAAGGGCCAGGAAGTCACGCGGAACTGGTGCGCCAACTGCCACACGTACTCGGCGGAAGGCTCCGACTACCACGAGGACTCTCTGTTCCTGTAAGCGCTCAATCCTTTGAGCCCCTCCGGAAAACCCCGGTCAGGCTTCTAGTCGGCCGGGGTTTTCCATGCCCTCGGTTTTTCCTGCGCCGCGCGCTCCCGAGGAAACGAGCTATCATAGAAATTCATCCACCAGCATCTTTGGGGAGGTAGACCATGTACCGGATGAAGCAATTCGCCGCCATGACCGGCATGACCCAATCGAAGATCCGCTTCTACGAGAAGCACGGGCTCGTGCTGTCCGACCGCATGGAGAACGGCTACCGCGTGTTCACCCCCGAGGACGCCTTTCGCTCGAACGCCTTCCGCGTGCTTTTGCAGTACGGTTTCAGCATCAGCGAGGCCATCGAGATGCTGGACGCCAAGCAGGACACCGCCGAGTTCCGTGAATCGCTGCAGGAGCAGCGCCAGAAGCTGGAACACGAGCGCATCCTGCTCGATTATCGCCAGCGGCGCATCGAAAGCGTGCTGGACGTGCTGGAGACCGACGGCAAGGTGGATTTCAAGCTCGTGCACATCCCCGATCAGCTGTACGTGAACGCCTCCCACGGCCGCGACTTCACCGTTT
Organism: Adlercreutzia sp. CNCM I-6215; assembly: GCF_977072315.1. Lineage (NCBI taxonomy): Bacteria > Bacillati > Actinomycetota > Coriobacteriia > Eggerthellales > Eggerthellaceae > Adlercreutzia > Adlercreutzia sp. CNCM I-6215. The sequence goes on along the minus strand of NZ_CDRVMA010000016.1, from coordinate 31,386 downwards.
CCATGGAGAACGAGAAGGTGCTCGCCGAGTACTACGATCTGCTCAGCATCACGAGCTGCGCGCGCATCATCACGCGAGAAAATCTGCTGGACAGCAGCCCTTCGGTAGATCCTGATTACATCAACACCGTATCCGTGGGCGAGGAGCATTTCCTCTCCCCCTATGCCCGCGAGCACGTCAAGCGCCTGCGCCTCGGCCGGTGCCTGCGATTCCGCCGCATGGTCACCCGCGAGGAGTCTATTCAGAAGGAGACGTTCGACGGACTGTTCGAGCACCTCGACGCCCATGGCCTGACCATCTGCGGGGACATCCTCATCATGCCGACGTTCCTCAACCTAGACGGCGAGGGCAGCGACATCGAGGTTCTCTACGTGCCTGTTGAAGAGACCGCGGGCGCCTAACCCTGCACCTTCTCGGCGCGCTGGGCTTGCATCCAGTCGGCGAGCTCGGCCATGCCCTCGCCGGTGCGGGCGCTCGTGACGAAGATGTCGAGCGCGGGGTTCAAAAGGCGCGCCTGCTCTTTCAGGCGATCCATGTCGAAATCCTCGTTCAAGGGCAGGTAATCGCACTTCGTGACGATGAGCGCGTCCACAGCGGCGAACATGGGCGGGTACTTCATGACCTTGTCCCAGCCCTCGGGGACACTCAGCAGCATGACGCGGGTGTGGGCGCCGGTATCGAAGTCGGCTGGGCACACGAGGTTGCCGATGTTCTCAAGGAACAGGTAGTCGAAGCGGTCGCCGTCGAAGGCCTCGAAGGCCATGGTGACCATGCCCATCTCCACATGGCACACCCCGCGGGTGTTCAGCTCCACGGAGGCGACGCCGGCCTCCTTGATCTTGAGGGCGTCCACGTCGGATTCCAGGTCGGCCTCGATGACGCCGAGGGCCTCGACGCCCCGGGCACGCAGCTCGCGGATGAGCGCGAGCAAAAGCGTCGTCTTGCCGGCCCCTGGGCTCGCCATGACGTCCACGAAGAACGTGCCCTCCTGGGCGCGCTCGGCGCGGAAGGCGTCAGCCGCCTCGTCGTTGGCCGCCAGGATGTTCTTCTTCACTTCGATGACGCGCGTCTGATCCATGATGCCTCCTTCGCCGGCGCCGAGCCCTGCCGCCCGGCGCCTTCCAAATACTGTTCAGTTCCATAGTAACGGGCGCAGCGCCCTTTGGGCAATGCAGAAAGGGAATCGGCTATGCGGATTGCCGAATGCGCATCGCCGCGTTCGCGCATGGGCAAGCAAGCGCGCGGATTACCTGGAAAACCATGGATATCGCAGCCGGTGAAGCGCTTCGGGACGATCGGCATTGCGTTTTTGAGAGCGCGACGGGTTGCCCGCCGGCGCCGCTTCCTGTAGCCTTGTGCCTGAAAGGAGCGCGGGGCGAGCCTTTCCCGAATCCCTCTCTTTAAGACACTCGCCTCCCCTGCCGTGAACGAACTTGCCATCCTGGATGCCATCCAGCTCATCCACACACCCTGGCTCGACGCCCTTGTTGCCGCCTATACGAGCACGAGCGACGTCGGCCAGATTTGGATCCTGCTCGGCATCGTGCTCGCCATCATTCCAAAGACGCGCAAGCTGGGCGCGGCCGTCCTCGTCGCCGTTCTCATCGGCGCCATTGTCACGAGCGGCATTCTAAAGCCCCTGATCATACGCCCGCGACCGTGCGACGTGAACCCGCTCGTGCCCATGATCGTCGACCGACCCCACGGCTCGTCGTTCCCCTCGGGGCACGCCACCGCCGCCTTTGCCGCGTTCGGGGCGCTGCTGTTCTCGAAGGGGCCCAAGCCCCTCGTCATCGTCGTCGGCATCGGCGCGCTGCTCATGGCGCTCACGCGGCTGTACTGCTACGTGCACTACCCCACGGATGTGCTGGCGGGGACCGTCGTCGGGCTGCTCGCGGGATTCGCCGCCGCCAAAATCGTCGAAGCGGCAAGCCGCAAACTTCAGGAACGGCGATCGCAATCGCACACCTAGGCGCCGACGCGCGAAACGGGCACGCGAGGAATCACCTTGAGGCCGAAGCCCCTATCCCTCTCGCACCTTCCCGGTCACGGGGCAGGTGATATACCCGTCGCGATGAAAGTAGTGCACGAGAAAGCCCACGCCGGCAAGCGCGAGCGCGATGCCGAGACCGGTGTAGAAGAAGGCGATGAACCAACCCGGCACCAGGTGGAAGGAGCGCAGGGCGATGCCGCCGCCCATCATGACGGCCATAATGAGGTAGCCGCGCACGTCGAAGAACTTCAGCACGTGCATCTTCTCCTCGCCGTAGCTGCGGATGCGGGCGGCATGCTTGCCCACCAGCTTGGAGAACATCATGTGGAAGACGACGAACGCGGCGGGAATGCCGATGAGCAGAAGCCACAGGTTGCCGTTGCCGGCCGCGATGGCCTCGATGCCCATGCGGGCGACTTGGCTTCCGGCAATGAGCCACACGGCCGCCGCGATGAGCAGCAGGTACTTCGAGCGAACTTTGAACATGGCGAGTTTTCCTTTGATTGAATGCCGCCGCGGCGCGTTCGCCCCTTTTGGGGAGGGTGCCGCGCGGTCACTAGTTTTTCCTGGGCACCATAGCACCCTCGCCCGCCCACTTCCATAAGGCACATGGTCTCGACAGCAAAATTTCAACTTGCGGAAACCTTATAGGGGCCACACGCATCCGCGTCAGTCGAAATGCGATGCGGGGCAGCAGTTCGGCCCGATCCCCGCGTATTCTGCGATGGCTAATCCTGGCAAGTTCTAGACGAGCGGCTCGATGTAGGCAATCGGGGCGACCACGAAGCGTCCGCAGTGTGCGGCACCGTCTTTGGCGGCAAGACCCGGCTTCGGCACGATCATCGTGACGGTGAGGTCGGCGCGCACGGTGTCTTTCACCGCGCGGCCCGTCTGGGCCGAAAGTCCGCTCGGCACGTCGGCGGCCACCACGAACGTGCCTCGGTCGCGGGCAGCGTTGAGAGCGCGGATCCAGCCGTCGAAGGGCGCCTTCACCGTCTCGTGGGCGAACCCAGTGCCCAAAAGGGCATCGATGGCGAGCGAGGCGCCGTTAAGCAGGGCCGACACCTCCGCGTCCGTCGGCGCGAGAACCACCTGGCTGTGCGCGCTCAGGGACACCGTCGCCCGCAGGGCGGCCGCACGCGCCGGCTCAGCCGTAAGCGCCGCAGGCTCCACCGCTGTCACGAGACAGACGGGGATGCCCCAGCGGTCCAGGTACTCCCCGGCCACCCAGCCGTCACCGCCGTTGTTGCCGTTTCCGCAAAAGATGACTATTTCCTTCGCGCCTTCCATCCCTTCCAGCGCCTTACACGCCTCGAAAGCAAGGAAGCGGCCGGCGCGGCGCATGAGCGCGTCGAGCGGCGTGCCCGCCTCCGCGATGGCCCGCTCGAGCGCCACCACCTGGGACACCTCAAGCACGGGAGGCTTAAAGGGGGTCGTCGCATCGGCTACGGGACGATAGGCTTCCACAAGCCGCGGCAGAGACCAGGCCGCGTTGGCCGGGCTCGGCGAGGGCAGCACCTCGGCGGCCAAGCCACTGGCAGCCTCGCATAGCTTCGCGTAGTAGCGCCCCGCCGCCGCACCCGTGCAGAACACCCGGCGCACCGGCGCCTTTTCCAAAACGCGCGACAGATCGTTGGGGTGGGGGTTGGCGATGGAGGCGTCCGAGGCGCCCCGGATGTCGCAGCTTTCCAGCACGTCCCACAGCGCGATGTGATGGCGCAGCAGCAGATCGGCGCGCTCGGCGTTGTCCTCGGGCACCGGCTCGTCGAACAGCGCAGCGAGCACGCGCCAGAACCGGTTCTGCGGATGCCCGTAGAAAAACGCCGCCTCGCGCGATTTCGGCGAGGGCATCGTGCCCAGCACGAGCACCTCCGAGCGCTCGTCAAACACCGGCGGAATACCGTGCTCGATGTGCTGCAGCGGCTGGGCGCAATCTTTCATGGCAGCCTCCCTTTGCTCCTCGCGCGATGGCCCCGGCGGGACGCGAACGGCCGCTTGCGCCCGACCCCTTAGGTGAGCAGAAACGACGCCGCGATGAATCCCGCGATCACCAGAGCGAAGCCTACCACAAAAGCCCACGCTGCGGGTCGCCCCAAATTGATCGTCCAGCCGATACCGAAGCGCTCAGGCAGAAACAGCGCCGGGTCGTCGGGGTTCACGTAGAAGATGCCGCCCTTCCAATATCGGTCGTTGTCGCGCGGCATGGCGCCGCCGCGCCCGTCGGCGCTCACCCGGGCGAGCAGGCGGCTGCCGTTCTGGCCGTACACGAGACTCACCGCGGTGCTCGCCACCAGTATGACCGCCACCACGACCCCGATGGGCACGAGAGCCTGGGCCATGGAAAGCACGCCGAGAAACGTCAGCTGGATAACGGGCCCCAGCAAGCTCACGAACAGGCCCATGCCGACGAGCATCACGCTCTGAGCGCGGGCGAACATGCCGTAGGCCCAGGCGCTCGCCGCCGGCATGGCGGGATCGCTGCCCTTTTTCGATCGCAGAATCACCCAATGGGCCACGGTGAGGCACACGGCGATGAGCGCCACGAACAGCACGGGAAACGCAACGATGCCCGGCGACTTGTCGGCCCACTCGGTCACCTTCCCCGCCAAATCCATGTGCAGGGGCACCTTGCCGGGCATGGCGGGATAGCCCACGATGCCCATGGCCAGCGTAATGAGGATTACGGGCACGTACAGCAGATCCCAAGCAAGGGAGAGAGGCTTCGGGAAGGGCTCGTCGCCGATAAATCCCGCGCTGCGGCGCCCCTCGGCCACCCAGCCCTGAGCCTTTTTGTAGCGCTGCACCTTCGCGCGGAAATACAGCATGAGGGCGTAGCCGCCCACGCACAGGACGAGGGCGGCCACGACCAGCGTCGCGACGAAGGCATGCTCGGGATCGAGCGCAAGGGCTGCCGCGCACGCAATCGTTGCCGCCGCCGCAAGCGCCAGCATGATCGCAAGATAGGCGCGTTTCAGGCGGCGCAGATAAGGATCGCGCGCCGCATCGTCGGGCACCGTGACGGCAAAGCACTCGCGCTTCGGCATGAGGTAGGGCGTGAGCGCCATGAGCACGCCCATGAGGGGAACGACGAGGGTCAAAAGCCCGAGAAGAGGAATTACGGGAGACGTCACGCTCATTGGGGCACCACCGCCTCGCCCGCGGCTGCAGCCGCACCTGCCACCGACGACGTGCCTGCACCCGCGGCCGCCACCGACGACCCATCGGCAGCCTTCTTCTTCCGCGTCGGGCGCGGGGCGGGCTCGGCATCTTCCATCACCCCGTAGGCGCGTGCGGCCTGGGCAGCGGCCGCTTCCAGAAACTGGCCGCGCGCGCCGCCCCGGGCTCGGAAGGCCAAGGCCAGCTTGAAGAGGTCGTCCTCCATCTTCACTTGGGCCGATGCGTCGGCGTCGGCGCGATCGGCGGCAGCCGGATCGGCGATCACCGCCCCGGCGCGACCGCGCATGCGCACGTAGCCCTCGTCGCGCAGCACCGCGTAGGCCTTGTTCACCGTGTGCAGGTTGATGCCCAAGTCACTCGCTAGGGAGCGCACTGAGGGCAGCGACTGGCCCGGCTCCAGCTGGCCGGTGGCGATGCCGGCCACAATCTGGTTGCGTATCTGCAGGTAGAGCGGCTCGGCGGCCGCGGCGTCGACGGCGATGAGCATGGGGGCGTCCTTTCCGAGCGGCCCGTAGCGGCGCGCTACGGGCCATTGACTTCTTGTTCTACTCGGAGTATAACATAAACTGTTCTAGTTGTCATAGAACAAAATACGGGCGATCGGCTTCTCGTCGCCCCGCGAAAGCCGCCGCGGCCACCCGAAGCCCTGCCCGCTCGTTCCCGACGAAAGGACTCCGCTATGAAACGCGCCCTTGTCTTTCTCGCCATCACCTTCGGCATCACCTACGCCTACGACTTTCTCGTGGTGTACCCCATCGCCCAAGGCACCGCCCCCTACGCGAGCGAGTTCCTCTCGCCCGACCTCGCCTACATGGTCTCCGTGGCGCTCACCATGCTCTTCCCCGCCCTGGGCGTGGTGCTCACGCGCCTCGTGACGCGCGAGGGATTCCAAATGTGCGCCTGGTGCACCGTGCTCGCCATCTTCCTCAGCTACGTGACCATCCGCACCGGCTCCACGTTTGCCGCGGCCATCGGGCACGGGGCCGCGAACGGCACGACTAACGGCGTGACGCTGTTCTCGCTTTCGGGCGGCAACCCCTTCGTGGGGCCCTTGTGCACGGGCATCGTGGGCGGCCTGCCGCTTCTGGTCGTAGCCGCGACCATGCTGTGGAACATGCGCCGCCGCGAGAAGGCCGGCACCCTGCGCATGCCCGAAGCGGGCCTCCCCGACGGCGTGCGCCACACCCGCCGCTAGAGGGGCGCGCTCCCCCAATGGCGCAGCGCGTTCTCCCCCGATAGCGTATACTGGGCGCGCGATGGACTCGGGAAAGGAGAGCGAGCGATGATGGGCCTGTTGTGCGTGGGAGCGGGCGGCGCGCTGGGCGCCATGGGGCGCTACGGCCTGGGACTCATCCCGCTGGGAGGCGAGCTGCCGCTCATGACGCTGCTCATCAACTTCCTGGGGTCGGTGGCCATAGGGGCCATCGTGGAGACCTCCGAGCTGGCCGCCGGCGCCCTTTCCCGCGAGGCGGTGCTGTTTTTGAAGGTGGGCCTATGCGGCGGGTTCACGACGTTCTCCACCTTCTCGCTGGAGACCCTCGAGCTCATCGAGGGCGGTCAATACGCCATCGCTGGCGCCTACGCCCTGGTCAGCGTCGTTTTGTGCGTCGCCGGCGTGCTGGTCGGAAAGGTGCTCGCTCGCGCGCTCATGCCGACAGGCTAGACGCCAGAAGAGCCGCGTCGGGTGCCTTGGCTAAGACTGCTAAAAATTCTAAAGGCTCTAAAACTGGTAAAGGAGCATTCGCTTCTACTATCCCCGCTTGCAAATAGTCTAGGGGTTCGCTAGAATTTGGGCGCGCCGGCATTCCCCCTTCAGCGTCGTGCAGCGGGTCGGGGGCCAAGTCCTATGCACCGGGTGGGTCGAGAGTGGCGCACGACCCATCGCCAGCGAGAAAGGTGCATCATGGGCGTGATCAAAGCCGTATGCACGAGCGATATCAAGGGAATCCAGAAAACCGAGCAAGCCGTCATCGAGCTTAGGCCCAACTGGGGCATCGAGGGCGACGCCCACGCTGCGCCGTGGCACCGCCAGGTGAGCCTTCTGCCCTACGAGCAGATCGAGGCATTCAAGAACCGCGGCGCCGAAGTGGGCCATGGGGCGTTCGGCGAGAACATCATCGTCGAGGGCTTCGACCTGAAAAGCCTCCCCATCGGCACGCGCTTCGTCTGCAACGACGTGGTGCTGGAACTGACCCAAATCGGCAAGCAGTGCCACGCCCACTGCGCCATCTACCACCAGATGGGCGACTGCATCATGCCCCGGGAGGGTGTCTTCTGCAAGGTGCTCGCCGGCGGCACCATCGCCCCCGGCGACCTTATCGAGATCGCATAGCAGGTCGCGAAGAGGCAGACAGCGGGGACGCGCAGAATCTAACGTCCCCGTAACTGGCCAAGTAACTCTGCCAGTTTTTCAATAATTGGCAAGGCAACTTGACCAGTTTTGTGAAGGTTAAACTGCGCGGCCACTCGGCGTAGGGGGTAACGAACTCGTCGATGGCCTCTTCCGAGACGCCTGCTTCGAAGCGGCGGCCGGGCCGCCGCTTTCCGCATCGTTTTCCCTATTGTCGCGGGCACTCTCGTCAAAAGCAACTGCATGTTCGTCATGGCCCATAAAAGATAGGCATAAGAGCACTCACTCACGTTCTCGGTCGACGAACCACCTCGAAATTGCAGCAAATCACCGGTTATGAGCCTTAGGAGACAGATCCTTCAGTGACCCGGAATAGTCTCGATGCGCGCGAAGCTTTGACCAGGTGTTTTCCAAAAACTTCTTCCGAAGACCGAACGCAACGCAGAGTTCAGACGCTTATAACTCGAGATCTCGTGCAAAAAAGGCCTCCCTCGAGAGCAAAGCCCTTCCCGGGTGGCTCGGGGCTACTGCTCATCCCGGTAACGGCGCTCTTTGTTTGTGCGACATTGGGGTACACTACGGGCACTGTCCTGTTTCGAGAAAGAGCGTCCCTTGCGTATCTCCGCCACCACTCCTGCTGCCTTTCTACGCGAGCACGCTGTGCTCGTCGTGGCGGCGGTGGCGGCTGCGGCTTCCGCACCGGCGGTGCCGCCCGACGAGGCTTATCTGGGGTATTTCGATTGGAAGACACTTGGATGCCTGTTCTGCGTGCTGGCCGTGGCGAGCGCGCTGCGGCTCATGGGCGCTTTCGACCGGGCGGCCCGCGCCGTCATCGCACGGTTTCGCAGACCTGGGCCCCTCGCGCTGGCCCTCGTGCTCACAACGGCCGTGCTCTCGTGCGTGGCAACCAACGACATGGCCCTCATCATGATGCTGCCGCTTTCGGCGGCCACCCTTATGGGCGCGAACCTCCCCCGTCTCGTGGCTCCCGTGTTCGTGCTGCAGAGCCTGGCTGCGAACCTCTGCGGCATGATCGTTCCCTTCGGCAACCCGCAAAACCTCTACCTCTATTCCTATTACGGGCTCGGCCTCGGCGATTTCCTGACCGCTATGGCACTGCCCTTCGCGCTGTCGACCGCCGGCATCGTCGCCTGCACCTGGTGGCTGTGCGGTCAGTCGAACGGCAGCTGTGGCCGAGACGATACGCGCAGTCTCGCCGTGCCGATGCCGCTCAGCCGACGGCGCCTGGCAATCTACGGAACGCTTGTCGCCCTCACCCTGCTGGCCGTATTCCGCATCGTGCCCGTCGCCGCCGCCGTCGCCGTCGTAGCCGCCGCGCTCGCCGCCCTCGACCGGCGCGCCTTGGCTGCCGTGGACTGGGGCCTACTCGCCACCTTCGCCTGCTTCTTCGTGTTCGCGGGCAACCTGGCGCGCGTGCCAGAGGTGTCCGCATGGCTCTCGCCCCTCATGGCCGATCACGGCCTGCTCGTGAGCGCCGGCTTAAGCCAGATCATCAGCAACGTGCCCGCCGCTGTGCTGCTCTCCCATTTCACGGGCGCATGGCAGCCCCTGCTCGTCGGCGTGAACATCGGAGGCGCCGGCACCCTTGTTGGCTCACTTGCGAGCCTCATCACGCTGCAGCACTTCACCAGCGTGCGCAAAATCTTCCCCCGAGCGACCGCGTTGCCCGAGCTATCCACTGGTCGCTTCCTCGCCCTGTTCAGCGTGCTGAACTTTGGTTTCCTGGCCATTCTCTTGATTGCTTGCGGGATGGCGTCTTCCTTCTAGAAAAATCTTTCGATTTCGAAAGATTTTTCTAGAATTACTAATTCCGTGATAATATTTCGCAATCGAAAGATTTTTTGGAGGAGCCCATGTTCAGCATTACCGTTGCCGAAGCCAGCGCAAAGCTCGGCGTGAGCCCCGCCCGTGTTCGCCAGCTCATCAGAAGCGGCGTGTTAGCCGCCGAACAAGTTGCGGGCATTTGGCTCATAGACGAAAAGAGCGTCGAGGCACGCCGCGAGCACAACCCCGGTCGCGGCCGACCAAGCGCGCGCCTGAGCCAGCCAAACATCTCCCGTTACCTGCTCATGAACCGCGACCATGAGGTGCTCGCTTTCCGTTTCGACGCCTCGACGGGAGAATTTCTCGATGCCGATGAGATCATCGACGCCAAACGCGCTCCCCTTTCCATCATGTCCCCGCGGGGAACAAAAGCCTCGAAAACCGCACTTTCCTACTGGTGGTGTCATCGTGCCATTCCGAAGGCGCGCCACGGCATCGAAGCGAAGCTGGTCGAGCTCGGCGTTGCCGACACCTATGATCTCCCCTTCAAAAGTATGGGGCTCTCCCTTTCCGACCAGTACTGGATCAAGCCCTATGGAAGCGAGATTCGCTGGAGCGACGTCAACTACTTCGAGAACGATTTCTCCGAAGCGCCGGTCGAAGAATGGATGGCCGACGTGGGCCTCGACTCCCCCGACAACACCTCCGACGGCGTTCTTTCCAAACGCTGGGTGTGCCGCAATGGCGAGCGATGCTTGCTCAAGGGAGGTACGCTGCTCGATCAGGAACCCTACAACGAGGTTATCGCCACGGAGCTTTTCTCGCGCCTGCTGTCTGACGGAGACTACGTTCCCTACACGCTGATCGAATGGGGCGGCGCGCCGGTCAGCTCGTGCCCGAACTTCGTCGGCCCCACCGAGGAGTTCATCCCCGCCTACTACGTGAACGAGGTTCTCCCTCAGGTCCCCCACCGCGACAGCTACCGTCATTACGTGGAATGCTGCGTCGCGCTGGGCGTGGAGGACATCGAAACAGCCCTCGGAAAGATGATCCTCTGCGACGACATCATGGCCAACACCGATCGTCACTGGCGCAACTTCGGTCTCATCCGCGATGTGGAAACCCTCGAGTACCGCGCTGCCCCGTTGTTCGACACCGGCTCGAGCCTCTGGTGCCGCGTGCCCACGCGAGAGCTGGCTTACACGCCCTTCGTGGTGAATATGCGTCCCTTCTACGAAGACGCCGACCGGCAGCTGCGTCTCATAGGCGACACCTCTTGGCTCGATCTGGACAAACTCGCGGGATTCCCCGAATGGGCCAGCGATTTTCTCGACGAGAACCCTTCAATGTACGACCGCACCGATTTCATCTACGAAGGGTTGCAGAAGCGCATCGATTTCTTGCATCTGCTGTTCGGCTAGAAGCAACACACGACCAAGCACCGCCCTGCCCATCGCGCCCAGAAAACGCCCACAAAGACATCTCCGTAAAGGCATCGAGAGAAGAGGCAGCTCCGAGCCTTCTATTTCCTTGCCGCCTCGGTAGCTAAATCGATAAGTTCCTCTTTCGAGTGAATGCCGAGTTTTCCATAGATGTGCCTGATATGCGTTGCCACCGTGTTCTTGGAGATGAACAGCTTCTCGCGGATATAGGGACGACTGTAACCACGGGCTAGGAGAAAGGCAATTTCCGTCTCGCGATCAGACAGGCCGAATTTCTTCTGCAGCAGTTCGCACCCCACCATGAGTGAGTGCTCAAGCGCATCCGAACCCGCCTCAGCCATCGGCCGCACTTCAATCGGTTCGCGCTGGGGCGCCACAATGCCAACGAGGGCCACGAGGCAGATGAGCGCCGACAGAAAGGCAACCTCAGAAGACGCCGCGGCGGGACCAGCGCATGCGCTCCCCGCAAGGTTGCCAAAAAGCACACCCAGCTGCACGGAGCCATTGAGAAGCCCCACGCCCAAGGCCACAGGCGCCTTTCCTTGCTTGGCAAGAGTGATCGCAAACAAATACACCAGCACCTGAATGAGCGAATCAAGAGTATCCCCGATGGCGTTGGAGACAAATCCGGCCCACAGACCGGAAGACCCATGCAGTACAAGCGTTATGATCACGCACGGAACCGCCCAGCGGAACAACCCCGTGAAACTCACCCTTCTCGAAAAGAATACGATGGCAATGCCCAAAGCTACGCTGGCAAGGCTGGAAATGAGCATGGAGACATCAAGATCGATGAGCGCATGCATACTGTCGCGGACATCGGCCAAAGCGGCCTGCCACCCGATGGCGAGATACAGCACCACGAGAACAACCGCGACGCGTCCAAGATAGAAGCCCCACGATTCTGCAATTCCGAAGCGTCGGGATAGAGACGCGCCGGCACCCGACGAAGCTGAAGCGGCGCCCGACGCTTCAGCTTCCTTGAGGTAGGGCGACATCCCCCCAACGCCTGACGCCGCCTCTTCGACGCCGCACCGTTTAGCCCCCTCACGCAAGCAAAGGAGAAGCAAGACGCCGGACATCAACGGCAGCGACGCCGTCGCCACTACGCCCACAACCCCCTCCAGCAGAGGGTATACCACAACGCACGGCACGATAACTAGCGACGAGAGAGGCACTACCGCTTCCAGCTCCTCCACATCCAGCACCATGAGCGCACGGGCCCACAGCAGGCTGAGCAACGCATAGCCCACGCCTGTCATGGCCCCTCCCAGCCACGCAAGCCCCAACGCAAATGCACCCAGAGCCGAAACAATGGTTCCCGCTGCCAAAAGCAGCGCTGCCGCTATGGAAAATCTTCGCAAGCAGCGGGCCCCGAGCGGTCTTCGACTCAGCAACAAGCCGCCGACGAAAAATCCGAGCACGACAGCTACCGCCGAGAGGAGCCATGATTCATCGGAGTTGATGGACTGACCGCTTCGATAGGGAAACACCGCTGACGTTGCATAGGTGCAATACAGCCACGCCCAGACAAACCCAATGCCCATGTAGCGCAACTTGAGCGCCGCTTCAACACGACGCATCGAGTCAAATACGCTGTCCTTGGTTATTGCCTTTCCCATCGATTCCCTCCCCGAGCCTCTCATGTCATCGCACCCGCACTCCACAGGAGTCCCTCCTCAAAAGAGAAGTATAGCAACTCGCCTCCCTCAGGTTCAGAAAACCCCTGGTAGCGGTATCACCTCAGAGAGGTGATTTCTCGAATAACCGCGCGCAAGCGATGGCCTCTATCGCGCAGTTCCTCCATGATGACGCATTGCGACGGCCAATCACACCGCTCGTCGACGCAAGAGAGATCCACGATACAGGAGGGACTATGAGCAAAGAATCGATGAAGATGAACCGCCGCGACTTCCTCGGCCTTGGCGCCGTGGCCGCCGTGGGGGCCATGGGCTTGGCAGGATGCGCGCCCCAGACTTCGGCCGAGAAAGACCTCGGAGCAACTGGTGGCGCAGCCGCGACGCCCGAAGCCACGGCGGCCGCAGAAGACTGGCTTGGCGCAGAGCCCGAAGTCGCCGAGAGCGACATCGTCGAAACCCTCGACACCGACTTCCTCATCATTGGCGCCGGCACGGCCGGCCTTGCCGCTGCTGGCGCGGCGGCCGATTTGGGCCTCAACTTCATTGCCTGCGATAAGAGCAACCAGGTTCCCGAGACCCGCGAGTACCTCGGCGGCGTAGACACCGCTTACGCCAAGGCCAACAACGTGACCATCGACCGGCCGAAGCTCTTGAACGAGCTGACGCGCTACGCCTCCGGCAAGTGCAACCAGAAGCTCATCAAGCGCTGGATCGACGATTCGGCCGAATACATTGATTGGGTGACCGAGGTAATGAAAGACGCCGGCAAAGAGGTCATGCTGGACATGCCGCCCGAGCACGCCACGGGCGGTACCGACTACTATGTGCCCTATGTGCAGCACCTGTGGGAGCCCTCTTACGTCCCGCCCACGCGCAACGACGTCATCGCCGAGCGCTTGTCCGGCCAAGGTCACGACATTCTGTTCGAGCATAAGATGGTGAAGCTTGTTCACGCCGATGGCAAGGTGACAGGCGCTATCTTCGAAACCAAAGACGGTATGAAGCAGATCAATGCTAAAAACACCCTGCTCGCCACGGGCGGCTACGCGGCCAACCCCGTGATGATGACCGCCCTGCAGCCCTCCGCTGTAGCCTGCTGCACCGCCTCCAGCTTCAATCCCACTTGCACAGGCGACGGCATCAAGGCGGGGCTGTGGGCCGGAGCCTCTAAAGACAAGGACGCCGCCCCCATGGTCTTCGACCGTGGGGCCGTGGCTCCTGGCGTGGATGCCGGCTACGAGGGCGAAGGCGAAGGCGCCATGTTCCGTGGCAGCATCTTCCAAGAGAACATCGGCAGCCAGCCCTTCATGAAGGTGAATCGCCGCGGTCAACGCTTCGCCAACGAGTCTACCCCCTACGATTTCATCTGCTTCGCCGCCACCTACCAGCCCGGCGGGGTGTGGTGCCAGGTCTACGACAGCAACATGATGGACGATATGCTGCGCTTCGAAACCGTCGGCTGCTCGCGCGTGGTGCCCTACATCGAGATGGGCATGACCTACGACGAGTACACTGCCGCTTCCCAAGAGGCCGGCATCCTCATGAAAGCCGACACCATTGAAGAGTTGGCCGACATGCTCGGCTTCACCGGCCAGGACAAGGATAACTTCCTCGCCGAGGTGGAGCGTTACAACGGCTTCTACGACAACCAGGTGGACGAGGACTTCGGCAAGGAGGCCTACCGCCTCTCCGCCATCCGCCAGCCCCCCTTCTACGGTTGCTGGTTCGGCGGCTCGCTGCTCACCACGATCGACGGTCTGCGCATTAACGAGAACTGCCAGGTGCTCGATCCGGAGCTGAACGTCATCGAGGGCCTGTATGCCGCTGGTGACGTATCCGGCAGCTTCTTCTCGGGTAACTATCCCGAGTATGTCGTAGGCGTGGCCTGCGGCCGCAGCTCCGTTGAGGGCCGTCACGTGGCGAAGCTGCTCTCCGGCGCCGCTCAATAGCAGCCTGCGAGCACGGGAAGGCTCATTCGTCCATTTCGCCTTCCCGTGAGCCCGCTTCACCAACCGCCAACCATCGCCCCCGCCGCGCGTACGACCCTCCCCGTCGCGCGGCGGTGGACTTTCTGCAGGTTTTGGCTTGAAAAGCCGGACGCCATCCAGACCACCCTCCCTTTCCCTGAAATCGCCAGCAAACCGACACAGAATCGCCCTCGCGCCGCGAGTACGCGCGTGCTATAGTGAGCGCGTGGCTTCAAACACTGCTGAAACGACAAAAGGGGCCCTTATGATTACCACTGAAGTGGCATTTGCTCGTTCCACATGGCGCAAGTCCAAGGAGTTCAGCGCCGGCCTGCACGATCTCGCCCAACGCATGCCCATGGAGCTCGTGCGCCTCTACGTGACCGAGGGCGTGCGCACGCCACGGGTGCGCATCGATTACTACGACCGCATCGACGAACTGCGCGCCCTGCGCCGCGAGGCGCTGCTGGCCGAGATGCGCCATGTGGAAGCCCAGGCCGAGTGCTGGCTGGAAGAGCACCCCGACGAGGCGGCCCGCATCGCCGCCGAGCACCGCCGCACCCAGGCCACGCCGGAGATGCTTTTGGGCACCGCCGTCGTCAACGGCGACAGCCCCGCATTCGGCTTCACGCCCGAGACCTACCTGATCGCCCCCAGCCTTCGCGTCTACGAGCTGTTCATGTGGTGCGACGAGAACGAGCGCTGGGCGCGGAATTAGCAGCTGCCGACTTGCGCCCCGCCCCTGCCCTTGCCCCTCTCTGCCCTAGCCTTCGCTCTGAGCCTCTCGCTTTGTAACCGTCCCGAAACCAACGGGGCAGTTCCTCCGCGATATGATTATGCGAGTTTACCCTAGAGAAAGGACGCCCATGGGCATCGTAGAAGGAAAGGTGGCCATCGTCACCGGCGGCACGCGCGGCATCGGGTTCACTATCGTTCGCGAGTTTCTGAAGAACGGCGCGAAGGTGGCGCTGGCCGGCTCGCGCCAGGAGACCGTGGATGCGGCCTTGGCCAAGCTCGCTGAGGAGGGCTTCACCGACAACGTCATGGGCATCGCGCCCTCGCTGACCGACCCCGATTCCGTAGCGGCGGCTTTCGCCTCAGTGGTCGACCGCTTCGGCCGTTTGGACGTGCTATGCAACAACGCAGGCGTCAGCTCCCGCACGCCGCTCGTGGACTACACCTTGGAGGAGTTCAACAAGGTCATGTCCATCAACGTGACCGCCGTGTTCGTGTGCACCCAGGCGGCGGCGCGTATCATGATCGAGCAGGGCGAGGGCGGCTCCATCGTGAATACGAGCTCCATGGTGGGCAAGTACGGCCAGCCCTCGGGCTTCGCCTATCCCACGAGCAAGTTCGCCGTGAACGGGCTCACGCTGTCGCTCGCCCGCGAACTGGCCAAGCACAAGATCCGCGTGAACGCCGTGGCCCCGGGCGTCACCCACACCGACATGGTGGACGCGCTGCCCGACTCGGTCATCAAGCCGCTCATCGAGTCCATCCCGCTCGGCCGCATGGGCGAGCCAGAGGACATCGCCTGTGCCTGTCTGTACCTGGCCAGCGATATGTCCAGCTACGTGTCGGGCGCCGTGCTTCCCGTCGACGGCCTGTCGCGCCCGTAAGCACTTCGCAGAGCCATACAGAACGGCCGCCGTCCTTCAAAGGGCGGCGGCCGTTTTCATGCATCTGCAGTTCCAAGCATCCGCACAAGCAATACAGCGCGTTTTACGCCTCGTGCCTCTTCTCGTAGAAGGCGGCCAGCTCCGGTGCCATCTTCTCCAAGGTGGGCAGGTCCTCGTAGGCCATGTGCCCGTTCTCATGCACCTTGTACTCGATGCGGCTCGTGATGGACTCGGGCAAGAACATCTTCGAGATGGAGTGCTTCACGTTCCAGAACGGCGTGGCCGCATCGTGGATGCCGCCGAAGAACAGCACGCGGCAGAACGGGTTGCGACGCAGGGCCGTGCCCATATCGTAGGCGGTGTTCGGGCACACGGGGCTGCCCATGGTGCCGGGGGCCTGGTGCGTCCAGTTCCACTCCTCGTTCACCTTCATGGAAAGCAGCAGGTTGATCGGCGAGCCCTTGAAGCCCGTCTCCTGGACGAGCTTCATCCAGGCGGACTGGTCCGGCGTCATGATGGCGTCGCCGGAGGGATCCTCTCCGGCGAAGAACTCGTTGTCGCCTTGCACATCCATGTAGGCCGGCTCGGTGAAGCGCGTATCGTAGCGGCCGGTGAACAGGCCCTCGTCGGCCATGATGGTCTTGCGGAAGATGTCCAGCTCGATGCGCAGGTGCTTGCCCTCGATGAACTCGGCCGGAAGCCCGATGAGCTCGCTCATCTCGACGGCCAGCTCGTGCTCCTCTTCTGGGGTGATGGAGTCGCTCGCGATGAGGGCGCGACCGTACTTCTCATCGACGAACCTCCAGGCGCGGTCGAACCACTCGAACTGGTCGACGCCGGCGCCGGCCTTGCCGAAGTAGTTGGCCGTGGCGGCGTAGACCGGCAGCATGCCCATGTAGTACAGGTCGTTGCCCGAAAGCGTCGGCGCGTAATCGAGAATGGTGGACTGCTCGATGACGCCGGTCAGCGCGATGCCGCGCTCACCGAGCACGCGCATGAGTACCGAGTTGCGCATGGTGCCGTAGGACTCGCCGTACAGGTACAGAGGCGTGTTCCAACGCTCGTGAGTGGTGAGCCATTGGGCGATGCCGCGCATGAAGGCGTCAGCGTCGCCGTCGACGCCCCAGACCTTCTTCGGGTCGTAGCCCTCGGCCACCTTCGAGTAGCCAGTGCCCGTGGCGTCCAGGTACACCAGGTCGGTCGTGGGCAGAAGCGAGTAGGGATTGTCCTCGGGCTTCGTGGGGCAGGGCAGCTGCTTGATGGTATTGATGGGCACGCGACGCGGGCCCAAGCCGCCGATGTTGACCATGGCCGACGAGCCGCCCGGGCCGCCGTTCCAGCAGAAGGTGACGGGGCGATCGGACTTGTCGGCCGCATCGCTTACGTAGGAGAGAGCGAACATGTGCCCGATGAGCGTGCCGTCGTCGGTATGCAACGGCAGCATCTCGGCAGTGGCGGTGTATTTGATGGTCTGCTTGCCGTCAGTCCAGGTGAGCTGCTTGCTAGCCGGCTCGGGGACGGGCTGTTCCGGTTGTGTGCTCTTCCCGTCGTTCATGGTGACGGTGAAGGAGGGGCTGGTTTCTGCCATGATGGACTCCTTTGTCGCGAACGGACCGCGCCCCCGCCCCCAACGGGGGCGGCAGGGCGAACGGCGCCATCGACGAGCCTAAGGCCCGCCGCGCCGTTCCACCTCGGGAGCGCCCCGTTGTCACCCGGCCCGCGCCCAACCGTCGCCCAGCTGTGAACTGGGGCACCGCCCGCGCTGGCGGAGGTGCGCTGGAGCGCCTCCGGAAGACGCCCCGGTTACCGCACGGCCCGGGAGGGGCGCGGCCGGCGCAGGCGCTGCCCGATGGCGCGCGGGGTGAGGCCGCGCGGCAGGCTGGCGACGAGCATCGCGACCGCGATCAGGGCCATGCCGGCCAGACGGCACGGCGTGACCGCTTCGCCCAGAAACACCGCCCCCAGCACCGCGGCCACAAACGGCGACAGGGCGCACCCTGGCCACCGCCGGCATCCGCCCGCGGGCCGCCTACGCCGTCCACGACACCTCCGCCGCCTTCGCGCTGGTGGAGGCGGGGCTCGGCATCGCCCTCATGAACGACATCTACGCCCGCACCGCCGAGGCCGAGGTGGCCGTGGTGCCCCTGGCGCCGGCGCGCATCGTGGAGATCGGCATCGCCGCGCCGCCCGGGCGCCCCTCCCCGGCGCTCGCCGCCTTCGAGGCCTTCGCCGTCCCGCGCCTTCAACGTGAGGCCCGCTAGTGGCATGGACTTTGGCAGCAAGGACTACGAGCTGGTTTCGGCGGGGACGAGGCTCTGCTATGCTACGGGCAGGAGAAATCGCGAGAAGGGAGCTTCCATGAAAGTAGTCATCGTAGGAGGCGTGGCCGGCGGGGCCACTGCGGCGGCCCGATTGCGGCGGCTGGACGAGAGCGCCGAGATCGTCGTCTTCGAGCGGTCCGGCTACATCTCTTACGCCAACTGCGGGCTGCCCTACTACATCGGGGGCACCATCGCCGATAAGAGCGCCCTCACCCTGCAGACCCCCGAGAGCTTCCGCGCCCGCTTCAACGTGGATATGCGCACCCGCCACGAGGTGGAGGCCGTCGACGCAAAGCGCCATGTGGTGACCGTGCGCAACCTGGATACCGGCGAGGTGTTCGAGGAGCCCTACGACAAGCTCATCCTCTCGCCCGGCGCGCGACCCACCCAGCCGAAGCTTCCCGGCACGGGGCTCGACCGGCTTTTCACCCTGCGCACCGTCGAGGACACCTTCGCGATGAAGGACTTCATCAATGCGGAAAGCCCGCGCTCGGCCGTGGTGTGCGGCGGCGGGTTCATCGGCCTGGAAGTGGCCGAGAACCTGCGCGAGCTGGGGCTGGACGTGACCATCGTGCAGCGGCCGCGCCACCTCATGAGCCCCTTCGACGCCGACATGGCCGCCCTCATCCACCAGGAGATGCGCGCCCACGGGGTGCGTCTGGCGCTGGGGCGCTCCGTGGAGGGCTTCGAGGAGCGCGATGGCGGCGTCGACGTGCTCCTGGCCGGCGAAGAGCCGCTGCGCGCCGACATGGTGGTGCTCGCCATCGGCGTCACGCCCGATACGGCCCTTGCGGATGCGGCGGGGCTTCAAACGGGCATCAAGGGCAGCATCGTCGTGAACGACCGCATGGAGACCGGCATCGAGGACATCTACGCCGTGGGCGACGCCGTGCAGGTGAGCCACCTCGTCACCGGCGACGACGCGCTCATCTCGCTCGCCGGGCCGGCAAACAAGCAGGGGCGCGTAGCAGCCGACGTCATCTGCGGGCTCGACAGCCGCTTCGCCGGCGCCCAGGGCACGTCCGTCATCAAGGTGTTCGACCTGACGGCCGCCGCCACCGGGCTCTCCGAGGCCGCCTGCGAGCGCGCCGGCATCACGCACGACGCCGTGGTGCTCTCCCCCATGAGCCACGCCGGCTACTACCCCGGCGGCAAGGTCATGACATTGAAAGTGGTGTTCGAGCGCGAGACGTACCGCCTGCTCGGCGCCCAGGCCATCGGCTACGAGGGCGTCGACAAGCGCATCGACGTCCTGGCCACGGCCATTTTCGCGGGGCTTTCCGCGATCCAGCTCAAGGACCTCGACCTCGCCTACGCACCGCCCTACTCCTCCGCGAAAGACCCGGTGAACATGGCCGGCTTCATGGTGGAGAACCTCGCCTTGGGGCTTGTGTCCCAGTACCGCTGGGACGAGGTGGCGAAGCTGCCGCGCGACGGGTCGGTGCAGCTCATCGACATCCGCACGCCCGCCGAGTTCGAGCGCGGCTCCCTGCCCGGTTTCCGCAACATCCCCCTAGACGAACTGCGCGAGCGCTTAGACGAGCTGGATCCCGCGCTGCCCGTGCGCCTCGTCTGCCAAAGCGGCCTGCGCAGCTACGTGGCCGCCCGCATGTTGGCGGGCCACGGGTTTGCCGACGTGAGCCATTTGGCCGGGGGCCTGCGCTTCTATGACATCGTCACGGGCGATGCGCGCCTCATCGAACGCGCCACCCCCTGCGGCGCCGACGCCTGTTAGAAGCGTCCGCGACCTCCCCTACCCCAGCGCCACGTCCAGCACCATCATGAGGACGAAGCCGAAGGCGACGCCGATGGTGCCGATGTTGGTGTGGCGGCCCTGCTGGGTCTGGGGGATGAGCTCCTCGGTGACCACGTACATCATGGCGCCGGCGGCGAAGGCCAGAACCACCGGCAGAAGCGGGGTCACGAGCCCCGTGATGGCCACCATGATCGCCGCGCCTGCCGGCTCCACGGCGCCGCACAGCGTGCCTGCCAGAAACGCGCGCGGCCGCGAGAGGCCATTGGTGGCTAAGGGCAGCGACACGATGGCGCCTTCCGGCACGTTCTGAATGGCAATGCCGACAGAAAGCGCCGTCACCGACGCCAAGGTGATGGTGGGATCCCCCGCCAGAAAGCCCGCGAGCACCACTCCCACGGCCATGCCCTCGGGCAGGTTGTGGATAGCCAGCGCCGCCAGCATCATGGTGGGCTTCTTCAGCGTGGAAGCGGGGCCCTCCGGCTCGTCGGAGCCCACATGCAGATGGGGCGTGAAGTGGTCGATGACCAAAAGCAGCAGCATGCCGCCGAGAAAGCCCACGGCAGCCGGCGCCCACGCCGGCACGGGCCCTCCCTCGGCCGCCTCCAGCGCCGGCGTGATGAGGCTCCACACGCTGGCGGCGATCATGACGCCGGCCGCGAAGCCCAAAAGCGCCTTGGTGAAGCGCTCGGACATGCCATGGCGCGCGAACAGAACGAGCGCCGCCCCCAGGGTGTTCCCCAGAAACGGCACGAGGAGCGCCACGAGCACGCCTGCGACCAGGGGATTTTCCATCGTTGCATCCTTTCCAACTTTCTCGACGGCTTCTTGACGCCGTCGCGGAACAAGCATAGCGTACCGCCATCGATACAGTGGCATCAGCCTTCATGCGTTGTTGCCCTGTAGAGATAGAGCCCCGCGACCTGCTACACTGGCATCGACGCCGAAAGAGGATCCGCGACATGACGCCAACACGATTCGGGGCCGGCCGACGACAGCCGCAACGAGGAGCGAAGGAGAGACGGTGCGCCAGACCTACTACGTCATAGACAACCACCTGTGCTGTCGCTGCGGAGCCTGCCAGAAAGTGTGCCCCCACGGGGCCCTTACGACGGCGAGCCCCGTGCCCGTCATCGACCAGACACTTTGCCGCCATTGCGGGATGTGCTTCCGCGCCTGCCGCCTCGGCGCCGTCACACGCCCCTACGAGCTGTACCAGCTGAAGAAGGGCCGCCGCCTTCTCTAATACGAAAGGGCGTGGGGGATGAACAGGCGCTGGTAGGTGGCGGTGGCGTAGCGATCGGTCATGCCGGCGATGTAGTCGGTGACGGCGCGCAGATCGTCGCCTTCGGAGATGGCGCGGTAGTCCTCGGGCACCTCGTCGATATGCGCGGCGTAGTAGTCGAACAGATCCGCCAGCAAGTGCTTCGCCTTCTCCACCTCGGCCATGACCGAAGGCGCCGTGTACACGTTTTCGAACAGAAACGCCCGCAGCTCCATCATGGCGTCCCACACCTCGGGGCTCATGGCGATGTCCCCCGTCTCCGCCGAGGTGCGCACCATGTCGGTGACCAGCGTCTCGATGCGGGCCGAGTGGTTGGCGCCGAGCACCCGATGGGTCGTATCCGGCAGATCGGCCTCGCGCAGAATCCCTGCACGGATGGCGTCGTCGATGTCGTGGTTCACGTACGCAATGCGATCGGCGGTGCCCACGATGCGGCCCTCGCAGGTTTCGGCCTGCAGGTCGCCCGTATGGTTCAAGATGCCGTCGCGCACTTCAAAAGTGAGGTTCAGACCCGCGCCGCCGTTCTCGATGCGCTCCACCACGCGCACCGACTGCTCGTTGTGGCGGTAGAGCGCCGCGGCCTCGGACGTGCCGGGCGCGAGCCCCTTATGGCGCGCAAGGCACGCGGCCAGCGCCGCCTCGCCGGTATGGCCGAAGGGGGTGTGGCCCAGATCGTGGCCGAGCGAGATGGCCTCGGTCAGATCCTCGTTCAGCCCGAGCGCCCGCGTGATGGTGCGGGCAATCTGCGCCACTTCCAACGTGTGCGTGAGCCGCGTGCGGAAGTGGTCGCCCTCGGAAGCGAGGAACACTTGGGTCTTGTGGGAAAGCCGCCGAAACGATTTCGAGTGCAAGATCTTGTCGCGATCGCGCTGGTAGTCGGTGCGCAGCGCGTCAGGCTCGCTGGAGGAGCGGCGCCCCTCGGTGCCGTCGGCGAAGGCGGCCTCCTCGGAGAGCACCTCGTGCTCCCGCTGCTGCTGGTCTTCCCGATACACAACGCGCATACATCCTCCCTTCCACGGATGTTCCCAGTGTAGCAAATTCCAGAAAGCCCGTTCGGCAACAGGCAAGCAACGTTGAGTCAAAAGCTGAACGATGGAAGGCGATCGCGGCGTCGCGCGGGCGTTTCAGGGAGTACCCTTGAGCTATCGACCGTCCGAAGGGGTCGAAGGAGCCGAAGAGAAGAAGCAGCCATGGCGTTTCTCAGGATACATAAATTGACCGAAAAGGATGAGATAGGCTACTTCGCGCCGCGCACCTGGGATTTCTGGCGCGCGCTGGCCGTGTGCTTCTGCCTGTGCTGCATCTTGGGGCATTGGCTCGAAATGCCCTACTGCTGGCTCATGGACCACCTCTTCGGCATCGTGGCCGACGACTACGCCGTGTGGACCGACCCGTGGTACCACCCCTACTGGGTGTACGGCTTCGGCGCGGTATTCATGACGCTGCTCATCGAGCCTTTGAAGGAGCGGCTGATCCTGCACCGCAAAACGCTGTGGGGCGCGTTTCTGGAATCGTTCGTCATTGCTATTCTCGCGGCCATGGTGCTGGAGCTGGTCATGGGCTGGCTCATCAACCAGCCCGATCCCACGACCGGCGAATACCCCTTCTGGGACAACTCTCAACTGCCAGGCAACGTGTTCGGCCAGGCGTGGCTCGTGAACGACTTCTTCATCGGACTGGTGGCCATGATATATGTATGGGTCATCTTCCCGCTCGTCTGCGAGGGCTTCTCGCGGCTCTCCCCCAAGGCGGCCAACGTCGCCTTCGCCCTCATCATCGTCGGCTTCGCCGCCTGCGTGACCGCCTCCTACCTGGAGCTGAAGCTCTGGGAGAAGTACTAGGCAGCAATGCGGCTCGCCCGCCCTCTCGCATTCCGAAGCGCCAATTTTGCGCGCCCGCGCTGCACAGGCACGCCCAAGCAGATACAATAGGGCGATGCAACTGACGCGGGGCACGGACGCAAGGAGGCGTTTATGGAAGCAAGCGGGCGGACGTACACGGAGGCACTTTCCGAGCTGTACCCGACACGAGCCGACGTGGCGGCGGAAATCGCGGAGCTGGAGGGGCGCCTTACGCTGCCGCGCTCAACCGAGCTGTTCGCCTCGGACATCCACGGCGAGTACAACGCCTTCTCCCATGTGCTGCGCGGTGGCTCAGGCGCGATGCGCGCGCTCATCGAAGAGGTTTTCGGCAGCACGCTGAACGACGACGAGAAAGCCGCGCTGCTCGCACTCGCCTGCTATCCTGCCGAACATTGCGCTTACGCTTTGGGGCACGTCGAAGACGCCGACGCATGGCTTGCCGAAGCCGCCGCGCGCCTGGCCAAAATCGCTCGTCGGGCCGCCGGCGACCGCACCATCGACGAGGTGCGCGCGCTTCTGCCTGACGACCTCGCCATCGCCGAGGAGCTCGTCGCCGGGCGCAGCACGCCGGCCCGACAGCCCTATCGCGAGGCGATCATCGAAAGCCTCGTCGCCTCCGGCGAGGGCGCGGCCCTCCTGGAGGTGCTGGGCGCTCTCATCCAGCACCTCGTCGTCGACCAGCTCCACCTCATCGGCGACGTGTACGACCGCGGGCCGGCGCCCCAGCTCATCATGGACGAGCTCCTTTCCTACCCCAACGTCGATGTGCAGTGGGGCAACCACGACATCCTGTGGATGGGCGCCGCTGCCGGCAGCCCCGGCAGCGTGGCCAACGTTGTGCGCATCTGCGCCCGCTACGGCAACCTGTCCATTCTGGAGGACGCTTACGGCATCAACCTGCGCCCCTTGGCCACCTTCGCCGCCGACGCCTACGCGAACGACCCCTGCGCCGCCTTCGCCCTCAAGGGCAATCCGGGGCTTTCCGAGGCCGAGACGCGCCTCACCGAGAAGGTCCAGAAGGCCATGGCCGTTATCCAGTTCAAGGTGGAGGCGGCACTTATCGCGGAGAACCCCTCGTTCGGCCTGGACGATCGCAACCTTCTGCACCTGATCGACCGTAAGCGCGGAACGGTCGTCGTGGACGGCGTCGAGTACGAGCTGCTGGACACGACCTTCCCCACCGTCGACTGGGACGACCCCTACCGCCTCACCGAGGACGAGGCCGCTGTCATCGAGCAGCTGTGCGCCGCGTTCACCGGCAGCGAGCGCCTGCAGCGCCACATGCGCTTTTTCCTAGATCGGGGCAGCCTGTACAAGATCGAGAACGGCAACCTCATGCTGCACGCCTGCGTGCCCCTGGCCGACGACGGATCGCTTCTGGAAGTGACCCTGTTCGGCGAGACCTACCGGGGTCGCGCCCTCTACGACATGGTGGACGCCTCGGTGCGCGCGGCGTTCTCGGCCACCGACGAGGCCGAGCGCAAGCGCGGGCTCGACATGCTGTGGTACCTGTGGCTCGGCCCTGGCTCGCCCCTGTTCGCCAAGAGCAAGATGGCCACCTTCGAGCTGTACCTCATCGCCGACAAAGCGGCCCGCAAAGAGGTGAAGAACCCGTTCTACTCGCTGCTCGATGACGAAGCGGTCGTCGACGGCATCTTCCGCGACTTCGGCATGGATCCGGCCACCTCGCGCATCATCTGCGGGCACGTGCCGGTGAAGGTGAAGGACGGCGAGGACCCCGTGAAGGCGGGCGGACGGGTGCTCTGCATCGATGGCGGCTTCTCGGCGGCCTACCAGAAGACGACGGGACTGGCGGGCTTTACGCTCGTTTCGAACGCTGAGGGGCTGTTCCTCGATGCCAACGAGCCGCTCATCTCCCGCGACGCCGCCGTGGAAGGTACCGCCGACATCCATGCCGAGCGCCGCGTGCTTGCCGCCTACGACATGCCCCGCACGGTGGCCGACACCGACGAGGGAGCGCGCCTGCGCGAACGCATCGCGCTTTTGCGCACCTTGCTCTAGCTGCCCGCACGCCGGCTTCGATGAGCCCCTACTCGGGCAATTGAAGCCGGCACTGCAACGCCGCCCCAGGGGCGCCAAGACGCCGATTGCTTCGCGCGAAGAGCCGTCGTCACCGCGGGGCGGCCGTTTGTGCGCATGCACGAAACATCCCTCGCTAAACCACCCCCGATGGGCTACACTTCGTCCTTGTCGCATTTCTCATACAACGATTGGGGTGGTTTGAGCTTGTCTGCCAAAGATGCGCTCCCTCCGGGCAGCGAAGACTTCTTCCCGCCGGCTTCTCCTGATGGAACCGTCGGCAACCTCCGCAAGAGCAAAATCAGCGCTCTTGGCATTGCGTTTATGCTCTTCTGCCTGGTATCGGCCGGTGCCTTCGGCATCGAGGAGATCATTCCCTCCGCCGGCCCGGGCCTCACTCTTATCATTCTGATCGTGCTGCCCTTCGTTTGGGCGCGCCCCATCAGTCGCCTCGTTGCCGAGGCCAACGCCATTCTTCCGCGCGAGGGCGGCATCTACGCCTGGGCCAAGGAGACCTTCGGGGAATTCTGGGGCTTTCAGGCCGGCTGGTGGACCTCCATGGACACCTACATCTCATCGGGCGCCTACATCGCCATGGTCGGTGGCTACACCTCGCAGCTGCTCTCGCTGGACGATGCCGGCACCTTCGGCGTGAAGCTGCTCGTCGTGGCGAGCTTCACCGTCATCAACCTGGTGGGACTTGTGGAAGTCGAGCGCATCAGCTCGTTTTTCTCGGTGCTCATCATCCTCGTGTTCGGCATGGCCGTCGTGTTCGGCCTCGTCAACTGGCAGACCAACCCCTTCGACCCCATCCTTGCCAACCCCGAGGCCCCTATGAGCTGTTTGGTGGACTCGCTTTCCATCGGTATCTGGATGTACTGCGGCTACGAGTGCATTGCCGCCATGTCCGGCGAATACGAGGACTCGTCCCGCAATGTGGCAAAGGGCTTCCGCATCGCGCTGCCGCTCATCGCCTTGTCTTACGTGCTGCCCACCCTCGCCTGCCTTGCGGCCTACCCGGCCGGCTCTTGGACCCAATGGGGCATCGACGGCGGCTTCTCTTCCGACGTGCTGGGCTACGGCACGATCTTCTCGACGGTGCTTGGGCACTCCGGCGTCGTGCTGTTCCTTGTTATCGCCATTATGAGCCAGTGCACGATCTATAACACGTATCTGGCGAGCGGATCGCGCAGCTTCTGGGTGCTCTCTGAGGACAACCTGTTCCCTCGCTTCATCCGCAAAGTCGATCGCGCAGGTCGCAGCCCCTACATCGGCGTGCTCACCATTGCCGTCTCATCGCTTATCTTCTCGCAGTTCGACTTCACCACCATCATCGAGATGAACATCATCTTCATCTTGGCGCGCTACATGTTCCTCGGTTTCATCGTCTTGAAGCTGCGGAAAATGTACCCTGTGCAGGATCGCCCCGCCGACATGTTCGTCATCGGCGGCGGCAAGGTGGGCGTGCGCTTGTACTCGGCGCTGGCTTTCGGCATCGCCACGTTCACCCTGTGCTTGAACCCCGTCGCGAACTTCTTCGCCACCGTGGCGTTCCTCGTCTCGGGCGTTGTCGCCTACGTCATCTTCAAGAAGGTCTATGGCGGCCTTACCATGGAGAACCCCTCGGCGCACCCGATCGACCCGAAAACCGGTCTCGCGGTGGGCGACACCCGCCGCATCGGCCTGTTCGCGCTCATCATCGTAGGACTGTTCGCCCTCAACGTGCTGATGAACCTGTTGTTTTTGGGATAGGAAGAGCGGCTCTCTCGCTCTTCCTATCATCTGCCAGACGCTGCGCCGTAGCTGCCTCCGGGGGCCGCGCCCTAGCTGTCTAATCAACGGCAACGAGCGAGAATACCTCGGCGTCGGTCTCGGCGGCGATAACGGCGCGAGGGTCGAGGAAGGCGAGCTCCACGACAAACCCGAAGCCGACGAGGCGCGCGCCGCTTGCGCGGACGAGACGCACCATGGCCGTCGTGGTGCCGCCCGTGGCCACCAGATCGTCCACGATGAGCACCACGTCGTCGGAGGTGAGCGCGTCGGCGTGAATCTCCAGCACATCGGTGCCGTATTCCAGCGCATAGGACTCGCGTAGCACCGTGCGCGGCAGCTTGCCCGGCTTGCGGCAGGGCACGAACCCGGCCCCCAGGCGCAGCGCCACGGCCGCGCCCACGATGAACCCGCGGGCCTCGGCGCCCACCACCTTGGTAATGCCGCGATCGGCGAAATGGGCCGCCAAGTCGTCCACCATGGCGGCGAAGGCGTCGGCGTCAGCGAAGGCCGGCGTGAGGTCTTTGAACACGACCCCGGGCTTCGGATAGTTCGGAATGTCGACGATTAATTCCTCATAGGGGCGCATGGGGCATCCTTTCTCGCACCGCCTATTTTCGCTGAGACGCACTCGCCTGGCGAGGTTTCGGCCAACTTCGAAGCTTCACTGTAACCGTCGCGCTCCTCTCCTGTGGGGGCCGTAAGCCGAGCGATGGCCCTAGCGTTCTACGTCTCCGCGCCAGCTGCCGATGCCGCCGATGTTGCGCGCGGCGGTGTAGCCCATCTGCTTGAGGGCGCCGACCGCCTGCTGGCTGCGCGCCCCGCTCATGCAGTACACGAACAGCGGCGTGCTCTTGTCGGGCACCTCGCTCGCGATGGCGCTGATCTGCTGCAGCGGCACGTTCGCCGCACCGGGAATATGGCCGCCCGCGTATTCCCCCGGCGTGCGCACGTCGATCAGCCGCGCGCCGGGCGTCGCGCGGAACTCCTCCACGCCGGCGTTGATATCGGCCGGTTTCAGAAAATCCATCAGTCCCACCGCTGCATCCTCCTTGTGAAGTTATTTTTGTTTGCTGCCGCTTATGATACTCTGCGTTCTCGCCTATTCGCGTGCACTCTCGATCACTAAATTTCAACGGACAGGAGGCATCGATGAACAACCAGCGCAAACGCGAACTGAAAGAAGCGTATCGCACCAGTCGGCCGCCTATGGGCGTGCTGTCGTTTCGCTGCGTGCCTACGGGAGAGAGCTTCCTTCTGGCATCGCGCAACATCCCCGGCGACACCAACGGCGTCACGTTCAAGTTGAACTCGGATTACCATCCCAACCGGCATCTGCTGGAGCTTTGGCGGCGCTACGGTGAGGAGAACTTCCAGGTGGAAGTGCTGGAAGAGCTCGATTACCGCGACGAGTCGGATGATCCCGCCGACTACAAGGAGGAATTGGAGCAGCTGCGCGATTTATGCCTCGAGCGCGACGAGAGTGCCTCGCTTCTGTGGAAGTAACCGACTGCGTGCGGCTGAACGAGCGGCTTCGCGCAAGGTAAACAGCGGCGCCAAAACGAACCTTCGAGGTTCTCACTTTCCTTACAGGTGACGGCACGCGAGGAACATCGGCGTTCGCGCGCGGCACAATGGGGCCAACGCGAGAAAGGACGCCCCATGAGCACTTCCACCCCTTCGACTTCCCACGGTGCCGGCACCGGAAGCACCGCTTCTCCTGCCAACGGCCCGGCCAATCCGGTTGCCACCGCTAACGCCGCCGACGCTGCTGGTGACTCCCCCGCCGCCATCGAGGCCGGCATCAAGGCCAACGACGATCGCGCCTTCGAGGAATCCCTCGGGGCCATGTCGCCCTTCGAGGTGAAAAACCTCCTGGTGAAGATGGCCAAGAAGGGCGATGAGGGCACCACGCGCACCCTGCTGAACGCCGGGCGCGGCAACCCGAACTGGATAACCACGCTGCCCCGCGAGGCCTTCTTCCTGCTGGGAAGTTTCGCCATGGAAGAAGCGCGGCGCACCATGGACGAGCCGGACTACGACCTGGCCGGCATGCCCGCCGCCGACGGGGCCGCCGCGCGCTTCCTCGCCTTCCTCGACGAGCACGACCGCGAGAGGCCGGCGCAGTTCCTCAAGCGCGCCTGGGACTACCTGGATGCCGAGGGCCTGGCCGGCGACGAGCTCGTGCACGAGTGGACCGGCGGCATCGTCGGAGACGAGTACCCCATGCCCGACCGCATCCTGCGCTACACCCAAGAGATCGTCAACCGTTACCTGGTGAAGGCCCTGGACGACGGCCACGCGCCCGCGACCCCCTACGACCTGTTCGCCACCGAGGGCGGCACGGCGGCCATGTGCTACCTGTTCTACAGCCTGAAGTGCAACTTCCTCGTGAACCCGGGCGACCGCATCGCGCTCATGACCCCCATTTTCACGCCGTATCTGAACATCCCCATCCTGAACGACTACGACCTGGACGTCACCTACATCCAGGCGAACACCATCGATGCGGACGGGCTGCACACTTGGCAGTACCCCGACAGCGAGCTGGAGAAACTACGCGACCCGTCCATTAAGCTGTTGTGTCTCGTGAACCCGTCCAACCCGCCGTCGGTGGCCTTGGACGATGCCTCGCGGGCCAGGCTCGTCAGCCTCGTGAAGAACGAGCGGCCCGACCTCATCATCATCAGCGACGACGTCTACGGCACCTTCGTCCCCCACTATCGGTCGCTTCTGGACGATCTGCCCTACAACACCGCCTGCGTGTACTCGTTCTCGAAGTACTTCGGAGCCACCGGCTGGCGTCTCGCCGTCATCGCCACGGCTGCCGACAACGTCTTCGACGACCTCATCGCGAAGCTGCCCGAGGACAAGAAGAAGGCGCTCGCGAACCGCTACGCGTGCCTCACCGACCATATAGAGAAGGTGAAGTTCACCGACCGCATGGTGGCCGACTCGCGGCTCGTGGCCCTAAACGGCACGGCGGGACTCGGCACGCCCCAGCAGGTGATGATGTCGCTGTTCGCCCTGTACTGCCTGCTGGACGATCACGACGCATACCGCACGAAGATGCAGCAGCTCGTGCAGCACCGTCTAGGCCTTCTGTGGAAGAGCCTCGGCTGGACGCTGGAGCCCGACCCCGAGCGCGCCGGTTACTACTCCGTGATCGACCTGGGAATCTGGGCTACGCGCCTGTACGGTGCCGACTTCTTCGCGTGGCTGAAGGAAAACTACGACTCGCTGGACATCGTGGTGCGGCTCGCCCAGGATACCGGCGTCGTGCTCATGGCCGGCCACGGCTTCGACGCCCCGGAATGGTCGGTGCGCGTATCGCTGGCGAACCTGAACGCCGACGACTACATCGCCATCGGCCAGCGCCTCTCGGCCATGCTGGCCGACTACGCCGAGGTATGGAAGGCAGGGGGGCACCCGAACAAATAACGACAGTCGGTTAGCCCGCAAGATCAAGCTATGACAGACTAAGCGCATGGTTTCTTGCACTTTGGCAATCACCCCCCTACGCCCAAATGCGGATTTTGGTTGTCAAAAATTCGGATTTTGGTAGAAAATAATTCGGATTTTGGTAATTCCCCAGTTCAGCGAGGAAAGCTGCTGGGAGAGACGCTGCAGCGCTGAATGCTGTCAACGATCCCAAAAAACCTCGGCGACGCGTTGCTGCCGCACATGGGTTACAATGCTTTCAATCTCTTCGGATAGGAGCGGTCCATGTTTGTTTCCGATGGTTACGTATGCGCCAGCCAGCCCACTGCAACCTTGAGGGTCACCGACGCGCGCGATGTTGGCAACCTCTGCATGCTCGTTACCTTCAATACGGGAGAGACGCGCCTTCTCGATGCCACCGAGCTCACCAAGTTCGAGGCGTTCGCGCCTCTGGGAAACCAGAAGACCTTCTCATCGTTCTCCATCGATCATGGGGTACTGCAATGGCTCGATGGGGAGATCGATATCGCACCCGAGGGGCTCTACCTCCGCTCATTCGAGTATCCCGCCGAGATGATCGCACAAGCACGGCACAGAGCCATTTCGCGGCGCCCAAGCTCATTAAGCTTCGACTATGCATTGCGGGGGCTAGGACATGATGTTGCGCAGGTAGCCGTAGCCTTCGGCTTCTAGTTTGTCAGCGGGGATAAAGCGGAGGGCGCTGCCGTTGATGCAGGAGCGTTGGCCGCCCCTTCCCAGGCTCCGGTAGCCGGGCGACTCTTTTGCCATTCCCTCCGCATCGAACAGTCGCCTCCTCGAATTGCGCAAATACCTTTTTCGATGGGGGGTGCGGACAAAAAGTTGGACACTCCGGTGTCCGGATTGGAGTCCGCATGTACCCGTTGGAGACCAGGGAGCTCGCCGTGGAGGCCGTCGCGGCG
>NZ_CDRVMA010000015.1:0-84519 GCF_977072315.1 Adlercreutzia sp. CNCM I-6215 | reverse complement strand
CGAGAACCACAGATCCAGCGCATCCTGCTTGGCCCTCTTGTCGTACATTCGAACTCCCTTCCGGACACCTGGGTGTCCAACTTGGAGTCCGCACCCCCTAGACGCTTACAACTCGCGATTTGCTGCAAAAACGGGGGTGTTCGCCGACCGAAGACCGCGACACCTGCTCGGTAGACGCGGTTGGGAGGGGCGACCAAGGTCGCCCCCTACGGGAAAGATCGCTCACGGTTTCGCCCGAGGAAGTCAGGGAGAAGCCAACCGGTGCCTGTCGGGCGCGCAGCGTCGGCAGGGACGTTCGTCCCGTAGGGCGAGCGAAACCTCCTAGACGGCGCGCCAGGTGGGGCGGTCGGGGACGCGGACGTTGATGTAGGAGACTTTGCCGGGGTTGTCGGCCATGATCTGCAGGACGATGCGTTCCTTGTCGCGGATATCCTCGGCGGTGCCGAAGGCGATCTCGATGCCGTTGTCCAAGGTCAGGCACGTGGAGGCGGCGTCGGTGGCCGTCACCGTCTTTACCTGCTCGGCAAGTTCCGTGGAAAGGCCGTCCAAGATGGCCAGGGCGTTGTTCACGTTGCCGTCGGCGCAGTAGGTGCCCACCTCGGGCGTGAGGCCGAAAGGCACGCCGGTGATATGCAGCACCCGGTCGGCGTCCTCGTAGATCTGCGGAGAAATGGTGGCACCAAGTTCGGAATCGCGGGCGGGAATCTCCATGAGCCACATGCCGTCGGAGGCGATGGCCCACATCTGGGTGACCTTCGCGTTGTCGGCCGCCACTTCCACGATGGCGGCGATCTCGCGCTCGGTGACGTTGATCTCCAGCGTATCGGGGAAGATGCGGTTCACGGACACGTCGGCGACCCAGGCGTCGCGGTCGACGCTGTTGGCCACCGAAGACGTGTCCACGTTCAGAAGCGTCGTACCCTGAGGCACGGCGGCGAGGATGGCCATCTCGTCGTTGGTGATGTGGTCGGCGCCGTTGACCTTCACCGACGTGATGGCGAAGGCCCCGCTGAAATAGAGGGCCGCATAGGTGATGCCCAGCACGCAGACGAGCACAAGCGCCACGATAAAGGCTTTGAAGGCGCCGGAGCGCTTCGGGCGGGCGATGGCCCGGGCCGCCGGCGCGCGGCGGTCGCCACGAGACGCGGGCAAGTCCCCCAGGCGCACCGATGTCGTCACCGTGCGGGGCGCGGGGCGCGCGCCCGAGGCGCGACCGCCGGCAGAGCGGCCGGCCGCCGAAGATGCCGCCGAGCCGAAATGTGCGCGCGAGGTCGGGCGCACGGACGGGGCAGGTCGGGACGAAGCCGGGCGCATCGGGGCCGACGCGGGGCGCCGCGACGGCGAGGCGCTGCGCGAAACGCCTCCGCGCGCACTCCCCCGCGAGGTGGAGCCCCGGGGAACCGAGACGTTGCGGTTGCTCGATCTCCTAGCCACGGCGACCGTCCTCGTCGCGCCCCTCGCCTGTGGAAAGCGCGCCAACCTCGCCAGCAGTCTCGCCAGCGGCCGCGTCAGCGGAAGGCGTGCCGCGCTCGCCGGTAGAAGGCGCGGAGCCCGCCGTAGAGGCAACGCTCGCGCCCGTGCCAGCAGACGTGCCGCCAGCGGCACCGCGCGCGCACTCGTCGCCAAATGCCTCGTCGGCACCGCGCGCACTCGGGAAATCTTCGTCGAAGCCCAGCATGCGCACCTCGGGCACAAGCTCGACGCCGGTGCTCTCAAGCACGGCGGCGCGCACCTGTTCCATGAGCGCGCGCACGTCGGCGGCCGTGGCGCCACCGCGGTTCACTATGAAGTTGCCGTGCAGCTCGGACACTTTCGCACCGCCCACCTCGGCGCCCTTGCATCCCGCCCCCTCGATGAGGCGCCCGGCCGATCCCCCCTCGGGGTTCTTGAACACGCTGCCGCAGGTGGGCTCGGAAAGCGGCTGGCAGCCCTTGCGCCGGGCGAGGTTGCCCTCCATCTTGTCGCGCACCCGATAGGGATCGGCGGCCTCGGCGGCCAGCTCGCATTCCAGAATCACCTCGTCCGCCGCAAAGGAACTCGCGCGGTAGCCCCAGGAGATCTCGTCGCCGCGTCGTCGGGCCAGGCCGCGCCCGGGCCGGTAGGTGGTGACGGAGACGACGCGCTGGCCTATCCACTCGTCAGCCGTGCCGGCGTTCATGCGCAGGGCGCCGCCCACGGTACCCGGAGTACCAACGGCGAACTCGAAACCGCCGATAGCGCGCTTGAAGGCCTCCTGCACCACTGCAGAGAGCGAGGCGCCCGCGCCCACGATAAAGCGGTCATCATCGAAGCGCAGGGTGCGGAAGTCGCGGCCGAGCACAATGGCCACGCCGGCGAATCCCGCATCGGCCACGAGCACATTGGAGCCGCGGCCGAGCACGACCCAAGGCGTGCCCTCGGCCGCGCAGACGTCCACCAGCCCCGTGAGCGCCCCCACGGAATTCGCGCGCACGAAGAAGCGCGCCGGGCCTCCGATGCGGTAGGTGGTGTGGCGACTTAAGGGCTCGTGGGCGTAGACGTCGCCGTCGAAGCGGTCGTCCACAAGCAGCGATTGCACGGGCGAGGCGTGACGGGCCATGGGGCTCCCTTAGCGGCCCAGCTCGTCCACAAGCTGTGGCGCGATGGCGGTCACGTCCCCCGCGCCCATGGTGATGACGAGGTCACCGGGCTCGGCCACTTCCAGCATATGGGGCACCGTGTCGATGCGGCGCGGCACGAAGACGGCATGGGGATGCCCATGGTCGGTGACCACGTTCAAGAAGGTCTTGCCGGTAACGCCCGGCACCGGCGCCTCGCCGGCGGAGTACACGTCCATGAAGGTGACGGTGTCCGCTTCGTCGAAGGCGCTGCCGAACTCGTCGCGCATGATATCGGTGAACAGGGCGACGCGGGAATAGCGGTGCGGCTGGAACAGCACGTGCACACGGTTGAAATCCAGGGCCTTGGCCGCCTTGATGGTGGCGGCGATCTCCGTGGGGTGATGGGCGTAGTCGTCCACCACCGTGACCCCGCCGGCCTCGCCGATAAGGTCGAAGCGGCGACGAACGCCGGCGAACTCCTGCAGCTTCTCGGCCGCCAGATCGACATCGAGGCCCAGAAGCGAGATGAGCGTCAGCACCGCGGCACCATTGGAGACGTTGTGCAGGCCCGGGTTCTGCTTGATGCGGCTGGCCACCACGCGCCCGTCGGGTAGCCGCAGGGTGAAGCGGGTGCCCACGCCCTGGGCCTCCGTGGCCAGGATGCGGGCGTCGCAGTCCTCGGAAAAGCCGTAGGTGGTCACGGTGCGCCCGGTGCCGCGGGCCACTTCCACCAATTTCGGGTCATCGCCGCACACGACGATGGGACCGCCCTCTCGCACCCCGGAGAGGAACGCGGCGAACTGGGCGTAAATCTCCTCGAGTCCCTCGTAGTGGTCCAGGTGATCCGCCTCGATGTTCGTGACGATGGCCGCCGCCGGGGAGAGGTAGGTGAAGGACTTGTCGGACTCGTCGGCCTCCACCACGTAGGAGCGGCCGCGCCCGGAATGGGCGTTGGTGCCGTAGGCCCGCACGATGCCGCCGATGAGGAAGGTGGGATCGTAGCCCATGGCGTCCAGCGTGCTGGCGAGCATGGAAGAGGTCGTCGTCTTCCCATGGGTGCCCGCCACGGCCAGCGTGTCCAGATCGCGCCCGAGGCGAGCGAGCATCTGGGCGCGGTGCACGATGGGAAGGTTGCGCCGGCGCGCCTCGATGAGCTCGGGGTTGTTCTCCAGGATGGCCGTGGAGACGACCACCGTCACGTCGCCGTCGGGGATGTTCGCGCCGTCCTGGCCGATGAACACGGTGACCCCCGCATCGCGCAGCTGCTTGGTGTAGCGGCTCTCCTTGATGTCCGAGCCCGACACGGCCATGCCCTGGTCGTGGGCGACCCGGGCGATACCGCTCATGCCAACGCCGCCGACCCCGATAAAGTGAAGCTGCTCTTGTTCGCTATTCACGTCGCCTCGCCTTTCGTCCTCGTTGCAATCCCGCTATTGTAAAGCATCAGCGCGCCGTGGCGACGCCGACCACAACATCTGCCAAGGCGGCCGCCGCCTCGCCGGTCTTCTGGGCCCGGGCCGCCGCGACCATGCCCTCGCGCACCGACGCGTCGTCGATGAGCGCGAAGAGCTTGGCTTTGAACTCGTCGCTTCCCAGCTCGTCGTCGGGCATCATGAACGCGGCGCCCGATTCCACCCACGCGCGGGCGTTGGTGGTCTGATGGTCCGCCGTGGCGAAGGGATAGGGCACGAGCAGGGCCGGAATGGCCAGCGCGGAAATCTCCGCAAGCGAGGTGGCCCCGGCGCG
Source organism: Adlercreutzia sp. CNCM I-6215 (assembly GCF_977072315.1). Lineage (NCBI taxonomy): Bacteria > Bacillati > Actinomycetota > Coriobacteriia > Eggerthellales > Eggerthellaceae > Adlercreutzia > Adlercreutzia sp. CNCM I-6215. The sequence goes on along the minus strand of NZ_CDRVMA010000015.1, from coordinate 80,194 downwards.
CGACACGATGGCGTCGGCCGCGGCCAAAGTCTCCCCCATGCGATCCTGGTAGCCCAGAAGGTGCCAGCGGCGCGCCTCGTCATCCGTGAGCGCCAGCGCCTCGGTCACCGCATCCAGCTCCTTGGGGCCCGTGATGTGCACGATGTGCAGATTCGGGCGCGCGAGCAGCTCGTCTTTCAGGGCGACGACGGCCTCGTTGATGTGGCGCGCGCCCAAAGACCCGCCGAAGACGAGCAGCATGAAATCATCCTCGGCAAGGTCGAACATCGCCCGGCCCGCGGCGCGATCGGCCTCGATGACCGAACGGCGCACGGGATTGCCCGTCACGGTGACCGGCGCGGCCGCGCCCAGGCTCTCCGCCGAGCACTCGTAGGTCACGCAGACGGCGTCAGCCCGCCGGGCCAGATACTTGTTTGCCATACCCGCCACGGAATTCTGCTCGTGCAGCACCACGGGCACGCCGGTCTTCTCGGCCGCTCGGGCCACGGGAATGCACACGTACCCGCCAAAACCCACGACGACGTCGGGCTTGATGTCGGCAAACCACTTTTTCGCCTTGCCCGTGGAGGCGGCGATCTTCGCCACGCCCTTCGCGAGGGAGGCCGGATGCGATCGGTCGAACCCTGAGGCCTCGAAGGCCGTGAACGGGATGCCGGCGGCGGGCACGAGGCGCGACTCCACCCCGCCGGGGGTGCCGGCGAAGCGCACGTCCCAGCCGCGGCTTACCAGCTCGTCGGCCAGAGCGAGGGCGGGGTTGATATGCCCGGCGGTGCCTCCGCCGGAAAGAACGGCCAGCATGAGCTTACCTCCTGTAATTGGAACGGTTAGATGGGCGCGCGGAGCGGGATCGGGCCGAAGCATCGATGCGACCGGATCCGCTACGACTCGAGGCGCCCGCGGAACGCGAGCGCAAAGACTCCCGCGACCGCGTTCGGCCCGACGGCGCAGGGGGCGCCGGCTCCCGGCGCACGAGGCGCAGATCGGCCCGGCGCTGCTCGTAGACGGACGGGGCGGCCGGCGCCGCGGACACGGAGAGCACGAGCCCCACCAAGATGAACGAGGCGATCATAGACGTGCCGCCCGAGGAGATGAAGGGCAGCGGCTTTCCCGTCGTGGGAAACACGCCGATGACGCAGGCGATGTTCAGAAACGCCTGGAACACGAGCATCACCGTGGCACCGCCGGCGATCATGGCACCGATGTCGTCGGCCGCCCGCTCGGCGATGGCGAGCCCCGCATACAGCACGCAAAAGAACAGCCCGATGACGAAGAGCGCCCCCACAAGCCCCAGCTCCTCGCCGATGACGGCGAAGATGAAGTCGCTCTCCGAGGCGAACAGGTACTGGAACTTCTCATGGGAATTGCCGAGCCCCACGCCGAAGATACCGCCCTCGGCCAGCGCGTAGTAGGAGCGGATGATGTTGTAGCCGGTGCCGTAGCCGCCCTCCCCGTCGTTCCACGGATCCATGAACACGAGGCGGTCGGAACGGTAGCCGGTGCCGAAGATGGCCACGAGACCGCCGAGCACGGCCACGCCCAGACAGGCGAAGATGACCCGGCGCGATACCCCGCCCATCCACATGACGGCGAGAATGCCCACGAAGCAGATGGCCGTAGTACCCAAATCGGACTGGGTGCGGTACATGAGCGCGATGGGGGCGATGATGAAGATGAGCGCGCGCACCATGGTGGCCCGGCTCTCCACGAGCCCCGCCCGCCAATCGACGACGAGGCGCACGGCCACCAGGATGAAGGCGATCTTGCAGAACTCCGAGGGCTGCAGCCCGACAGGCCCGATATAGAGCCAGCGCTGGGCGCCGTAATGGTCGGTGCCAGCGAGCCACACGGCGAAGATGAGCGCCACGGCCACGGCCCACACGGCCCATACAATCGGCCCCACCCAGAAGCGGTAGGGCACGACTTTCCACAAGAAGAGGGCGCAGGCCGCGCCAAAAGCCACATATAGGAGCTGGTCGGTGAAGAAGTCCGTCGCCGGCTTGCCGGCATCCAGCGCCTTCACCATGGAGGCGGAATACACCATGACGAGCCCCACCAGCACAAGCGCCAGCACACACAGAAGCAGCAGAACGCGAGGCCCCTGACTGGAGGGGCCCGCGGACGTCTCGCTATGTCGGGAGGAGCGGCTCAAAGGCCTAGGCCTTCCCGGCCCGGTCGGCCACGAGGCGCTTGAACACGTCGCCCCGCTCCTCGAAGCAGCTAAACTCGTCGAAGGAGGCGCAGGCCGGCGAGAGCACGACCACGTCCCCGTCCTCGGCGATGGAAAGAGCCGCATCGAGCGCCTCCTCCATCGTGCCGGCGGAGAGCACTGGGGAGACCCCCGAGCCCGCGAAAGCCGCCAGGAACCGCTCGCGGGCCTCGCCGAAGCAGACCACGGCCCGGGCGTTCTCTTCGCAGGCCGCCACGAGCGGGGCCAAATCGGTGCCCTTGTCGCGGCCGCCGAGCAGCACGATGGGGCGCGTCGGCAGAAAGGCGGTGAGCGCCACCAGCGTGGCGTCCACGTTGGTGGCCTTCGAATCGTTGTAGCAGGCCACGCCGTCCACGAGCCCTGCCGGCTCGATGCGATGCTCCAGGGGGCGGAAGGTGAGCAGACCCTCGCCCACCGCCGTGTCCGTGGCGCCCAGTACGAGCGCGCATGCGGCGGCGGCCAGGGCGTTCTGTTGGTTGTGGCCGCCCTTGATCTGGAGATCGTCCACGAAAACGAGGTCGGAGACGCGGCCGTCCCACGCCACGACGAGCTGACCGCCGTCGCCGCGGAAGGCGGCGGCGCCAGTGCCGCAGGTGGCGCGCATGTCGGCGCCGAGACCGGAGGCGCCCCCGATAGGGATGTAACGGAAGGGAACGCCGCCTCGGGCCCGCAGCTCGCGGATCTTCGCGCGCACGGCGTCGTCGCAGGCATCGAGCACGGCCACACCGCCGCTGACGCCCAGATTGGCGAGCACCTTCCACTTGGCCGCGGCGTAGGCCTCAAGGCTGCCATGCCAGGAAAGATGATCCGGCGTGATGTTGAGCACCACGGCCACATCCGGCGCGAACAGGCGCGTCGAGGCCAGCTGGTAGCTGGAGGTCTCCGCCACGTACACGTCGGTGTTCCCGGCGGCCACCGCATCGATGCAAGTCTCGCCGATGTTGCCCACGGCGGCCGCGTTCATGCCCGCCTCCCGCAGCAAATGGCAGGTGAGCGCGGTCGTAGTGGTCTTGCCGTTGGTGCCAGTGATGGCGACCCACTTCGAGGAAGCGTCGCTCTCGCGCCAGGCGAATTCCACCTCGCTGATCACCTCGGCGGAGGCCGCAGCGGCGCTCCGATAGAACGGGGAGTTCTCGGAAATGCCGGGGCTCGCGATGCACAAATCGTAGGCGCCTTCGATGGTCTCGTGGTCGAAGAGCACCACGGCCCCGCGCTCGCGGGCGCCCTCGGCCCAGACCAGCGCCGCCTCGCCCGGCGCGCCGGCGGCCACGGCCAGCGTCTCCACGCGGCTGCCCAGCGCATCCAAGCAGTACTCCGCCGCCGCTGTGCCCGACTTTCCCAGCCCTAAGATAAGCACGCGCCCGAGGTTCTTCGGGGCGTGTTTCTTGCCGGCGATCATCTCCACGTTTTCCATGCCTTCCCTAGCCATTGCCTCTACGCCCCCAGCGTCGTCGCGAAGTACAGCACAAAGCCGCAGGCGGCCAGCATGCCCGAAACGATCCAGAAGCGCACGACCACCTTCGTCTCCGACCAGCCCTTCTTCTCGAAATGATGGTGCAGAGGCGCCATGAGGAAGATGCGCTTTTTGGTCTTTTTGTAGTAGAACACCTGGATCATGACCGAGAGCGCCTCGGCCACGAACAGGCCGCCGATGATGATGACGACGAACTCCGTCTTGGTCACCACGGCGAGGCACCCGAGCGCCATGCCGAGGGCGAGCGAGCCGGTGTCGCCCATGAAGATGTCGGCGGGATGCGAGTTGAACCAAAGGAAGCCGATGCAGGCGCCGGCGAGCGCCCCGGCGAACAGGGCCGGCTCAAGCACGCCCGCGCGGAAGGCGATGGCGGCCATGACGAGCATGACCACCATGACCGTGCCCGCGGCCAAACCGTCAAGCCCGTCGGTGAGGTTCACGGCGTTGCAGAGCCCCACGAGCAGGATAAGGCAGTAGATAAGGTAGAGCCAGGGAATGGCGATGCCGTCGCCCACGGGCACCACCGTGGTGAGCACGCCCAAATCGAGGGTGGCCACAAACGGGATCTCCACGGTGGGCTTGATACCGAGCAGGTTCACCGCCACCAGCACGAAAACGGCGGCGATGAGAAACTGGCCGATCAGCTTCGCCTTGGGCGTGAGCCCAAGCGATCGCTCGTGGGCCACCTTCGAAGCATCATCGATGAGCCCGAGGATACCGGTGGCCACCGTGGCGCCGAGCAGAAGCCACAGCTCCGCGGTAGGGGCGCCCACCGAGGCGAGCAAGGTGAAGACGATGACGGCGATGAGCATGATGACGCCGCCCATAGTGGGGGTTCCCTGCTTCACCAGATGGCTCTGGGGGCCGTCGGCGCGCACCTGCTGGCCGATGTGGCTCGTCTTCAGAAAGCGGATCCAGGCGGGCATGAGCACCATGGTGATCACCATGGCGATGGCCACGCCGAGGAAGATCGTGAACGTGGGGTAGGCGGAGAACAGAGAGAACATCAGTTGACCAATCCTTCGACGATACGGGTAAGGCCCATGAAGTGCGAGGCCTTCACGAGCACGGCGTCGCCCGGCTCGAGCAGCGCGTCCAGCTCCTCCAGCACGTCGGCGACGGTGTCGGCGCGGCTGATGCGCGCCGCGTCCATGCCGGCAGCCTCGGCGCCTGCGGCGATATGCCGCGCCAGCTCGCCGATGCAGATGAGCTTATCGAGATGGTGCGAGGCAGCGGCGGCGCCGACGCCCTCGTGGCAGGCGGGGGCGAAGCTGCCGAGCTCGCCCATGTCGCCGAGCACGGCGATGCGCCGGCCGGCCACGTCCGTGGCGGCGAAGGTCGCGAGCGAGGCGCGCATGGAATCGGGGCTCGCGTTGTAGGCGTCGTTGATGACCGTGAAGCCGCCGCGGGCGGCGATGACCTCCTGGCGGCCCGGCTCGGGCACCGACGCTCCCAGCGCGGCGGCGATGGTGGCCAAATCGAGCCCCAAGGCGAAGCCCACCGAGGCGGCGGCGCAGGCGTTGTCCACGTTGTGGGCGCCGGTGAGGGAGAGCGCGCAGGGCACGCGTTCCACGGTGGCGAACAGGGCGCCGTCGTCGTGGTCGGCGGCATCGCGGGCGCACAGGGTGAAGCGGGGGCGGCCCTCGGCGTCCAGCGACACGTCCTCGGCCCAGACCGCCTGATCGCAAGCGGCGCTCTCGCGCTCGAGCGCCCCGCGGAGGGCCGCATCGGGATGCCCGGCGAAGCCTGAGAGGGCCACAGAGCGCTCGGACAGGCGTCCGCGCTCGGCCATAAAGGCGGCGAAGTCGTCGTCCAGGTTGGCGAAGGCGCGGCCCACACCGGCGGGCAGGGCCTCGAAGAGCTCGGACTTGGCCCGGGCGATGTTCTCCCGACTGCCCAGAAGCTCGATGTGGCTCTCGCCCACGTTGGTGATAAGGCCCCACACCGGCCGCACGAAATCGCACAGCTCGGCAATTTGCCCGCGGCCGCGCATGCCCATCTCAACGACGACCACGGCCGTCTCCGGATCGGCGTTGAGCAATGTGCGGGGAACGCCCAGCTCGTTGTTCTGATTGGCCTTGGTGGCCACCACGCTGCCGTAGGCGGCGCACACGTCCCGGGTGAGGTTCTTGGTGGTGGTTTTGCCCACCGAGCCGGTCAGCCCGATGACGCGGCCCCGCAAATGGGAGCGCCAGGCCCGGGCCAGGTCGGTGATGGCCGAGGCGGTGTTGGGCACCTCGATGATGGCGGCCCCCAGCTCCCGGGCCAAAAGAGCGCAGGATTGCGAGGGGCCATCGGTGACCAGCGCGCCCGCGGCGCCGGCGCGCAGGGCGGCCTCCACGAACGCGTGGCCGTCGACGCGCTCGCCGGGCAGGGCCACGTAGAGCCAGCCCGGGCGCACTTCCCGCGAATCCCAGGTGATGCCCGTCATGAGGGCGCTGGCGTCGATGGGGTCTACAAGGAACTGGCCGCCGGTGTATGCTGCGATTTGTTTTGCGTTGAGGCGCACGCCGAGTCCTTTCGCCTAGTCCGAACACGCACCGCCGAAGGCGCGCTCCAACTCCTCAGCCGCCACAACGCGGTCGTCGAAGGAGAGCACTTCATCGCCCACGAGCTGGTAGTCCTCATGGCCCTTGCCGGCCACGAGAATGGCATCGCCCGGGCGTGCGAGCGCGATGGCGGCCGCGATGGCACTACGGCGGTCGGGCTCCACGGTGAAGCGCTCGGCGTCTTCCATACCCGCCACGATATCGGCGATGATGGCATCGGGCTCCTCGTGGCGCGGGTTGTCGCTCGTCACCACGGCGTAGTCGGCGGCCAGCGCCGCAGCTCCCATGATGGGGCGCTTGGTGGCATCGCGGTTGCCGCCGCAGCCGAAGACGACGATGGTGCGTCCGTGTGAGAGCTCCTTGATAGAGGCGATGGCCTTGGTGAGCGCGTCGGGGGTGTGGGCGTAATCCACGTACACCGACACCGGCGCGTCCACCGCAGGGCGCACGCGCTCCAGGCGGCCGGGAACCGCCGGCATGGTGGCCAGGGCCTCGGCGATGATCTGGGCGGGAATCCCTAAGGCCAACGCGCAGCCGAAGGCCGTCATGACGTTCTCCACGTTGAAGCGCCCCACGAGCGGGTACTCCACCGCGATGCGCGTCCCGCGCACCTCGAGCACCGCCTTGGTGCGGGCGGCCTCGTAGGTGACCTCCACCGGATGGATCTGGGCGGAGACGTCGAAGCCCGTGGTGATGACCTCGTCGCCGGCGGCGGTGCAGCGGCGCAGAAGCTCGCGCCCCCAGGAGCCGTCGATGGAGATGACGCGGCGGGCCGGGTAGTCCTTCGAGAACAGAAGCGCCTTGGCCTCGAAGTAGTCGTCGAAGGTGTGGTGGTAGTCCAGGTGGTCCTGGGTGAGGTTCGTGAACGCCGTCACGGCGAAGTCGGTGTCCCAGGTACGGCGCAGATCGAGCGCGTGCGAGCTCACCTCCATGGCCACCACCGTGCAGCCCGCGTCGCGCATCCGCGCGAACAGCTTCTGCAGGTCGGGCGACTCCGGCGTGGTGCGCTCGGCGTGCTCCATGGCGCCGGCGATCTTGTTGCCCACGGTGCCGATGACGCCGCAGCGGTTGCCGGCCACACTCGCGATGTGCTCCACCAGATAGGTCGTGGTGGTCTTGCCGTTGGTGCCCGTGATGCCCACGAGCGAGAAGGCGCGGGAGGGGTTGTCGTAGTAGTTCGCCGAGGCGTAGGCCATGGCCTTGCGCGAGTCGGAGACGACGACCTCGGTGACATCGGTGGCGTCGGCCAGGTACACCTTGCGCTCGGCCACCAGCGAGGTGGCCCCACGGTCGATGGCGTCCTGGGCGAAGGAGTGGCCGTCGACGACGGTGCCGACGATGCAAAAGAACATATCGTTCGGGCGAACCTCGTCGCTGCGGAACGCCAGCCCTGCCACCTCCTCGTTCCCGTTGCCGATGATGGTGCAATCCATCCCTTGGAAGAGCTCTGAGCAGGTCTTGGTCATAACGGTATCGTTCCTCTAATTCGACGGCATCGAAGTAATGTTGTACTGCTTGACAGCGTTCTCCATTATATCGTTGAAGATCTGCGTGGTCTGGCGCATGGCGTAAACCTCGTTGGCTCCTACAAAACAAACTAAATTGCTTGACGAGTTGTCAATGAAGCCGCAGAAGCCGATGTTGTAGACTTCCTTCTTGTATCCGCCCTCTTCCGAGGCGATTTCCGCTGTGGACGTCTTGCCGCAGACCTCGTAGCCCTCGATGTCGGCGGCGGCTCCCGTGCCGTCGGTGACTACCGAGCGCAGCATCGAGCGCATATCGGCGAGCACCGTTTCGTCGACGCCCGTCTCCTCGCTTTCCCATTCGGCCACGTCCCCGCTCTGGGGCTTCGAGATGAGGAAGTGCGGGGTCACGAGCGTCCCATCGTTGGCGATGGCGCTGTAGAAGCGCGCCATCTGCAGCGGCGTCACCGCGATGCCCTGGCCGAAGCTCACGTTGTAGCCCGTGATCTTGGCCCAGTTGTCGAAGTCGAGCACGTTGCCGGCCGCCTCGCCGGGATAGTCCACGCCGGTGGATTCGGTGAAGTGGAAGCGCTTGATGTTGTCGTAGAGCTTGTCGAAACCCGCCTGTTCCGTGGCCAGCGAGATGCCCACGTTCGACGAGTGATTCAGGATCTCGCGCAGCGAGTAGGTCTCGCCGTCGCGCTCGTGGGAGTCGGACACGTCGTAGTCGTCGGCGGAGATGGAGCTCGGGCAGAACATGGTGTCCTCGGGGCCCATCGTCCCCTGCTCCAGGATGGTGAGCGCCGAGACGGACTTGAAGGTGGAACCGGGCTCGTAGGCCTGGGTGATGGCCTTCACCGATTCGCTACCCACCTGCGACGAGGACATGTCGGCCGGGTTCATGTAGGGCAACGAGCACGCGGCGTAAATCTCGCCGGTGGCGGCATCCATGACGATGGACGAGCCCTCCTCGGTCTCCAGATCCTTCACGCCCTCGGCGAGCGCCTGTTCCACGGTGTCCTGCAGCTTGATGTCGAGGGAGACCATGATGTCCTGGCCGTTGACGGCCGGCGTCTCCTCCTTCACACCGCCAGGAATGGGGAATCCCTGCTCGCCGCGCTCGGCGGTGTAGGTGCCCGGCGTGCCGGAGAGGATGTCGTTGTATTGCAGCTCGAGGCCGGTGATGCCCTCGCCGTCGACGTTGCAGTAGCCGATAACCTGGCCGCCGATGGCGCCGTTGGGGTACTCGCGGCGGGTGTCGGCGATGAAGTAGACGCCGTCGAGCTTGAGTTCTTTGACCTTATCGGCCACATCGACGTCGGCTTGGCGCTTGATGTAGACGAAGGTGGTGGAAGGGGTGGACAGAAGCTCGCGGTAGTCGGCCGCATCTCCCCCGAGCACCGAGGCCAGAGACGCCGCCTCGGCCGCCGCATCGGTCACCTCCACGGGGTTCGCGTAGATGGTGGTGGCCTCCACCGAGGTGGCCAGCACGATGCCGTTGCGGTCGTAGATGGTGCCGCGGCGCGGCGTCGTCTCGAAACTGACCGTGCGGGACTCCTCGGCCATGGCCGAGTACTGATCCGATACGATGACCTGCAGAAACACCAAGCGCAGGAAGAACACGGCCGCTATGGCCGCGAAAACCAGCAGCAGCACCTTGGCGCGCCCGGAGACCGTCGGCATGGCCGCGTCGATGGCGGCGCCCACGCCGGCGCGGGCCGGGCGAGGGGCGCCCGCGCGCCCCGAGGGGCGGCTGGACCGGTTGCCGCCTGCAAAGCCGCGACCCCGCGAGGAGGCCGAGGCCCGGGCCGTGCGCGAGGAGGCGCGCCGGGGCTCGTCGAAGGAGCGTCCGCGGACGCGCCCGGTGCGCGAGGCATCGGCACGGCCGCCGCGGCCGCTTTTGTCGGGGTAGCGGTAGCGTTCCATGGGATTAGAGCCCCTTCATGCGCGCCACCGACTCCGACAGCGACAGGCTGCCGGCGCCATCGGTGGCGACGATATCGGGAGACAGCGTGATCTGCTCGCTGCACTCGGGGGCCGGGGCCGCCATGCCGAGGGCCGTGGCCTGGGCCTTGATGCGCGAGGGGTTCGCCAGCACGCTCTGGGACACCTCCAGCTCGTTGCCCTCGGCCCGGGCGGTCTCGATGCTCGTCTGCAGCGAGCGCGTCTCCAGCGCGCAGGAAGCGGCGGCCGAGGTGATGGCCACGCGGGCCATGGCGATGAGCGCTATGACGATGCAGATGACGGCGCAGGCCTTCGCCAGGGAAAGCGCCGCCGCCGAGATGCCCTCGCTCTGGGCGCGGCGACCGGCACCGGGCACCACCGAGATGGAGGGCGCCTCCTCGAAGGAGAGCTCCTCGGCCAGAGACGAGGAGACGTAGCGGGCGCCGCGGTAGCCGGAGGCAGCGCCGGCGCGTCCGGCGGAGGAGCGCCCATAAGAGACGCGGTCGGTGCGGGGGCGCGACGTGCGCGAGTATGATGCGGCGCTCATCTTGGCCCTCCTCACTCATTCTGCGGCTCAAGCGTCCATTAAGGCTTAACAAGCCCGATGACAGCGTCCTCGGGCTTGCTTTTGTTCTCTTGTCGGGCGACTCCCCTAGCGCTTGCGCGCCACGCGCAGCTTGGCACTGCGCGAGCGGGGGTTCCGCTCGATTTCCTCCGCGCTGGGCAGCAGAGGCTTGCGGGTGATAAGGTCGAGTACCGGCTGCTTTCCGCACACGCACACCGGGATGTCCGGCGGGCAGGTGCATCGGTTCGCGAAATCCGCGAACATGTCCTTCACGATGCGGTCTTCCAAAGAGTGGTAGCTGATCACCGCGATGATGCCGCCCGGATTGAGCCAGCGTACCGCCGCGTCAAGGCCGCGACGCAGAACGGTCAGCTCCGAGTTGACTTCAATCCGAAGGGCTTGGAAGGTGCGCTTGGCGGGATGTCCCCCCGCGCGCCTCGCCGAGGCGGGTATAGCCGCCTTGATCACATCGACCAGCTGACCACTCTCGGTTATCGGAGCGTCCGCCCGCGCCTTCACGATGAAGTCCGCGATGCGGCTCGCCCACTTCTCGTCCGAGTAACTGCGAATGATCCGAGTGAGATCTGCTGCGTTGTAAGTATTGACGATCTCTTCTGCGGTTAGAGTTTGTTTCCCCGGATCCATCCGCATGTCGAGGGGGCCGTTCTCCTTGAAGGAGAAGCCACGTGATTGCGTGTCTATCTGCACCGATGAGACGCCCAGGTCGAACAGTATCGCGTCGATGCCGGGGATCTCGCAACTCGCGAGCAGCTCATCGAGGTCGCCGAAGTTGCCGCGCAGAAGCGCGAGCTCGGGACGATCGCCCGCAGGTATCGACTCCAGCTTCGCGGCGGCCTCAGTGAGCGCCACCTCGTCCTGGTCGATGCCGATAAGCAGGCCGCCGGCGCCCAATTGCTTGGCCGCCTCGAAGGAGTGCCCCGCGAAGCCGAGCGTGGCGTCCACGAACACCGGATGATCCGGAAGGTCGAGGGCGTCGATGCATTCGGTGAGAAGAACGGGTATGTGCCGGTATTCGCTTGTCACGGTTCGCTCGCTTTCCGCCTAGCTGTAGAACAGCCCCAGATCGACTTCGTCGCTCATGGCCTTGAAGCGGTCGGCGTCCCAGATCTCGAAGCGGCCCGTGTTGCCCACGACCACGACTTCCTTGTCGATGCCGACGGCGGCGCGCACTTCCGGGGACAGCATGATGCGCCCCGAGGCGTCCACCTCGACATCGCGGGCGCGGCTCTTCAGCACGCGGCGAAGCTTGACGTGCTCGCGGTCGGACTCCTTGTACTCGCCGAACCGATCGATGAACAGCTTCTCGACCCATTCGTTGAAATCGGGCGTCTCGAACACGTACACGCACTCGTTGGTCAGCTCCGGCGTCACCACGAGATCTTTGGAAAGAACCTTGCGGAACTTCGCGGGAAGGGCCATGCGACCTTTGCCGTCAACCTTGAAATGGAACTCGCCGTTGAGATCTACCCCATGTTGGGGCAGCTCGCTTGTCCCTTCGGTGTCGGCGGTGGCGGCCACGTGTTCCTTTCCGTGCTGCGTTTTGAGGGAGATTTGATTTCGTTTGGAGTGCGTTTCGAAATCCCGCTCGGTCGTTTTCCACAGCACGCATATTACCCCACAATGCCCCACTTCGCAACATTTTCTCCCACTTTTGCCCTATTTTCACCCCACTTGTCATCCTCAAGATATGGAAGGGTAACCGAAGGAAAATGCGAGCATTTCCCATATCTTGTATTCGTATTGAGGTATTGCGCACAATGGCCACTAGATATGCCCGACTCATGCGGATGGTGGGGCGCGGTGGGGCGCGCGACCGCGCACGTGCCACCTGTGAACGAGATTTGAAGAGGTGCGCCAAGACGGCCGCCGAGCGGCTACAATGAGGTCCGCGCATCCTGCGCCGAGTCCTGCACCGTCCCGATCGGAGACGCAGCGAAAAGTCGGAAGATCTCCCGAAAGAAGGAGCCCCGTGTTCGAATTAGAGAACGCCCTGGACGAGTACTTGTCCCATCTGCGCATCGAGCGCGGGGCATCGCCGCGCACGGCCGAGGCCTACCGACGCGATCTGGAGGACTACCTCGCCTTCCTCGACGGCGAGGGCGTGGAGGGCTTCGGCGACATCGACCGCGAGAAGGTGGCCGCCTTCGAACGCAGCCTCATGGAGCAGAACCTCGCCGTCACCACCGTGCGCCGGCGCATCTCCGCCGTGCGCGGCTACCACCGGTTCCTTGTGCGCGAGGGGCTCACCGATGCGAACCCGGCCGACGCCGTGGACATTCCCAAGGCCGCCGACCGGCTGCCGGACGTGCTTTCCATCGAGGAAGTGGGCAAGATGCTGGACGCCTTCGTGGGCGAGCGCCCGAGCGACTTGCGCGACCGGGCGCTTTTGGAAGTGCTCTACGGTTGCGGGCTGCGCGCCAGCGAGGCCGTGGGGCTCGATATGGAGGCCGTCAACTTCGACGACGGCTTCCTGCGCGTGTTCGGCAAGGGATCCAAGGAGCGCATCGTGCCCATTGCCGGCGCGGCCGAGCGCGCGCTGCGCCGGTATTTAGCCGAAGGGCGCCCGGCCCTCGCGCGCGCGGCCGCCAACCCAACCGCCGATGCCACAGCTGCGGTGTTCCTGAACCAGCGGGGCGGCCGCCTCGGGCGCCAGAGCGTCTTCAACCTGGCGCGCAAGGCCGGCCGCGTCATCGGCCGCTACGATCTGCACCCCCACACCTTGCGCCACTCGTTTGCCACCCACATGCTGAAGGGCGGCGCCGATCTGCGCGTGCTGCAGGAGATCTTGGGCCACGCCGACATGTCCACCCTGCAGGTGTACACGCACCTCGACCGCACCCACCTCCACGAGGAGTACGCCCACGCCCATCCCCGCGACAAAATGAATATCTAGACCGTCATCTCCCCGGCGAGGGGCTTAACCATGGCGGCGGCCACCTCGGTCGCCGTGAGGCCCTGGCCGAACAAGTACATGAGCTTGGTGAGGGCCGCCTCGCAGGTCATGTCGTAACCGGACACGACGCCGGAGCGCGCCAGAGCGTCACCGGTGGCGTAGCGCTTCTCCTCCACACCGCCCGCAGGGCACTGGGTCACGTTCACGACCACCTTTCCCGCGCGCACCGTATCGGCCATAAGCTCGGTGAACCATGACTCGGTGGGCGCGTTGCCGGCGCCGAACGTGCGCAGCACGAGGGCCTTCACGGCCTTCGATTCCAGCTGGGGCCGCAGCACCGCCTCGGTGATACCGGGATACAGAAACACCACCGACACCGCATCGTCCATGGCGAGCGCCGCCGCCAGCGTCCCTCCCGTAGCGGGCCGAGCGAGCAGGCGCTCGCGGAAAACGATGTGCAGGTCCATGTCGGCCAAGGGCGGGTAATTGAACGATTGGAAGGCGCCGAAATTTGTGGAGCTGACCTTCGTCGCGCGGTTGCCGCGCCACAGATGGCGCCCGAACGAGATGGCCACCTCCTGCACCATGGGCTCGCCGGCATCGGTACGGGCCGCAGCGATCTGCAGCGCCGTGATGAGGTTCTCAGTACCGTCCTCGCGGATCTCGCCGATGGGCAGCTGGCTTCCCGTGAGCACCACCGGTTTGGCCAGACCGGACAGCATGAACGAGAGCGCCGAGGCGGTGTAGGCCATGGTATCGGTGCCATGCAGCACGACGAAACCGTCGAAGTCCTCGTAGCGGTCGGCGATCACGGACGCTATCCGGGCCCAGCAGGCCGGGTTCATGTTCGAGGAATCGATGGGCGGATCCATCTCCACGTGATCGAGGTTAAAGCCGAGACGCCCGATCTTCGGCACGTTCTTCATCAGATGATCGAAGCTGAAGGGCACGAGCGCGCCGGTGGAGAGATCCTCGGTCATGCCGATGGTGCCCCCGGTGTACACGATGAGAATGCGGGGTTGCATAAGCTAATCCTTTCGATGGCGAAACCACGAGGCGCGGGTGGCGGGCTCCTTCTTGCGATGCAGGGTGGCGCGGCGAAACAGCTCGGCGCAGAAGTGCTTGGCCGTTCGCGCGCCACGGGCCACCTTCGGCGTGAGGTCGGCCTCGTCGGAGGTCTTCCAATCGTAGTACACCGACAGGTAGCGCAGAAACACCACGGTGAACACGCAGGCCGCGGCCGCCAGCACGAGCGGCGCCTTCGCGAAAGCCATGGCCGCGAACACGAACGCGCCGCCGAATCCGGCCACCGCGTAGAAGTTCGAGCGCTGGAACACGCCCGGCGTCTCCCCCACCGAGATATCGCGCAGAGCGCCGCCGCCCACGCTGGTAAGCGCGCCCAAAATGACCACCATCACGAAGCCCTCCCCGCAAGCGAAGGCCTTGTTGGCCCCGGCCAGTGCGAACAGGGCCACCGAGAGCGCGTCGGCGAAGAACAGCACCTGGCCCGTGTGGCGAAACAGCCCCCGGAAGTAGAACACGAACACCGCCAGGCAGATGCATATGAGGATGACCTCGGGATATTCCATGAAGTAGACCCCGTGATCCTGCAGCAGCAGATCGCGGATGATGCCGCCGCCGTAGGCTGTCACGAGGCCCAACACAATGGTGCCCACGATGTCCAGCTTGCGGTCGCAGGCGAAGATGGCCCCGGTGAGAACGCCCACGGCGACGCTGAAGAAGTCGGCCCCGAAGGGCACCTGCAGGGCGCCTCCCCCGGCGAAAAACTGATCCATGGCTTACTTGTGGTAGAAGCGGTGCTGCTCGTACTTCGGCTCGCAGCACACGTTGATGCCGAGTGTCTTGTACAGCTTCTCGTCGGCCGCGGAGATGATGACCGAGAAGTAGGCGTCGCAACCGCGCAGCTTGTCGGCGTTGTCGATGAGCTCGGCGGCCAGCGGGTTGTGCACCGAGGAGATGGACAGCGCCAGCAGCGTCTCGTCGGAGTGCAGGCGCGGGTTGTGGCTCTTCAGGTGCTCGGTCTTCAGGTGGCAGATGGGCTCCAGCACGTCGTCGGAGATGACATAGAGCTCGTCGTCGACCCCCGAGACGCCCTTGAGCGCGTTCATGAGCAGCGCCGAGGCCGCACCGAGCAGGTTGCCCGTCTTGCCCGTCACCACGCGCCCGTCCGGCAGCACCATGGCACCGGCGGGGCCGCCCGTCATTTCCTCCTTCAGAAGTGCCGCCGAGCGGGCCGGCGAGAGATTCTGGGTGATGTTCGCCTGGTTCATGAGCAGCTCGATCTTCTTCAGGGCCTCCTCGCCCACGCCCGTGCGCTTGATCTCCTCGGCGGTCTGGAAGTAACGGCGCACGATCTCGTTGTTGCCCGCCTCGCGGCACGCCTCGTCGTCGGAAATGGCCAGCCCCGCCATGTTCACGCCCATGTCCGTGGGCGACTGGTAGGGACACTCACCGGAGATGCGCTCCATGGTGGCGCGCAGCACAGGGAAGATCTCCACGTCGCGGTTGTAGTTCACCGTGGTCTCGCCGTAGGCCTCCAAATGAAACGGATCGATGATGTTGTCGTCGTCCAAATCGGCCGTGGCCGCCTCATAGGCGATGTTCACCGGATGGGACAGCGGCAGATTCCAAATGGGGAAGGTCTCGTACTTGGCGTAGCCGGCGGTGATGCCACGCTTGTGCTCATGATAGAGCTGGGAGAGGCAGGTGGCCATCTTGCCCGAGCCGGGGCCCGGGGCGGTCACCACGACGATGGGGCGCTCGGTTTCGATGTACTCGTTTTTGCCGAAGCCCTCGTCGGAGACGATGTAGTCGATGTCGTTGGGATAGCCCGGAATCGGGTAATGCAGGTAGCTCGTGATGCCCATGGCCGTGAGCCGCTTGCGGAACAGGTCGGCGTCGGGCTGGTTGGCGTAGCGGGTGATGACCACGCTTCCCACTTTGAAGCCCATGGAGCGGAAGATGTCCATGAGGCGCAGCACGTCCTCGTCGTAGGTGATGCCGAGGTCGCCGCGCACCTTCGAGCGCTCGATGTCGTTGGCGTTGATGGCGATGACGATCTCCACGTCATCCTTCATCGATTGCAGCATGGAGATCTTCGTGTCCGGCTTGAAGCCGGGCAGCACGCGCGAGGCATGGTAGTCGTCGAAGAGCTTACCGCCGAACTCGAGATAGAGCTTGCCGCCAAACTGCTCGACCCGCTCGCGGATACGCTCGGCCTGCAGCTCGATGTACTTGTCGTTGTCGAATCCTTCGCGCATGGGCGGCACTCCTTCGCATCCGTTGCCTTCGGGCTCTCTGCGTCTCCGCGCCGCCGTGGCCTTAAGGGGCGGACGGTTCGCGGCTCGCTAGCAAACTCCCAAATTATAGCCCAGCCGCCCCGAAGTCTCCGACCTGTTCTCCCTTTTTCAAGTTTTCAAGAGAAAATGCCAGTTCGACCCTGAAATGGCATTCCCTTTCTAGCCATTTCTGGGCCGAAGTGGCATTTTCAGCCATTTCGGCCCTCAACTGGCAGCCCTTCCTTACCATTTCTGCCTCCAACTGGCATCTACTTTGCAAAATGGGCAAATGGGAGAGCTCTCGATGAGCTTCAACGCACAAAAGGCCCGCGACGCCGGGGAGGGAAAGCGTCGCGGGCCCGAAAGGGAGGGAGCAAGGGAAAGTACGAAGCGCTACAGCCCCTTGGCGGCGTTCTGGCCGGCCAAACGGCCGTAGACGATGCACCCGGCGTGATTCTGTCCCATGTTGGTGTTGGGGTAGCAGCCATGGAAACGGTTGCCCACCATGGAGCCGGCCAGGTACAGCCCGGGAACGGGCATGTTGTCGGCGTCCAACGCATGCACGTGCTCGTCGCTCATCACACCGCCCACGGTGTTGCGGAACTTCGGCGGCGTGATGGCCGTGGCATAGAAGGGGGCCTTGCGCACCGGGGCCATGCGGTCGGCGCGCTTGCCGAAGTCCTCGTCGACGCCCTTGTCGTACAGCTCGTTGTAGCGCTCGATAGTGGCGGCGAAGGCGTCGGCCGGCACGCCCATCTGCTCGGCCAGCTCCTCCAGCGAGTCAGCCTTGAACTGGCTCATCTTCTCCACCTCGGCGCGGGTCATGGTGCCGATGGGATCGAACAGATGCCCCATGGGGATGTCGTCGTAGTTATCGGTGATGCGCCAGTAGCAGCGGTGGCCGACGGGCATATGCGACACCTGCTCCGGGAAGTCGTCGTCGAAGATCTGCCACATGACCTTGCCGGCCACGCGCATCGACTTCGCGCCGAACACCTCGCCGACCACGTCCTCGTTCATGAAGCGGTTGCCCAAACCGTCGACGAGCAGGAAGGGGTTGCAGCCCATGGCGCCCCCGTAGGAGTCGCACACGTAGGTCATGGTCTCCGAACGGTCGATAGCGGCGCCGGCCCACGCGGCCAAGCTGATGCCGTCGCCCACATTGGTCACGTTGCCCTTGGCGTCCACCTCCGGCCAGCCGGTGGGCTCCAGCTCGGCGGCCGAGCGCACATAGTAGTCTATCATGGCCGGGTTGCTGGAGAAGTTGCCCGTGGCCAAAATGACGCCGTTTTTCGCCACGGCCTTGTGCATGTCGCCGGCCTCGTCCTCGAAGTAGACGCCGGTCACGCGGCCGTCGTCATCCTTGGCCAGCTGGCGCGCCCACACGGCATAGCGCACATCGGCGCCCTCTTCCACGAACTCGGCGGAGTACTTGCCCACGTAGGTGTGCTCCGGCTCCACGGCGATGACCGAGGCGAACATGGGGTACAGCTCGTCCTCGACGTTCCAGTTGGGGTTCACCGGATGGTTGAACAGGTTGATGTAGGGAGCGGCGGCACGAGCGGCTTCCTCGCGCTCGGGGGTCACGTCGTCGAAGTGGCGGCCGGCGCGCTCGGCCAAACCTGCGGTGCAGATGTTCAGAATGGCTTCGTAATCGAGATCGGTCTCCCCTGCCGTCTGCTGGGCGTCGAGCACCGTGTAGCTGGGGCACTTCTCCAGGTACCAGTCGAAGTCCTCGCCGCAGTGGTACACCATGTGCTTGAGCAGGTTGTAGTTGCCGCGGCCGCGCCCGTCGGCCACTACCTGGCGCAAAATGCGGTCGAGTTGCTCGTCGGAGAACTCCACGCCCTGCTCTTTGGCGATTTTGGAATTGATGGCCGTGATCTGGTGGGAGTGCAGGTGGTACTCGGCGCCCTTCTCGAGGCAGATCACACTCGCGCCCTCCTCCAGAGCGGCGCGGGCGGCGCAGATGCCGGCCAGGCCCATGCCCACGACGACCACATCGGCCTCAACCGTCTCGACGAGCGTCGACTCGTCCACTGGGTCGGGGGCGATCAAAAACGACGGGGTGTACACGCCGTCGGCATCGAAGGTGCCGAACTCGCTGCCGCCGGTTTCCGCAAGCGACTCGCTTTGCGTCTTGGGCGCGCAGCCGGCCATGCCGGCGGCCAGGGCGGCGGCGCCGGTCATGGCAGCGCCCTTCAGAAAGCTGCGGCGGTTGATGTTCGTTTTCATGGTAATCCCTCCTGAACCTTTGATGACTGTTGCCGCGTTCGGCGGTTCAGTTCTCGCCGAGCGCACTGCCATCATGGCCTCTCGGCAGCAGAAAGGGAATCAACGAACCATGTGAATTAGGGACAAAACCCCTCGTCAATCCATGTGAAATTGCAGAAAAGCCCAGAGGTGGGCTTTTCGGGAAACTACAAGGAAGCGTCTTGGTGAATAAGCGCGATCAGCTCCTCGCGCGAGCCGATCTTCGCCTTCCGGTACACGTTGCGCACGTGGGTGCGCACGGTGTTCTCCGACACCACGAGTTCCTTGGCAATGTAGGGATAGCTGTGACCGCGGGTGAGCAGCGCCATCACCTCGCGCTCGCGAGGCGTGAGGGCCCAAGCGTCCGATAGCGCCTCGCAGCGACGGGCGATGACCGCTTCCAAATCGTCCTTCGGAGCATCCGCGGGGGCCTTGGCGGCAGCCCCATCAACGATAGGCGCATTCACAATGGCGATGATCACGATATAGAACGTGAACAAGATCGCCCCCATGTAGGACACGATCGGCCCTAGAACATAGGTGATCCCCAGCCCTGCGAGGCCGCAGGCCCCGAAACCCGCGAGCAGAACCCCAGCCCCGAAGCCCGTCGACACATCCGATTCACGCGCCGCGTCCGACACGGCAATCCAAGCCGCGCCGAGGAACAGCGCGAAGCCCGCTTCCCGCAAAACCCCGAACACGCTGAGCACCAGCGCGCCGGTGGGCACATCGAGGAAGTAGGGCCTTATCACGAACACGAGCACCATGAGCGGCAGCACCGTGTTAAAGAGCACACGCTGGGCGTCGCCGCCCTTGCGCGCGAAACGGCTCAGCCCGGCGAACAGCGCGGCGCCCAGCGCCATGCCGATGACCTTTTCGAAGGCGAGGGATGCGCCGTAGTTCAAGGTGATGCTCATCAGATCGGTATCCCAGGTAAACCCGAAGACGAACATCGTGATGAACGCGCCGACAACCGGCCGCCACGTTCCCGCCGCGAACGACTTCAAGCGCTCCTTCGGCGAAAGGCCCTCCCCCTCAGGTTGCGCAATGGCGCCGGCGACTCCCTCGGAAGCGGGCAGCAGCAACCCGATCCATGTCAGGGCAACGAGGACAGCTACCACGACCGACACAAGCGACGTCGGCACGTAGAACAGCAGAGCGCTGGCCACAGCCGCCGTCGCGAATGCCAAGCCCGTGCAAAAGAAGCGCTCGGCCATGGTGCGCCGGGCGAACCAGTCGAGCCAGGCGAGAAGCAGCAGCGACGCGCCAAAGCCCGCGGCAGCCCCGCCAACAAACATCGGAAGCGGCACCAGCCACCCGGCAACAGCGACGAGAGCGCCGATGCCGCCAATCACCTGGCGCCGCCGGCGACAGCCCGAAGAACGATCGAATCCTTCGCGAGCATAGAACAGCACGAGGCCTCCCCCGAACACCAGAAGGCCCGCAAAGCACACACCCGCAAACGGCTTCCACGCAGCCAGCCCCGCCGCGAGCACCATCGCGCCCGTCCGATGGATCGCCACAACCAGCGCGGCTATAAGAGCCCCGAAGCAGCACGATGCGGGCCAGAGCATCCCTGCGCCGGCCACGCGTCCTTCATGCTTGCGCCCTGCCATCAACCCTCCATCGCCCTGTGCCCACACTGCAGGCCGCCGTCACTCACGGATTTCCTCCTCAAGGGCAGCAATGGCAGCCGTTTCTTGTGCCGCCACTTCGGCTAGATAGTCGTCGATCTCGCTCAGGGCCCGTTCCACCTTTCGGGATTCGATGGCGTAACCGAGAACGTAACGCGACTTGGCCTCCCACTGGGAAAGCATTTCAGCGTGATCCTCCAAATACTCGGGAAGATACAGCTCCGCTCCGGCCTCACGGCCCATGCGTATGAGCTGATCGATGTCGTGGGTCTTAGGATATTCGACGCCGTTCTGCTCCAGCAAGTACTTCAACGCCAGCTCCATGGCTTGCTGAAGGTGATAGCCCATCGCGTTGATCTGCTCTTCGTCGTCGGCGTCGTGGTCGAACAATATTTGAGCTGTTCGCAAGTTTGCCACGGCCTTATCGTAGAGCGTCCGAGCGCTTCCCATAGACCGTCACCCCCGTCCTCGCTATCTCGGCCTTCAAGCCCCCGTCGGCGGTATAGTTGGTCCATAGATCGAAGGGGAAATCGTGGGCCTCCGTCACGGGATTGCGGTCGCTGGCCATTTCCACGTACACATCGACATCGCTTCCACGGTGACAGCGCTCGGTGACGCTTGAGCCGAACACCGCGATGCTCTCCACCGCATCGTCGCGCGCAATGTCGTCGATGAGCTCGCGCACCTTCCGCTGCTGCGTGGGATAAACGCGATGGCACTGGTCGAAAGGCCGATCGACGCACACGCGCCAAGACGTCCGAGGGGGAATGACGTGGCGAGCCGCGTGCCGCTCTCCCCTACGCCAGCTGCTCCTTGGTAAAAGCCGTTCCATCATGGAGAGCACATAAGCTGGCGGAGCGCTCTTCCCCTGCTCCCACTGCTGCAACGTCCGGACGGGGATACCGAAAAGCTCAGCGAACTGACGCTGACTCAGCTTTGTTTCCCTCCGCAAATCCGCAACCGTCATAGCGCACCTCCTATACGTTGATAACGTATATGATTTCCTGTGGCCTGTCAAGATAGGGGCACCCCTGACTCTCTCTTCGACCCTAAAACCCGAAAGCGAGAGACCGCCGAGGACGACCGCTTCCTCGCCTCGGGCGCTGCGGGCCGCTTCTCCAGCGACAGCCGAGCTCATCGAAGCGGCGATGGTCCAATGAGCCGGCTCACCGTCGACTTCTCAACGGCCTTCTTCGAGAGAGTCGACAGCAACGATAAGCTGTCCCGGCGAAGTCCATCTCCCGCAATACGATCAGCTCATCGCCGACTTCAATAGACAGAGCATCAGAGAGGCTTTTGCTTCTGCGCAAAAGGAAGGGAGCTTCAGTCTGATTGCTCTAAGTTCACGACAATCGGCCCTCCTTTATGTAGACAGGTTTGGTAATCCCAACGACTTTCGAGCTCGTCGACGTCCAGCAAAAAGGTAAGACTTTTCCAATCACGTTCACTTCCGCACTATCGGAAAAGCAAGGGCTATATGCCCCATTCCCGCAAGAACCCTCAAACAGCAGCCGCAATAGCGTCGGCGACGAACTGGTTGAGAGACTCGTTGCGTGCCGCAGCGGCCATGGCGGCCGCACGGTGCAAATCGGGGTTGATGCGCACGTTGAATGTCCCCTTGTAGGACTTCTCCGGCTTCTTGCCTTTCTCTGCGCAAAAAGCCAAATAATCGTCGACGGCGTCGTGGAATGCCTGCTCGATGCAAGAGGCGCTATCGGCCTCGAAGTAGACCCTGTCGCTCATACCCACCACGGTGCCGCAAAGCATCTTGGTATCGCTGTCGAATTCAACCGTTGCGAAGTAACCGCAATATGAAAGAACGTTGCTCACAAGCGCTCCTCTCCATGAAGGAACTTGACGGCAGCCTTGATAGCGCCTCCGGTCATCTCGTCGGAAGGGTGCGGAGAATGCATGACCAGCATTCTCCCGTCGGACTCGCGATAGAATCGAACGCGAGACCCGGACGTGGCGCCCTTCTGGTCCAGCTCGTAGCCCAGAGACTCCATGACGCGGACGAAATCTCTGAAGCGGAAGGTACGGGGCTTCGTCATAAGAAGGCTGTACAGCTTTTCCACTTGAGTCATAACCCCTCACCTTATGCAACTATATTATAGTTGCTATTTCCTGCATGTCAAATATGTCATCAAAAAATGATGATAGCACAAATGTTCTGTTAAACCAGATGAAATCTATGAGCTCAATGCAAGATTCCTAATCTGCCTGATAGATTCCCCCTGAGCTCCTCGAAGCTTTGGCGGTCTCGCTTACAAGAAACCCCAACAAGCAGCTTCCCCCGAAATCCGTTTCCTGTTGGAAACATTTCGGGACTATGCTGGTTAAGCGTTGGGAAGTTGCGCAGGCGCGCCGCTTCGAGCGCATTTTTTATGCCCGGAGCCCGCAACAGGCACACTGCCCCATGGCAAGAGATTCGCTCGCAATGATAAGGAGACTCGTATGGCCAAGCACATCTTCGTTACCGGGGGCGTCGTCTCGTCGCTGGGCAAGGGCATCACCGCCGCCTCGCTGGGCCAGCTTTTGAAAGCGCGCGGCTACAAGGTGACCATGCAGAAGATGGACCCGTACCTGAACGTAGACCCGGGCACCATGAGCCCCTTCCAGCACGGCGAGGTGTTCGTCACCGAGGACGGCCACGAGGGCGATCTGGATCTCGGCCACTACGAGCGCTTCATCGACGAGAACCTCTCGCGCGAGAGCAACTTCACCCAGGGCTCCATCTATCAGACGCTCATCGCCCGCGAGCGGCGCGGCGATTTCCTCGGCGGCACCGTGCAGGTCATCCCGCACGTGACCGAGGCCATCAAGGAGCGGATCCGCCGCGCGGCCGAGCAGTCCGGCGCCGACATCGTCATCTCGGAAATCGGCGGCACCATCGGCGACATCGAGGGCCTGCCCTTCATCGAGGCGGCGCGCCAGTTCAAGAAGGAGATGGGGCCGGGCAACGTGCTGTTCGTCCACGTGACGCTCGTGCCGTACATCGCCGCAGCCCACGAGGTGAAGACGAAGCCCACCCAGCACTCGGTAAAGGAGCTGCGATCCTTAGGCGTGCAGCCGGACTTCATCGTGTGCCGGTCCGATCATGAGATCACCGATGGGGTGCGCGAGAAAATCGCGCTGTTCTGCGACGTGGACACTGACGACGTGCTCGCCTGCCCCGACGCGCCTTCCATCTACGAGGTGCCCATCAGCCTCTACGAGCAGGGTTTCGACATCTCGGCCCTGGCGAAGATGGGACTCGCGCCCCGCAAAATCAAGCTCGCTCCCTGGCGTGCCTTCCTGAAGGCGAAGGACGCCTGCGCCGGCGAGCTGGACATCGCCGTGGTGGGCAAGTACGTGAGCCTGCCCGACGCCTACCTCTCCATCAACGAGGCGCTCGTGGCCGCCGGCATCGCGGCAGGGCGCCACGTGAACGTGCACCTCATAGACGGCGAGGAGCTCACCGACAAGAACGCTGAGAAAGTGCTCGGCGCCATGGACGGCATCCTCGTGCCGGGCGGCTTCGGCGCCCGCGCCTTCGAGGGCAAGATCGCCGCGGCCCGCTACGCCCGCGAGAACAACGTGCCGTTTCTGGGCATCTGCCTGGGGCTTCAGGCAGCCGTCTGCTCCTTTGCCCGCGACGTGTGCGGCCTGGAAGGCGCCACTTCCGCCGAGTTCGCCGACGCGGCGCCCGCGGGCACGCCCTTCGTCATTGACCTCATGCCCGAGCAGGAGGACGTGGAAGACAAGGGCGGCACCATGCGCCTGGGCGCCTACCCCTGCAAGGTGGTGACCGGCACCCGCGCGGCGCAGGCCTACGGCGAGCCCATCGTCTACGAGCGCCACCGCCACCGCTTCGAGGTGAACAACGCCTACCGCGACGCGCTCGTGGAAGGCGGCCTCGTGATTTCGGGCCTCTCCCCCGACGAGCGCCTGGTGGAGATGATCGAGCTGCCCGACCATCCCTTTTTCGTCGCCAGCCAAGCCCACCCCGAGTTCAAGAGCCGCCCCGGCAAGCCCCACCCCCTCTTCAAGGCCTTCGTGGAAGCCGCCAACGAACGCA
This sequence comes from Adlercreutzia sp. CNCM I-6215, assembly GCF_977072315.1. NCBI lineage: Bacteria > Bacillati > Actinomycetota > Coriobacteriia > Eggerthellales > Eggerthellaceae > Adlercreutzia > Adlercreutzia sp. CNCM I-6215. The sequence continues at coordinate 55,836 of NZ_CDRVMA010000015.1, read as the reverse complement.
AGGGAGCGTAGAGCCTACACGGGGCGCGGATGGCCTTCCTCGGTGGTGAGAACGACCGGACCGTCCTCGGTGATGGCGACGGTTTTTTCGAAGTGCACCGAGGGCTTCCCGTCGCGGGTGCGCACGAGCCAGCCGTCCGCGGCCGCCTTCACCTTGCGGATACCCATGTTCACCATAGGCTCGATAGCGAGCACCATGCCCGGCAGAAGCTTCAGCCCCGTGCGGCGACGCCCGAAGTTCGGGACGTTCGGATCCTCGTGCATCTCGCGTCCGATGCCGTGGCCCACATAGTCGCGCACCACCGAGTAGCCGGCCGCCTCGGCCAGCGACTGCACCGCGTGCCCGATGTCGCCGAGGCGCTTGGTGGGACGCGCGTTGTCGAGCCCCTCCCACATGCAGCGCTCCCCCACCTCCAGCAGGCGCTGCACCTCGGGTGCCACCGTGCCCACCGGATACGTCCAGGCGTTGTCGCCCACCCAGCCGTCCACGATGGCCCCGGTGTCGATGGAGATGAGGTCGCCCTCGCGCAGGACGAGCTTCCTCGAGGGAATGCCGTGCACCACGGCGTCGTTCACCGAGGCGCAGATGGAGCCGGGAAAGCCGCCGTAGCCCTTGAAGGCCGGAACGCCGCCCTCGGCGCGGATGACCTTCTCGGCGATGGCGTCCAGCTCGGCCGTGGTGATGCCGGGCTCGACCGCCTCGCCCACGCGCCGCAGCGCCAGCGCCGACACGCGGCCCGCCTCCTTCATGGCCTCGATCTGAGCCGGGGACTTCAACTTCACTGCCATGGAATCACGCTTTCTGCTTGCTGATCTTATCTGCCCGAGGCCCTGCGACCTCGCACGGCGCGCACCGTGCGCGCGGACGCGTCGCGTTATCGCCTCAGCTTCCGGGCGACTTTGCGGACGGCGCCCGAAATGAAGGACGCCTCGGGCCAATCGCCGCGCACAGCGGGGCCGAACGTCACGACGAGAGCCGCGCACCCGCCGGCAACCACGTAGGCGAAGGCGCGGACGACGCTGCCGTCCATGGGCCCGAAGCCGAGCGTGAGCCCCACGAGCACCCCGTAGCCCACCACGGCTCCGGCGCCGCCCAGGGCGAGCGCCACGATAAACGAGCGCATCACCGCGCCGAGCCCCATGGGCCCGAAATGCCGCCGCAGGTACGCGAAGGCGATTACGTCGCCGATAACGTAGGAGACGATGGTCGAGGCCGCAATGGACTCCAACGTGACGTCCAGTCCCTGCTGGTAAGCCCAGGCCGCCCCCAGCGTGACCGCCACCTGGGCCGCCACCGCCGCAAAGTTGATAACCGAGAAGACTCCCATGCGCCGAATGGAGCTGAATATCTTGTTCAAGTAGGCGTTCACCCCGTAGAACGGCAGCGCCACGGCCATGACGGCCAGATAGCTCGCGATCTGGCCTATGGCATCGGCGGTGAACGCGCCGATATGGTACAGCGTCACGAGCGGTGTCGCGAACACCATGAGGTAGAGCGCCATGGGGATCATGAGAAAGAGAATCTGCCGCGTGCCGTCGATGATGCCCGCGATGACACCGCGGGTGTTCCCATCGGCCTGCATGTCCGACAGCTCCGTGAACAGCGTGGTGGTCACGGGCACTGCGAGGAACGAGTACGGGAACGTGAACCACAGCCGTGCGTAGGCGATGACCGAAGGGCCGTTGTCCGCGAACACGTAGGAGGCGGCGTTCTGGGCCGACACCGTGGCGAACGAGCACACCGTGACGAACACCGCGGGCGCGCCGAGGCGCAGCGTGTCGACCAGCGCCGGATCGCGCCAGTCGATGCGGGGGCGCAGGCGGATGCCCACCTTCTTGAGCGCGGGAATCTGGAAGGCCATCTGCACGAAGACGCCGAGGGGGTTGCCGATGGCGATGGCGAGAAAGGCCAGGTTCTGATCGGTCTGGGCGATGACGGCGTATAGGATGAACGAGGCGATGACGATGAGGTTGTTGAACACCGGTGCGAAGGAGGACCAAAAATATTCGCGGTTCGCGTTCAGAAGGCCCGACACAATGGAGGAGGCGCCGTAGAAGACAATCTGGATGGAGAAGAACTGGAAGAAGAACACCGCCAGCGCCATCTCGTCCTGGTTCGAGTAGAAGCTCTGGGTGTAGATGATCTGCCCGGCGAACACCATGCAGAGCACCGAGACGATAGCGAGCAGCACCACGACGATGGTGAGCAGATTCGATGCGTACTCGTTGCCCCGCCTGTCGCCGAGCTGCTTTTTCACCGAGAGGTACACCGGTAGAAACGCCGTGATGAGCATGCCGCCCATGACCAGCTCGTAGAGCATGTTCGGCAGGTTGTTGGCCACCTGGTAGGAGCTGGAGACGAAGGTGGAGCCCAACGCGAAGGCCATGGCCCAGGTGCGGGCGAAGCCAGTGATGCGGGAGATGATGACACAGATGGAGATGAGGGCCGCGCTCGCCCCCACCGATTCGGCCGACAGCTTGCCGGCGCTCGCGCCACCACGGCCCGCAGCCTCGGCCTCGGCGGCCTCGGCGACGATCACCTCCTGCTGGCGGATGGACGCCTCGGACGTGGCGCCGGGGATGGTGCGGTCGAGGCCCGCATGGGAGCCGACGACGGGGATGAGCCCCGTGGCGCCCGGGTCGGTCGGAGGACGCAGAAGCGTCTTGTCCACGCCGCGATGGCGACCGCGGGCGGGAATGCGCGCCTCGGCGTTCGCCCGCGGGTTGTTGCGGGGCGCAGCATTCCTATCCGTCGGGTCGGGCGGATTCGAGCGTATATGACGGGCTCGTTGGAGCTTGTCGGACATGGGCGAACTCTTCGATGATGAGCGGTATAATTCATCCATCATAGCAAACTCGGAAAGCAGAGCCCCATGCACATACTTGTCGTACGCAATAACTCCAACCCGCAAGCTGTTGACGCCTCGCTGCTGCTCACCGCCTATCTTACGAGCCAGGGAATCGAGGCGCTGCTCGTCGATTCCTCGTCGCTTGGCACCGACCAAGGGCGCCGTGACGTGCGTGCGCAGCTGCCCGGGCAGCTGGCGCTTGTCGTCGTGCTCGGCGGCGACGGCACCGTGCTGCATACCGTGCACCTGCTCCATGACCGCCAGGTTCCCATCCTGCCCATCAACTTCGGACGGCTGGGGTTTCTCGCCAATGCCGACACCGATGGCGTGGTGCCGCTCGTGGCCGAGGCCCTGGCCGGCGACTTGCGCGCCGAGCGCCGCAGCATTCTCTCCATCGAGGTGGTTTGCGAAGGCGAGCACGATCCCTACGGGGAGGCGAACAGGGCCGGAGAAGGCGCCGCCTGGGACATGCCCGACGTGAACGCGGAGCCGAACGCCGCCACCCCTCCTTCGGTTCGCAAGCCCGGGGAGACCGACAGCGCCCCCTGGACGCCCATCTCGGGTCGCTTCGGCGTCAACGGTCGGGGGCTCTCCGGCGCACGGCAGTTCTTCGCCCTGAACGAGGCGGCCATCACCCGCGGCGCCATGGGACGCATCATCGAGCTGACCCTGAACGTCTCGGGGGTGGACGTGGCCCGCATGCGCGGCGACGGCCTCGTCGTCTCCACGGCCACCGGCTCGACGGCCTACGCACTCTCAGCCGGCGGCCCTTTGGTCTCCCCCGGCTTCAAGGGCATGATCGCCGTGCCGCTCGCTCCCCATACCCTGCGCTCCCGCGCCGTGGTCACCGATGTCAGCGACGTTATCGAGGTAGGTTTCGACGACACCGACGAGTTCCGCGAGGCGACGCTGTTCGTCGACGGCGACATCGTCCCCTTCGATGCGCCCCTGCGGAAGATCTACGTGCAATGCGCCCCCTTCGACGTCACGCTCCTGCGCGCCGACGGCGCCTCCTTCTACGACCGCATCAGCAAGGACTTCTTCGGGGAGTAAACGCAAAAGGGCCCCGCCGAAGCGGGGCCCTTGCTCTTCGATAGAGAATCGTCGATTTACTCGGCGGACTCGGTGTAGGCGCGGGTCGCAGAGGAGTCCACGGAAACACCGGGAGTCATGGTGCCGGACACGGTGATGGACTTGACGTACTTGCCCTTGGCCGCGGCGGGCTTCATGCGCAGGATCTCGTCGTAGACAGCGCCGTAGTTCTCGGCGAGCTGCTCGGGGGTGAAGCTCACCTTGCCGAGGACGACGTGCGCGATGCCGTAACGGTCGGCGCGGTACTCCACGCGGCCGCCCTTGAGCTCCTTGATGGCCTTCGCCACATCGTTGGTGACGGTGCCGAGCTTCGGGTTGGGCATGAGACCGCGGGGGCCGAGGATCTTGCCGAGACGGCCGACCTTGCCCATCTGATCGGGCGTGGCCACAGCGGCGTCGAAGTTGAACTCGCCGGCCTGAATCTGCTGCATGAGCTCGTCGGTGCCCACGATGTCGGCGCCGGCCTCCTCGGCGGCCTGGGCAGCGGCGCCCTCGGCGAAGACGGCCACGCGGACGGTCTTGCCGGAGCCGTTGGGCAGGCTCACGGTGCCGCGCAGCTGCTGGTCGGCCTGACGGGTATCGATGCCCAGGCGGAAGTCGCCGGTCACCGTCTCGTCGAAGTTGGCCACGGAGATCTCCTTCAGCAGCTTCATAGCGGCGAGCGGGCTCACCGGCTCGGCCGGAATCTGCTTCTCGGCCTCAACGTACTTCTTTCCGTGCTTAGTCATTGCATTTCCTTTCGTGGTAATGGCGGGCGCTTCTCACCCTTCCACTGTTGAATCAAACTTAGTCGACGGCCTTGCCCTGAAGCATCGCGGCAACCTTGCGGCTGGGCACGTACTTCTTCTTCATCTCGCGACCCTCGATGCGCACGCCCATGGAGCGGGCGGTGCCGGCCACGATCTCCATGGCCGCCTCGATGTCGTTGGCGTTCAGGTCGGGCATCTTGATCTCGGCGATCTCGCGGAGCTGATCCTCGGTCAGCGTGCCGGCCACCTGAATCTGCGGAATGGCGGCGCCGCTCTTAATGCCGAGCTTCTCCTTGATGAGCACGGCCGCGGGCGGGGTCTTGCACACGAAGGTGAAGGACTTGTCCTCGTACACCGTGATCTCGACCGGGATGATGGTGCCGGCCTGGTCCTGCGTCTGGGCGTTGAACGCCTGGCAGAACTGCATGATGTTGACGCCCTGGGCGCCGAGGGCCGGGCCTACCGGCGGGGCCGGATTGGCAGCGCCGGCGGGGATTTGCAGCTTTACAAATCCAGTGACTTTCTTGTCAGCCATCTGTGACTACCTTTCAGATGAATCGACGTTTACTTCTCTATCACTCAAAACTCGAAGGCCGCGAGAAGCCCCGGTCCACGCGGGCGCGACGATCGAGTCAAAGTGCTTGCAAAATTAGATCTTGGCCACCTGGTCGAAGGAAAGCTCGACGGGGGTCTCGCGGCCGAAGATGGAGACCATGACCTTGACCTTGCCCGCGTCGGGCATGACCTCGGAAATCGTGCCGTCGAACTCGGCGAGAGGACCGTGGGTCACCTTCACCGACTGGCCGACCTCGAGGTTCGTGGAGGTCTTCTTCGGAGCCTCGCGGCTCGTGCGCTTCATGATCTTGTTGTATTCGTCGCGGGTCAGCGCCTGGGGGTTGCCCTGGCTGCCCACGAAACCGGTGACGCCCGGCGTGTTGCGAACAGCGGCCCAGCTGCGGTCGTCCAGCTCCATGCGGACGAGCACGTAGCCCGGGAACACCTTCTTCTCGCTCTCCACGCGACGGCCGCCCTCCTTGATCTCGGTGACCATCTCCGTAGGGATCTCGATGCCGAAGACGTTGTTCTCGAGACCCATGGCCTCGATGCGCTGCTCGAGATTCGACTTCACCTTGTTCTCGTAGCCCGAGTAGGTGTGCAGCACGTACCATTTCTTAGCCATCGATTACGCCCCAATCCCAGAGATGAACACGAGCAGCGGCGTGATAATCACGTTATCCAGCAACGCCACGAAGATACCGAAAAACAGCAGGGCCACCACCACGACGCCGCTCCAGCGGAGCACATCGGTGCGGGTCGGCCACGTCACGCGCTTCATCTCGGACTTCACGTCGCGGAAGAACTGGAAGCGCTTCTTCTTCGGCTTGTCCTCCTTCTTGGAGGACTTCGCGGTATCGTTGGAAGACGCAGACTTGTCCTCGGAGCCCTTCTTGAACAGGCCGCCCTTCTTCTCCTCCGTCGCCTCGGCAACGGGGGTCGGGCTCTGCTCTTCCAGCTCGCGGTTGGCCTTGCGCTGCTGACGGGCGGCGGAGGCCTTGGCCTTCTGTGTCTTGGATTTCTTTGCCATGGAATTCCTTATGGAAAGTCTCTTGTCTAATCGCCAAAAAAGCAGCCTCTAGGCTGCTCACGAAAACAAGCTGGCAGGCCAGGAGGGACTCGAACCCCCAACATGCGGTTTTGGAGACCGCCGCTCTACCAATTGGAGCTACTGGCCTATGCCTGTTTCTTCCTTAACCTCTTATCGGGTCTCTTTGTGCACCGTGTGGGCGTTGCACCACTTGCAGTACTTCTTGAGCTCGATGCGGTCAGGATTGTTCTGCTTGTTCTTCTTGGTCGTGTAGTTGCGGCGCTTGCACTCGGTGCAGGCCAGAGTGACCAGAGTACGCATGAATTCTCCTTTTACCTATAAAGCGAAACGCAGGGTTGATCATACACATGAAGCGCAGGGGGCGGGGCCTGCCTCGCAAAAGACAGGCCCCGCGAAATCACTCAGTAAGAAGGACTTACTTGAAGATCTTGGTCACGCGACCGGAGCCCACGGTACGGCCACCCTCGCGGATAGCGAACTTCAGGCCCTCTTCCATGGCGATGGGGTGAATGAGCTCGCCCTTGATCGTCACGTTGTCGCCCGGCATAACCATCTCGGTGCCCTCGGGGAGGTGCGCCACACCGGTGATGTCGGTGGTACGGAAGTAGAACTGCGGACGATAGCCATCGAAGAACGGGGTGTGACGGCCGCCCTCTTCCTTGGTCAGGATGTAGACCTGGCCCTCGAACTCGGTGTGCGGAGTCACGGAACCGGGCTTGCAGAGAACCTGGCCACGGACGATCTCCTCGCGCTTGATGCCGCGCAGCAGGCAGCCAATGTTGTCGCCGGCCTGAGCCTCATCGAGCAGCTTGCGGAACATCTCGATGCCGGTGCAAACGGTGTTCTGGGTCTCGCGGATACCCACGATCTCCAGCGGGTCGTTCACATGGAGCACGCCGCGCTCCACACGGCCGGTGGCAACGGTGCCGCGGCCGGTGATGGTCATGGTGTCCTCGACGGCCATCAGGAACGGCTTGTCGACGTCGCGGTCGGGAGTCGGGATGTAGGAGTCCACAGCGTCCATGAGCTCCCAAACCTTCTCCTGCCACTCCTTGTCGCCCTCCAGGGCCTTCAGAGCGGAGCCGCGGATGATCGGGGTGTCGTCGCCCGGGAACTCGTAGCTGTCGAGCAGCTCGCGAACTTCCATCTCGACGAGCTCGATGAGCTCCTCGTCGTCGACCATGTCGCACTTGTTCAGGAAGACCACGATGTAGGGCACGCCCACCTGACGGGCGAGCAGGATGTGCTCGCGGGTCTGGGCCATGGGGCCGTCGGTAGCAGCGATAACCAGGATGGCGCCGTCCATCTGGGCCGCACCGGTGATCATGTTCTTCACGTAGTCGGCGTGACCGGGGCAGTCGACGTGAGCGTAGTGACGGGTATCGGTCTCGTACTCGATGTGAGCGATGGAGATGGTGATGCCGCGCTCGCGCTCCTCGGGGGCCTTGTCGATCATGTCGAAGGCAGTGAAGTCAGCGTGCGCCGTGCCGTGGGAGCCGTCGTTCTCGGACAGAGTCTTGGAGATGGCGGCCGTCAGCGTCGTCTTACCGTGGTCGACGTGACCGATGGTGCCGATGTTAACATGCGGCTTCGAGCGCTCGAACTTCTCCTTAGCCATGTTTCATCCTCCTTCAAGGGTGATTGCGAAACGAATTGCAACAAAATAAACGCGCCCAGAAAGGACGCGGTAAATCTAAATGGTAGCGGTGACTGGATTTGAACCAGTGACGCCACGGGTATGAACCGTGTGCTCTGACCAACTGAGCTACACCGCCAAGTGGAGCCTGCGACCGGACTTGAACCGGTGACCTCTTCGTTACCAACGAAGTGCTCTACCGACTGAGCTACACAGGCAGAAATGGTGGGCGCGCTAGGATTCGAACCTAGGTAGGCATAACCAACGGGTTTACAGCCCGTCCCCTTTAACCACTCGGGCACACGCCCATTTCGGCGCTTAATTCATGTGTACTTTTCAAGCTGCCACCCGTCTTTCGCGTTGTTCCGCGAAAAGCGAGCGAACGGAATAATACGCTACGGCAACAAGCGTGTCAACCATTTACACGCCCCCGGGCGTGTCTCCACGATTCCTCCCCAACCTCGAACGAGGAACCCGGCGACCGCCTTTTCTTCATACTATATAAAGAGACACTTGGACACCATATGTTGGATGAGAAAGCGCACCTCTCCCCCAAGGTATGGAAACCCTCCTTCACTCATGATTTTTTTCGGCCGCGAACGGCGCGAATTCCCGCGCGGATGGGCTGAGGTCGGCTTGTGAATCCCTTCTGTGGGGGTCGTGAAGAGGCGGCATCCGTGCTATGATACGAAGCTAGTTTGCCCCAACGCACCAGATGCTCAACCAGGAGGATACTTTTATATGAGTGAGCATACACGTCCCTTCAGCAGACGCGCCTTCGTCGGCACGGCGGCCGCTTTCGGCATCTCGCTGTGCCTGCCCCCGCTCATGCCCGCCAAGGCTCACGCCGTCACGGCCGCCGAGAAGCAGGCCGAGGCCAACGCGGCACTTGAGAAGCTCAACGCCATGCAGGAGAAGCTCGACCGCGCCGAGGTCTCCCTCTATGCGGCTGAAACCGAGCGCGACGATGCCCAGGCCCGCATGGACGAGGCTCAGGGTCGCATCGATTCCGCTTCCTCGCGCATCAGCGAGCTGCAGGACAAGCTCGGCAACCGCGCCCGCTCCATGTACCGTTCCGGCTCGTCTACGTTCCTCGATCTTCTTCTGGGAGCCACCACGTTCCAGGCCTTCGCCTCGAACTGGGATCTCCTGAACGATATGAACCAGAACGACGCCGACATGGTGGAGGAAACCAAGACCCTGCGCTCCGAGGTGGAATCCGAGAAGGCCGTCTACGAGGAGCAGCGCAACGTCGCCGCCCAGAAGGCCGAGGAGGCCGAGGCCGTCAAGAAGGAGGCCGAGAGCCTCGTCTCCCAGATGCAGGACACCTACAACTCCCTGTCCGAGGAAGCGGCCCAGCTGCTCGCCGAGGAAGAGGCCGCCCGCGAGGCTGCGGCTTTGGCTGCCGCCCAGGCGGCCGAGGAAGAGGCCCGTCGCCAGGCCGAGGAGGAAGAGCGCCGTCAGCAGAGCAATTCCGGCGGCAACTCCGGTGGAAACTCGGGCGGCGGCTCCGGCTCCGGCGGCAATTCCGGCGGCAGCTCGAGCGGCGGCTCCAGTTCCGGCGGTGGCTCGTCGAACAACTCGAAGCCCCAGACCGTCGGCGGCACGGCCGTCGACCGCGCTTACGGCGAGCTGGGCAAGCCCTATTCCTGGGGCGCCGTGGGACCGGATTCCTACGATTGCTCCGGTCTGGTGAGCTACTGCCTGCTCGGCCGTCACAGCCGCCTGGGCACCGCCGCCAGCTTCATGGGCTACACGCGCGTCTCCAACCCCAAGCCGGGCGACATCTGCTGCAACGACCACCATTGCGGCATCTACATCGGCGACGGCCAGATGATCCACGCGCCGCGCACCGGCGACGTCGTGAAGATCTCCGCCGTGCATTCCGGCATGATTTATACCCGCTATTAGAGCGTATCTGCCAGCTAGCGAAGGGGCTCCCGTTGGGAGCCCCTTTTTTCGCTCGCGTTCCTGCTCTTTAGGCCCTCTCGTGAAAGAGACTCACGTAGTCGACGATAGCGTCATGCAGGGCATTCAGACCCTCCTCGTCTTCCACCCATTGGTGGGTAAGCGGAGCTTCCGGCAGAATGAACTTGCAGCTCTCCAGGGCCTGGTACACATCATTGGGGCCCATGGGCGCCCAGCCGTAGCTGCCGAACGGGATGCCCACGCGCCCGGCCGGCGCCAAGCCCCGCATGTAGCAGAGAAACGACGCCACCGTGGGCATCATAGTCTTGTTGAGCGTCGGCGAGCCTACAGCGATGTAGCGCGCGTTCAGCACTTCGGCCATGATGTCGGAAATGTGGTTCACCTTCAAATCGAGCAGGCGCGCGGGGATGCCCATCTCGATGAAGGCCTCGGTGATCTCCGTGGCCATGGCCTCGGTGGTATGCCACATGGAGTCGTAGACCACAAGCGCATACTCCTCGGGAATGCCGCTGCTCCACTTCTCATACATCGCCAGAATCTCCGGCACATGGCTGCGCCAGATGATGCCGTGGGCCGGGGCGATCATATCGAAGGAAAGGCCGGAGAGCGCCCTTAGGGCCGCTTCCACATTCTTACCGTAGGGCATGACGATGTTGGCGTAGTACTTCTGGGCCTGGACGAGCACCTCGGGCAGGCCCACCTCGTCGTCGAAGCGCTTCGAGGAGGCATAGTGCTGGCCGAAGGCGTCGTTGGAGAACAGGATCTGGTCGTACTCGTCGTAGGTGACCATGGAATCGGGCCAGTGCACCATGGGCGTCTGTACGAAAGCGAGCGTGCGCTTTCCGATCTCGAGGGTGTCGCCGGTCTTCACGCCCACGAGGTTAAGACCGTCCCCGTAATGAGCGCGAAGTCCCTGGATGCCCTTGGGCGCACCGGTGACGATAGTGGCTTTCGGAGCGATTTCGGCCAGAGCCGGAAGGCCTCCGGAATGATCCATCTCCACATGGTTGGACACAATATAGTCGATGGAGGCCGGATCCACGATGGTGCCGATGCGTTCGATGAGCTCGCCGGTGAAGGGCTTCTTGCAGGTGTCGATGAGCGTGATCTTCTCGTCGAGGATGAGGTAGGCGTTGTAGGTGCTTCCGCGCTCGGTGGTGTAGCCGTGGAAGTTGCGCTCGTTCCAATCGATGCCGCCCACCCAGAACACGTCCGGCTTGATCTCGATGGCCTTCAACATATCGCTCTCCTTGTCTCACGGTTGACGTTCGCATCGTAGCCCGAAACAGCAACGGAGCACCCCGCTTCGGAGTGCTCCGTTGAGAAAACGTATCGTTGCCGCGCAGCGCTACACGTCAAGCTCCATGTAGGTGTCGAAGTCGTCGGTGACTTCCTTGCTCGGCTCCTTCGTGAGCTTGGAGACCACCACGATCACGAGCAGCGCCAGCAAAAAGCCGGGAAGCAGCTCGTAGACGGCGAACCAGCCGCCGAGCGGGGCAATGAGGTTCTTCCACACCACCACGGTGACGGCACCGGTCAGCATGCCGGCGATGGCGCCAGGCAGCGTGGTGCGGCGCCAGTACAGCGAGCACAGCATGAGCGGGCCGAACGACGCGCCGAAGCCGGCCCAGGCGTAGGATACGATGTCGAAGATGGAGGAGTTCTGGTCCATGGCCAGGAAGATGCCCAGAAGCAGGATGCAGGTGAGCGTGATGCGGGCCACGATCATGACCTGGTTGTCGGTGGCATCGCGCTTGATGAGGCCCTTGAAGATGTTGGTGGCCACAGCGGAGCCGGAGATGAGCAGGTAGCTGGAAGAGGAGCTCATAGCCGCCGCGAAGATACCCGAGACCACGAGCCCGCAGAAGAAGCTCGGCAGCAGCATCTTCGACAGCACGATGAACACAGACTCGGCCGCCGACTGGGTGAGGAACTCGGTCGGGATGACCGCGCGGCCGATAAGGCCGATGCACACCGCCGAGGACAGGGACACCACGAGCCAGATCATGGCGATGATACGCGACTTCTTGATCTCGTCGGAGTGGCGGATGGACATGAAGCGGATGAGCACCTGGGGCATGCCGAAGTAACCGAGGCCCCAGGCCAGGCCGCTCACGATGGTGATAATGCCGTAGGTGCCGGCCGGCCCGAACATGGGCTCGTTGCCCTCGATGAGCTGGTTGCCCGCCTCATCGAGCAGGGGCGTGGCGATCTCGGTGCCCGAGAGGAAGCCGGGGATGTTCTGCAGGAAGGCGACGGTGTTTTCCACGCCGCCGGCCGCTGTGACAGAGCCGATGAACACGGTGGCCAGCGCGAAGAACATGAGCATGCCCTGAATGAGGTCGGTGGTGCACACCGAGAGGTAGCCGCCCATGAAGGTATAGAGGAACACGATGATGGCGCCGATGACCATCATGACGCCGTAGTCCCAGCCAAACAGCGTGGCGAACAGCTTGCCCACGGTGACGAAGCAGGACGCGGTGTAGATGGTGAAGAACAGAAGGATGATGACCGCAGCGATGGTCATGAGGATGTGCTTCGTGTCATGGAAGCGATTGGAGAAGAAGTCGGGCACCGTGATGGCGTTGCCGGCCTTCTCGGAGTACTTGCGCAGGCGCTTGGCCACGAACTTCCAGTTCAGATAGGTGCCGATGGCCAGTCCGATGGCCGTCCACATGGCGTCCGACGCGCCGGTGAAGTAGGCCACGCCGGGCAGGCCCATGAGCAGCCAGCCGGACATGTCCGACGCCTCGGCCGACAGGGCCGTGAGCCACGGGCCCAGCCCGCGCCCGCCGAGGAAGTACTCCTCGCTCGACGAGTTCGAGCGCTTGGCGTACACGAAGCCGATGACCACTACTACGACGAAGTAGAGCAGCATGGCGAGTACGACTTGCATATCGCTTTCGATCATGTTTCCCCTTCCGCGAGAATCCTTGCAACACGTTTGGAACTCCCAGGGTCGGTTTCGGCAAGAGGCGCCAGCGGGCCAGCCCCCAACGCCGCCCTGCCGAAACCGACACCGTATGGCCAGCCATTCTTGCGAAGCGCCATATTCCGTGTCGTTTCATTGACCTTTGGGATTATACTTTACCGCGATGGAGTGACACTCCGTATCTTATGCAGACGAGCAGTTTTACGGCGAAAGGACGGAATATGCCGCGCTATGCAGAGATGTCCAAGGCGGAATTGGAGGCCGAGCTCGCCGAGGTGCGCGCCCGCTACGGCGAGATGGCGGCCCGGGGCCTCAAGCTGAACATGGCCCGCGGCAAGCCCTCGGCCGCACAGCTGGAGCTGTCCTTGCCTATGCTGGACGTGCTGGACTCCGAAGCCGACCTTGCCGCCGAGGACGGCACCGACTGCCGCAACTACGGCGTGCTCGACGGCATCCCCGAGGCGAAGCGGCTCATGGCGGCGCTTCTGGACGATGAGCCAGAGAACGTCATCGTGCTCGGCAATGCGAGCCTCACGGCCATGTACGACGCCATGGTGCGCTACCTGGTGTTCGGGGCCCTGGGAAGTACGCCCTGGGGGCGCTTGCCCGAGGTGAAATGGCTCTGCCCCGTCCCCGGCTACGACCGTCACTTCTTTATTTGCGAAGATCTCGGCATCGAGATGATTCCCGTCCCCCTTTGCGAGGACGGCCCCGATATGGAAGAAGTGGAGCGCCTCGTCGTCGCCGACGACGCCATCAAGGGCATCTGGTGCGTGCCGAAGTACTCGAACCCCTCCGGCATCACCTACTCCGATGAGACGGTGCGCCGCCTCGCCGCCATGGAGTGCGCCGCCGACGATTTCCGCATCTTCTGGGACAACGCCTACGCCGTGCACCATTTCTCCGGCGATCCGGCCGAGCAGGACATCGTGCTCGATATCGCCGAAGCCTGCCGCGAGGCGGGCAACCCCGATCGCTATCTGAAGTTCGGCTCCACGTCGAAGATCACCTTCCCCGGCGCGGGCGTGGCCGCTTTGGCCGCAAGCCCCGCCAACATAGCCGAGATCAAGCGGCACTTGGGCGTTCAGGCCATCGGCCACGACAAGCTCAATCAGTTGCGTCACGCCCGCTTCCTGGAAGAGGGCGCGCGCCTGCCCGAGCATATGGCCGCTCACGGCGCGCTCATGGGCCCGAAGTTCGAGCTCGTCGAAAAGAAACTGGCCGAGAAGCTTGCCGAGGCCGGCATCGCCACATGGACCAATCCGCGCGGCGGCTACTTCGTGAGCTTCGAGGGGCCCGCCGGCACGGCGCGCCGCATCGTGGAGCTGGCGAAGAATGCCGGCGTCACCATGACGGGTGCCGGCGCCACCTGGCCCTACGGCAACGACCCGGCCGATTCCAACATCCGCATCGCACCCTCGCTGCCGCCCTTGGAAGAGCTTGACGCCGCCATGGATGTCTTCACCTGCTGCGTGAAACTGGCCGCCCTGGAACAGCTCGCCGAGGGATAGTCCCCCGACATCTTCGGGGCGCGCCCGACGGGGATGCACCCCGTGCTCAAGCAATGGCTCGCTCGGCAGGACAGGACATTTAGTCCTGTCCTGTTCGCTGCGCAACCTGCGCGCGGGGCGCATCCCCGTCGGGCGCCCGCATGGCTTCCACTGTCGTAAGGAAAAGTTACGCCCTCCTTACGCTTTCGTCAGCATTTGCTATGGGAAGCGTAATGGAGGGCTTTCCTATCATTTCTCCTGAACGCAGACGAGCGAAGGTCAGGAGATGAGCCCTATGGAGAATATCGACGCCCCCGATGTATTGCCGGTGATCCTCGGCGGAGACATCGGCGCCTACAGCCTCGCCCGGGCCTTCCACGAGGCTTACGGCATCGTGCCCTTGGTGTTTTCCCAGGCCGACTGCCACATGTGCGGCGACTCATCCATCCTTGTGAACCGCATGGTGCCGCATTTGGAACGGCCGGCGGTGCTCCTCTCCACCTTGGCCAACACTGCCGAGTGCTTCAGCGACCGCCCGCTGCTTCTGCTCGGCTGCGGCGATTGGTACGTGCGGCTCATCGTTGAGAACCGCGCCGTGCTGGAGAAGCCCTTCATCATCCCCTACATTGGCGAAGATCTGCTGAACCGGCTCACCGAGAAGGATCGCTTCTACGAACTGTGCGCGAAAGTCGGCGTGCCCGCGCCGCGCACCGTGGTGTTCGATGCCCGCACGGGCGGCGACGACCCGGCCGCCCTCGCGCTTCCCTTCTCCTTCCCCGTGGTGGCCAAGCCCGCTTCCTCGGCCGCCTACCACTATGCCGACTTCCCCGGCAAGCAGAAGGTCTTCTTCTTGCGCGACGCGGCGGAGCTTCGGGCGACGCTTGCGGCCGTGCAGAGCAGCCGCTACGAGGGGAAGTTCCTCATCCAGGAGATGATCCCCGGCGACGACACGAGCATGCGCATCCTCACTACCTACTCCGACCAGAACGGAAAGGTGCGCTTCGCCTCTTTCGGACAGACGCTTTTGGAGGACATGCGACCTATGGGAGTGGGCAACCCGCTCGCCATCGTGAGCCGCACCGACGAGACGATCGTGGCCGAGGCCGCGCGCCTTCTGGAAGCTGTCGGCTACACCGGGTTCGCGAACTTCGACATCAAAGTGGATCCGCGCGACGGCAGCCATCGCTTCTTCGAGATAAACACGCGCCTGGGCCGCAGCAACTATTACGTGACCGCCGCCGGCGACAACGTGGCCCGCTGGCTCATGGACGACCTCGTGTTGGGCCGACCCCTGCCCGAAGGGCTCACGATAGCCCGGGGCGAGTCGCTCTACACCGTGGCGCCCAAGGCCATCCTGCTCGACTACATCCGCGACGACGCCCTGCGTCGGGAGGTGCGGGGGCTGTACGCGCTGGGCCGCGATGCCGACCCGCTGGACTACCCGGCCGAGAAGAGCCTGCGTCGGCGCCTGTATCCGCTCGTTTTCGCGTTCCGCCAATGGAAGACCTGCCGGGCCGCCATGGCAGATAAGCGGGCCCGGGAGAAAGCAGTGGAAGATTTGGAAGGTGCCGGGGCCATAGTCGATCGCCGTACGAAGGGGACTGTCTCCGGCAAAGACGACGAGTGCGTTGCCTGCGTCTCGCCGGAGCTCCCGTTGACAGACAGGCTGGCGGCCCGCGCGAAAGCAGCATCATGAGCGGGCGCTTGGTAGGCGTGCTCGGAGGCACCGGACCTGCGGCCACGGCCTACTTCCTGCAGCGGCTCGTCGAGCGCACCGAGGCCCGCTGCGACCAGGACCACGTGCGCACCCTTGCCTTCAACGACACGGCCATCCCCGATCGCACGGCATTTCTGCTGGGGCGAAGCGACCGCTCTCCCCTCGCGGCGCTTATCGAGGACGGTCAGCTTCTGGAAGCCTGCGGCTGCGATCTTCTGGCGCTGCCCTGCAACACGGCCCACGGCTTCTTCGACGAACTGCAGGGCGCCTTGGGCATCCCCGTCGTCCACATGGTGCGCGAGACTGCCGCCGCCGCATCCGCTGTGGGCTTGGCGCGCATCGGCGTGCTGGCCACAAGCGGCACCGTGGCCGCCGATCTGTACGGGCACGAGGCCGCACGACTCGGCGTGGACTGTCTTTACCCGGATAGCGCCACGCAAGCGCGGGCGAACCGCATCATCTTTGACGAAGTGAAGGCGGGGCGATTCGTAGAGCCAGCGGCTCTCGAGGCGCTGGCGGCCCCGCTGCGCGCAGCGGGCTGCGACGGCGTCGTGCTCGGCTGCACCGAGCTGTCCTTGGCTTTCAGCGGCGTGACGCGGGCGGCAGGACTTCCCGTGGTAGACGCCCTGGACGTACTAGCCGACTGCGTCATCATGCGTGCCGGGCGGCCGTCGAAAACCTCGAAAAACTTGTCACTTCGAAACTAGCCTTTTGACCTGCGGTTTCCTTCGATATCACCAGATCAGAAGCTTGGCAAGTTTTCCACGTTTTTCGGCACGAGCTTTCAGGAAGGATCCCTTATGTGCGGCTTTGTCGGCTTTATCGACGAGAACGACCAGACTTACGACCACCGCGCCACCATCGTCGCTATGGCCAATGCCATCGCCCATCGCGGGCCCGATTCGGAAGGGTATTTCAGCGACGGCCGCGCCGCCTTGGGCTTCCGGCGCCTGGCCATCATCGATCTGGCCGGTGCAAACCAGCCCCTCTATAACGAGAATCGCTCGCTCGTGCTCGTCTTCAACGGCGAAATCTACAACTACCGGGAACTACACCAGCAGCTGATCACCGCAGGTCACACCTTCTCCACCCAGGGCGATGCGGAAGTGATGCTCCACGGGTTCGAGCAGTGGGGCGAAGGGGTGCTCGACCGTTTGCGCGGCATGTTCGCGTTCGCTCTGTATCGCCCAGCCACAGGAGAGCTTTTCTGCGCGCGCGACGCCTTCGGCATCAAGCCCCTCTACTATGCCGTGGAAGGCGAGCGCATCCTGTTCGGCTCCGAGATCAAGGGGCTTATCGCGCATCCGCGCGCGCACCGGAGCCTGAACGAGCGGCGACTCGCCCATTGGCTGTGCATGGAGTACCTGCCCGACGAGGAGACCCTGTTCGAAGGCGTCCGCAAGTTGCCCGCCGGCCATTGGCTGCGATGGCGCGACGGCCGCGCCGAATGTGGCCGATGGTTCGCCCCGCGCTTTGTCCCCGATGCGAGCCGCAGTCTGGAGGAGAGCGCCGAGGCCATCGAGGCTACCTTGCGGGAGTCGGTGGCGGCCCATGCCATCGCCGACGTAGATGTGGGCTGTTTCCTCTCGGCCGGGGTGGATTCCAGCCTCGTGGCCCGGGAGGCCGCCCGCATCATGGAGGCGCGCACGTTCACCATCGGCTGGGGCGAGGGGCGCTTTTCGGAATTGGAGGCCGCTGCAACCTTCGCCCGGGCCACCGGGTTGCCGAACGAGGGGTGCATTCTCGGCGCCGAGCAGTTCTTCGCCTCGGTGCCCGCCGTGCAGTACGCCATGGACGAGCCTCTGCCGAACCCCTCGGCGGTGCCGCTGTACCACCTGTGCGCCATGGCCGCCGAGTCGGTGAAGGTGGTGCTGTCGGGCGAAGGGGCCGACGAGCTGTTCGGCGGCTATCCCTACTACCAGGAGTGCCTCGCCTTTGCGCCTTACATGGCCGTGCCCGCACCCGTGCGCCGGGCCGCGGGCGCCGCCGCGCGGCACCTGCCCGAGGGCACCCACGGGCGGCGCTTCCTTTTGCGCGGGGCCCATGGGCTACCCGAGCGCTATATCCGATTGGAGTACAATTTCACCTGGGCCGAAGCGCTGGGGCTCTTGGCGCCGGAGGTGGGCGCCCGATGCGCGGCGGCCCCGGCGCCCTGGAAGCTCACAGCGCCCCTGTTCGCGGAAATCGAAGGCAGCGGGAAAGCGTGTGGGGATGCGCCCGACGAGGTCACGGCCATGCAGACCGCCGACGTTCTCACCTGGCTTCAGCAGGACATCCTCCTGAAGGCGGACAAGATGTCCATGGCATCGTCGCTGGAGCTGCGCGTTCCCTTCCTCGACCGCGAGGTGTTCGCCCTGGCGAGCACGCTTCCCGCCGCCCAGCGCGTCGGCCGCCACGAGACGAAAATCGCCCTGCGCGCCGCCGCGGCCCGCATGCTGCCGCAAGCCACGGCCGCCATGCCCAAGCAGGGCTTCATCACCCCGCTCGCCCAGTGGCTGAGGGAAGAGCCGTGGAACGCCCAGGTCCGCGAGGTGCTGAACAGCGAGCGCGCCCGTCGCCTCTTCCACACCGAACGTTTGAATGCCCTGCTCGACGAGCACCAGCGCAGCGCTTGCTCCCACATGAAGAAGATCTGGTCAGCCTACTGCTTCCTCATCTGGCACGAGCAGTACTTCGAGTAGCAAGGGTTTCCGGGAGATGCCGGGTGCCTCGACCGCCCCCTATTTCCCGCTTTTCAAGCTGTCCAGCGCGCGGTCCAAGCCGGCGTCGGCGAAGCCCTCGGAGTAAGCGCTCGGGATGACCACCGTGCCGCCGGAGTTCTTCACCGACTCGTACAGCAGGTGCATGGTACGCAGCCGCACCGCCAACTCGTTCTCGTCGTACACATTGGCGGCGTCCACCAGCATCGAGGAGATGTCCTTCTCAACCTCGGCCAACACCATGCGGGCGTTCTTCTCGCGCTCGGCCTGGGCCTCGGCGGACATGGCCTCCTGCAGCTCCTGCGGGATAACGATGTCGCGAATCTCCACGGACATGACGGTGATGCCCCACACGCTCGTGCGCTCTTCGATGACCTCCTGCAGCTCCTGGTCGAGCTGGTTGCGGCGGATAGCCACCTCCGACACGCTCGCTCGTCCGATGGCATCGCGCAGGGCCGTCTGGGCCGCCAGCGACACGGAGTTGTAGTAGTTCTCCACCTCCAGGCACGCCTTCTTCGCGTCCCACACCATCCAGAACAGCACGGCGTCCACATTGATGGGCACAAGATCGCTCGTCAAGGTCTCCTCGGCGCCGAAGCCGGTGACCATGATGCGCTGATCGGCCTTGAGCGCCGTCTGTTCAATGAAGGGAATGGTGAAATACAACCCAGGCCCCGCCATGCGGTCGAACTTGCCGAAGCGGAAGATGACCACCTTCTCCCACTGCATGGCGATGTGCACGCACATGGTGGCAGCCCAGGCCACTACCAGCGCGCCCAAAAGCCACCAGACGTTGAATTCCCCCATCAGCGCGAACCCGCCCACGAACACGCAGGAGAACACCACCACAGCGATGAAGGCCGAGAAAATAAGCGGCCCGTTTTGGGAGGTGCGACGGTCGACGTTAGAATTGTATTTCTCGATGCCGGCGGCGCGACGGGTGCGGCCCTCGCGCTCGGTCTTCGCAGTGCGGTTTAGCATGGAACTCTCCCCTCTTCGAGGATCAGGACTTTTCGTCCTTCAAACGGTGGGCCACGTCCATCATGCGCAGGGTGACCTCGTCTATGGTCATTCCCAGGGCCAGACAGCGCCGGATGCAGCCCTCGATCTCGGTGTCGGCGATGGAACGCACGTCATCGGCCTTCCCGCCGATGTCGCGCACGAACACGCCCCGGCCGCGCACGGACTCGACGTAGCCGTCGCTTTCCAAATTGACGTACACCTTGCTCACGGTGTTGTAGTTGATGGCGGCCTCGGCGGCCAGGGTGCGCACGCTGGGCAGCTGGTCGCCCGGCTGGTAGTGGCCCGTCTTGATGAGATACACGAACCGGTTGCGCAGCTGCACCCAAACGGGGAGTCCGCTTGATTCGTCTATCTCGAACAGGGCCATAGGGCGCCTTCCGCCTTCCTGCTTGCGCGCGCAACGGGCGCGTCAGTTTCATGTCGGCTCGCATTGTATCACCCGAGCCAGTGACTTCCGGCCAGCACCAGGCAGAACCGTAGAATCAGTCCTCCGAAGAGGCAGAGCACCTCGGATGCGGCCACGGGCGCGACACGGCCCGTGAAGGGGCGCAGCGTTTCAGCGGCGAAGGGAACGATGATGCCGCCCAGCACGAACCCCGCGAAGAACCAGGGGGCTTGGCCATCGGGCGAAACAAGCTGCGCGAGGCCCGGACCGGCGAATGGGTTTATCGCGGCCAGGGCGAGAAAGACGACAAGCGCTAGAAACTCGAGTCCCAGGACCACCAGATGCGCCCGGTGCAAGCCGCCTATCCAGCCGGACAAAAGTGCCCAATCGCGCACAAAAGGCGCCGCGAGAAGCACTGCAGCCATTCCCGAAGAGAGCGACGAGAGCGCGAACAAAGCCGGGAGCGCCCCATTGCTCCAAAGGGGCACGGCTTCCATCCACGCCAGGTACAGGCCGGTATATACCATCAGCACCGTCGCCAGCACCGCACAAAGCGCTTCCAACCCCTTGCGCGCCCATGAGGGCGCAGGCCAGCCGAGAGCATGAACCGCTGCCAAGCAGCCTGAGGCGAGCAGTGCCGCCAACAGCACGAACGAGCCCACCGACAGCAGCGATGCCGTCGGGCGCAGGAACAACAGGAAGAAGCGGTGGGGGCTACCAAGATCAAGAAGCAGGCAGAATGCCGAAAGAGCCAGAAGCCCGAAACTAGCGAGGTAAAGCTTCCCCGCCAGATCCCAGAAGGCGCGGCTCTGCTGGAAGGTGCGCGTTTCCGTGCGATGGAACAGCAGCGACCATACAGCCGTCACGAACAGCGCGGCAGCCCCGCATCCGCCTAGAAACAGGTACAGCACCACGAACGTCCCCAACATACGCGCCTCCCCTCAAAGGCACCGACGCTACTTCCTCCGCTTGAACGCGCTGGCCTTTCCGTCGAAGCGAATGCCGAAACGCTCGGCATAACAGGCAATCAGGCCGAAAACGAACGCTCCGACACCACGGTAGTAATCGGTGCGCGCGTATTTCTCGACAGCATAGCGCCACGGAGCCAGCCAGGGAAGGACATGCTCGGTCAGGAACGCGTCCTGCTCGTCAGCGAGTGCAGCGCCCTGCTGCATATCGCCGGCCTCGACGGCCTCGCGCTCCTCGGCCATCAGGCGCGAGAGAAAGCCCAGCATGAGGCCTAGATGGTCATCAGGCTCGCGGTGCAGTCGCTCAATCTCAAGGCCATGGCGGCGATAGGCCTCGCGCACGGCGATGACGTTCTTACCGAACATATGGCTGTTGGGCTCCACGTAGAACGACTCTAAGCACGACGCCTCGGGCGTGCCCAGGCCGACAAACAGGCGCAGCCATTCGCGGCGCAATTCAGCCACGGCTTCGGCGAATGCGGGGCTTTCCACGAGACGCGCGGCCGCTTCGTCGGCGCTTGCCTCCTCGGGCACCTCGGATGCGTTCAGGGCGACTGCACACCACCCGTCAAGAAGATGCAGGCCCTGCCGCTCATCGTCGTTACCTTCGCCAAAGGGAGCGCTCGCGAACTGACGGCTTGCGACCTGCTCGGCCACCGGCGCGATCTCCGGCTCAAGGTACAGCAACTGCGAGGCGACAGCAAAGCAGACCTCGGCCGCAGCCAGCGTATCGGAATCAAAAGGAGTGTTCATGGGGCACCTCGGAAAAAAGAAAGGGCGGGGCACCGGGCAAATCGGGAGGGAGGGGGGTGAATCTGTCCGGTGCCCGCCTTAACGTGGGATTATACAGGGTTGGAAAGCATTCTTCTCGGTATTGGAAAGGTTCATGAAAGGGGCACAGATCCTGCCGCAACGGTTACTGCTTCGCGCAGCGATCTGCGCCCCTCGCAGTCCTCTCGCACCGAGCGAGTATCTTCCCGGAAACCGCTACAGCTCTTCCTCGAGATTGACCACTGAGCCAGTGCCCGATCCCGACTTCTGAGCGTCGCGATGATGCGTCAGGATCAGGTTGGGGCCCGTGGTGTCGGCAGGCAGCGGCTCCACCTCAACATCTCCCTCGCCGTACTTCTCGATCATCTCCTCGCGAGTGCCGAAGTCCAGCGCGCGCATGGGACAGCCGGTTACGCAGATAGGCTTGCCGCCCGCGGCCACTTCGCCGCGGCACATGTCGCATTTCAACATGTAGCCCTCTTCCTCGCCGTAGGTCGGCGCGCCATAGGGGCAAGCGGTCTCGCAGGTCTTGCAGCCGATACACACGTCGTGATCGGTCCAAACGATGCCGGTCTCCTCGTCCTTCTGCATGGCACCGGTGGGGCAGTTCGCCACGCAGGCCGGGCTCGAGCAGTGGTTGCAGGCCAGAGACACAAAATAACCGAACACACCGTCGGGTACATAGTGGCCAGCTTCAGTGGGTTTCCATGAGCCACCTTGGTAGTTGTACACCTTGCGGTAGAGGTTGCTCACTGGCAACTTATACGTTTCCTTGCATGCAACCTGGCACGTCTTACAACCAGTGCACTTGCCACCATCCAAATGAAATGCGTATTGAGTCATGATGCGCCCCCTATTCCTCAATGCCTACAGGCATAACTATAGGCGTGTCCTTGTCGGGCTTAAGTGTCAGCGGCCCATCGTATTTCTCCACCTGCACGAGCGTGCCCGTCCACGACTGGGAGGCTTGCCCCGACGCCTTCGGCGCCTGAAGAATATTCGGATCGCCACCCAAATCGATGCCCGTCTCCTCGTCGATGCGAATCCAGGCGCCGTCCTGCAGCGCCACGGCACCGGGCACAATGGTGGGCAGCACCTTGGCCGGGCGCAGCACTTTGCCGTAGGGGCTCGTCATCAACACTGTGTCCCCACTCTTGATGCCCCGGGCCTCGGCATCCACGGTACTCATGAAGCACTCTTGGGGGAATGCCTCGCGCAGCGAGACAACGTTGTCGTTCACCGTATGGGAGCGACGCAGGGAGTGCGGCGTCCACAGCAGCAGCGGATAGGCGTCGGTCTGAGTACCAGCACCCTGCTCGGGGTCGCCGATCTGCCACTTCGCGATGGGCGGAATGGCGGAATAGCCCAGCGAACTTACAACTGCCGAGAGCGTCGCGCTGTAAATCTCGAACTTGCCCGATGCCGTGGCAGCGGGATTGGCTACCGGATCAGCGATGAATGCCTCGAACGGCCGATAGGTGAGCGCGTCCCCCTTGGATCGCTGGGTCTTATAGCAGCCCTTTTCCTTGAACTCGGCGATGGTGATGCTGCCTTGTTGCGGTTCGCCCTCCACGCCCAGGGCGTTAATGTCTTCCTGGGTGATGGTGAACAGCGGCTCGTATGCTGCCGTTGCCTGGTCGGTCATCTTGATGGCGCCGGCGAAGGAATAGTAGGTGCGCTCGGCGTCGGTCATGGTGTTTACGGCCTTCGGATCGAGGCCGAGGCGGCTCGCCAGCTCTTCGGCGATCTCGGTCTCAGGGCGCGCCTCGTACAGCGGCTCCATAATGCGGTCGGCCCAGTACACCGTCTCGGCATTCACGCTCCAGGCTATGTTGCCCTTCTCCCACCACGTTGCCACGGGCAGCACAATGTCGCAGTATTGGCGCGAGGCATCGAAGAAGGGCGCGGCGCCCCACACGAAATCGACTTTGCGGAAGACCTTGATGCCGGCATTCGCGTTGGGCAGCGAGTTCAGACTGTTCTCGTAGCCGCCCGTGTAGATGACGTGGATGTCAAGGGGCTTCTTGCCGCCGGGCCAGGTGTCGCGTCCGTAGGCCCCGTCGAGAATGGACTGCCAGCACTCGGTGTAGTCCACCTTTTCCCAGGAGTCTTTGTCGGTAATTTCAGCCCAATTGGGCACAAGCACGATGACCGGGGGAGCCAGCGGGTTGACAGGGTTCTTGCCGGCACCGTTGGAGGCATCCCCCGCGAAGCAGTAGGGTGTAGTGGAATAGCCGTGCTCGTGCATACCGAGCCATCCCACATAGTTGCCCGGGGTTCCCACGCCGTGCATGAAGGCCAAGGTGTAGAAAGCCTGGCCGAACATCTCGCCAGCGGGAATCTTGGTGGTGGACTGACCAGCGAAGAAATCGACCTTCTCGGTTTTAGCGATCTCCTCGGCGAGACGGCGCGTAGTGGCCGCAGGTACACCGCAGATAGCCTCGGCCCATTCCGGCGTCTTCGGCTCACCGTCGTAGGTGCCCAGCAGGTAGTCCTTGAAGTTCTCCTTGGGGTCCGCCCCCTCAGGCATATGCTCGGCGTCGAATCCGATGCAGTAGGTATCCAAGAACTCCTGGTTCTGCAAGTTGTTCTCCACCTGGTGGTACATCATACCGAGACAGAATGCCGTGTCGGTTCCGGGCAAAATGGGTACCCACTCATCGGCAATAGCGGCGGCCGTCTGGTTGAGCCATGGATCCACGATGACGAGTTTTGCCCCCTGCTCCTTAGCGTAATTCAGTTGCAGGGGCGTGTTGCCGGCCTTGTTCGCCGCCCAGTTGTTGCCGAAATGGAAGTGCAGCTGACTCTCGGCGAGGCTTAGGGCATCGGGGGCTTCGAAGATGCTGCCCGTCATGAACAACTCCACACAGGGCCACGAACCCAGCGACACCGTGCCCAAGTCATGATGTACCGCGCCACCCTTGGCGTTCAGCAGGCACACAATGGGATCGAAGTATTCCTCGCCGATATCACTATAGGCGGCAGCGAGGATCGATTTCGGGCCCCAATTATCGTAGGCCTTCTGCATCTCCGCGGCAATATAGTCGAGTGCCTCGTCCCAACTGATGCGCTCCCACTCATCACGACCGCGCATCTCGCCATTGGGGGCGTCGGGGCTCCAACCCTTGCGCTTCATGGGGTACTTGATGCGCGCCGGAGAGGTCATGTTGCTGATCTGGGCGCGTCCGCGCGGGCAGGCGCGGCGTTGGGGGATTTCGATGGAGTCTTCCTCCTCGTCAGTGCGAATGCGCAGCGGGACGCCATCCTCCACATACACCCGCAAAAGGCACCGGGAATGCTCGCAGCTGCAATTGTTCATGCAGGCACCTGTGAGCCACTGGCCATCGCCTTTCTCCCCTGGATAGGCTTCAATGCTGGTATCACCCAACGCGGTCTCGGAAGATGCTGACGAATTCGCGCAGCCAGTGAAACCGGCGAGGGTGGCAGCGCCTGCGGCGGCGGTGCCCCATTTTACGAAGCTGCGTCGAGTCAAATCATTGCTCATGGTTGACCCTCCCTCTTCTCTGATCGTACGGGAAAGCTCCCAGGCAGGTCGCTTCCCCTTCTCTTCCAATACGACCCATGCATAGGTGCAACCGTCCTAAAGTTATATGACGGCTACAAGCGGCATACTATCATGCTCACGTAGGACAGTCAATGAGGGTTTCCAAACTTATTTATCTATCTTGGATATAATATTTTCCAGGTCATTTTTCAGTACTATATTTCATGATTCACCCTTTTCTTTCGCTTGAGGTGTCCTAATGCTGTGTTGACATCTAGCTCTGGCCCTTTTGCCGTCAACTTGCGCATTGACCGTAATGCACAATGTTGGGTTGAGAAAAAATCTATCCTATGCTACTGTGACAATCAGGAGAGAGCAGTCGAGCATCACTCGAACGATCCGAGGAGGCCCCATGAGGTTCATCGTCGCCCTTGTCATTTCCTTCGCGCTGGTCTGGCTGTGCGCCAAGCCCCTCAAGATGCATCCCGTGCCTTTCTACGTGGGAGCCGTCGCGCTCCTTGGTCTGTATTTCTGGGGCACCACCACGGGCGTGCGCAACGAGGTCTGGGCGTACTTCCAGCCGCTCATGCAGCGCTGCGCCCTGGCGTTTCTGCTGTTCTCCATCGTGATGTTCGTCGGCGTGCTCGGCGAGCGCAACCCGCTGCGCGTGCACCTCATGCCCATTCGCCGGCAGCTGTCCATCCTCGCCTGCATCTTCGCCTGCGGTCACATCGCCTTCTACGCCTCCTCCTACGTGCCGCGCCTGGCAAGCGCCTTTACGGGCAACCTCGCCTTCTCGCTGGGACTCGCGGCGCTCATCACCGCGCTCATGGTGGTGCTGTGGGCCACCTCGGCCCAGCGTGTGAAGCACACCATGAAGGCGGCCAGCTGGAAGCGCGTGCAGCGGCTCGCCTATCCCTTCTACGTGCTCACCTATGTGCACCTGGCCCTGCTGCTCATGCCGAGCGCGATGGCCGGCAACAATGTGGCCGTGCTCTCCATCGCCGTGTACTCCATCGTCATGGGCGCCTATGTGGTGCTGCGCCTGCGCAAGGCCGCTGCCGACCGCCTGGCCGAACCAGCCGCCGCAGCCTCCGACCTCGACCTGGAAGCCGCCCCGGCGTAAACGCTTCAGAACGTCGTGGGCCTTCTAAAACGTCGGAGGAGCCAGATGCATGGAGCCGAAGGTGCCACTTGTTTGCTCGGCAATGCAGAACGCCATGTAAAGAGGCAGATACCATATGGGCTTACCCTCGCGCTCACGCCGCTCCACATTCGCCGAGGAGAGCACGCAGGCCTCCCCTATCTCGAAGTCGTGCGTGCCCAACAAAGTGTTGAGAGCCGTATGCAGCTTGTAGTCCTTCCCCGACTTGACCTCAATGGGCACAAGAGCGCCGTCGTTGCGCTGCGCGATGAAATCCACCTCGCCCTTTCGGCTGCTGCAGAAATAGAACAGATCGGGGTTCTCGTTACTGAGCGCCTGGGCGACGGCATTTTCGTAGACCGAGCCGAAGTTCACCGAGGGTGCGTCGGCGATGACATCCAGCATTGTCTGGGGCGCGTACTGCGATAGCAAGAGCCCCGTGTCGGCCTCGTAAAGCTTGAACTTGTTCTCTTGGGCCGTTCGCCTAAGCGGGCGTTTCGGTTCGCTCACTTGATAAGTCGGCAGCACAACCGCCGCATCGATGAGCCACGCGAAATCGTTGGCGTAGCGATCGTACACGGCCCCGCTTTTCAAAGCGTCCATGCGAAAGCGCTTGTTCACCTTATCGAGTTGCGAGGGGACGGCATCGAATACCCGCCGAATCTGCGGTGCGCGACCTTGGGCATATTTCGCGATATCGAACCGATACTGCTCCACGATCTGCGAAGCAACAGCGCGCACCGCCATCATGTCGTAGGAGGAGTCGAGATACGCACTCACCGCCTCAGGCATTCCACCAATAGCTACAAAGTACCTGAACAAGCCGGAAAGCCTCTCGTGAAGTCCTGCATCCAGCCCCTTTCGAGCATCAAACGCCTCTCTGATGCCGTCGATGATCGCCTGTGGCACGTTTTGCGACCAGCAGAACTCCTCGAAATCGAGAGGGAACATGCGCTCGATCTGCACATAGCCTACCGGGAAAGAGCGAAAGCCCTTCATTTCGGTACCCAGCATCGATCCGGAGATCACCACCCGATGACGGCCATCCTCGACGAGGAACTTCACAGCGGTAATGAGATCGGGTGCCTCCTGTATCTCATCGAGAAAGACAAGCGTCTCTCCAGGAATTACAGGCATGCCGCAAATCAGAGAGAGACGCGAGACGAAGTCTTCCGCATCCTGTGCTTCCGAAAGAACCCGAATGGCCTTCTCGTCCTCCAGAAAGTTCACTTCGGCAAGATGAGCGAAGTGTTCGCGAGCAAATTCTCTCACGATATAAGTTTTTCCCGTCTGTCGCGCTCCCACAAGCAGAAAGGCCTTCTTTGCCTTGCTTTCGTTCCAGCGTTCAAGTACCTGAAGCATTTTACGTCGAATTGCAGCCATGGAAAACACCGCTTTCATCAGGTAGTTGTTTCTAATACGGAAATAATATCACTATATCTGTGTCTAGAACGGAAAGATATTCTCCCAAAATGTGTCTAACGCAGAAAATCGTGTTTCTGGGCTTGCTTGCGAGTTCTTCGAAAGCGAGGGTTACCGCGTGCTGGCGACGCGCGGCGGGATCGAGGCGCTGCGACTGGCCGAGAAGGGGCCGATCTCGTTTTGCTAGACGTGACGATGCCCGGCGCCGACGGTCTCGTGACTTGCCGGCACCTCGGTCACTGCCATCTTTTCCATTGGCGATAATTAGATAGCTGTCGCAATAGCGCGGCCACACTCGTCAGCGAAACCCCTCTTTTTTGCACGAGATATCGAGTTGTAAGCGTCTTAAATGAACGATTCCTTCTCTTGCATCATTTTTGAACTTCCATGACCTGGGGTTTTGCGAAAAGCAACGGGCATTCAATCTAAAGCCCACATTCCCTGGACGCTTACAACTCGCAATCTCATGCAAAAACCAAGGGTTGAGTTGACTGGCAGATCTTATGCGGGCCGAAACGCCCCAAACTACGAGAAGAGTGCTGGGGAAGCTGGCTCCTGCGGTCACAGAGGCGCCGTAACTGCGATCTTGCTGCCGCAGAGGCAACGCAGCAGCGCCCCTATTACCGTAAATGCGACGACGGCCAAAGAAAAGGGAGCCCGAAGGCTCCCTTTTCGGTTGCGGCCTAAAGCGGGCCGGCACGTTTTGGCGTGCGCTCGCGCTACTCGGCGGCGTAGAGGTCCTTAAGCTTCTGCAGGTGATCCCAGCGGGCCATGGCGGCCTGCTCGTTCTCGGCGAACAGCTCCTCGGCGCGCTCGGGGAACTCGCGGGTCAGGCGGCTGTAGCGGGCCTCGTTCATGAGGAAGTTCTGATACTCGCCCTCGGCCGGATCCTTCGAGTCGATGACGAGCTTCTTGCCCGGAGCGCCCTCGGGGTTGAAGCGCAGCAGGTTCCAGTAGCCGCAGTCGACGGCCTTCTTCATCTCGGTCTGACAGTTGGTCATGCCGCCCTTGATGGAGTGCATCTCGCACGGGCTGTAGCCGATGATGAGCGAGGGACCCGGATAGGCCTCGGCCTCGGTGATGGCCTTAATGGTCTGGTTGAGGTTCGCGCCCATGGCCACCTGAGCCACGTACACGTAGCCGTAGGTCATGGCGATCTCGGCCAGCGACTTCTTCTTCACGTCCTTGCCGGCGGCGGCGAACTGCGCCACCTGGCCGAGATTAGAGGCCTTGGAGGCCTGGCCGCCGGTGTTGGAGTACACCTCGGTGTCGAACACGAACACGTTCACGTCCTTGCCGGAGGCGAGCACGTGGTCGAGTCCGCCGTAGCCGATGTCGTAGGCCCAGCCGTCGCCGCCGAAGATCCACACGGACTTCTTGGTCAGGTACTCCTTGTTGGCCAGGATGCCGGCCGCCAGCTCGGCCACCTCGCCGGTGCCCTCGGCCGCCGTCGTCAAGGCCGCCACATAAGCCGCAGCCGTCGTCTTGGAGGCCTCGGCATCCGTGCGGGCCTCAAGCCACGCGCGGGCCGCGTCGGCCAGCTCACCGGCCGCTCCGGCGCACTCGATGAGCGCCTCGGAATCGACCACGACCTTGTCCTGCACAGCCTCATAACCCAGAAGCATGCCCATGCCGTGCTCCGCGTTGTCCTCGAACAGCGAGTTGGACCAGGCCGGGCCGTGGCCGTCGGCATTCACCGTGTAAGGAGAGGTGGCCGCCGGACCGCCCCAGATGGAGGAGCATCCCGTGGCGTTGGCAATGTACATGCGGTCGCCGAACAGCTGGGTGACCAGGCGCGCATAGGAGGTCTGGGCGCAACCGGCACAGGAGCCGGAGAACTCAAGCAGCGGCTTCTTAAACTGGCTCGCCTTCACCGACGTGCCCTCGAGCTCAGGCTTGGCCGCCACCTTGTTCACGCAGTAGTCGAACACCGGCTGCTCGTCCAGCTCATCGGCGATGGGCATCATGGTGAGCGAGTCGGTCGGGCACTGGATGACGCACAGGCCGCAGCCCATGCAATCCAGCGGCGACACGGCCAGCATGTACTGCATGTCAGCGCCCACCTTGCCCTTCACCGGCACGTGCTTGGTCTGGGCCGGAGCCTGCGCCATCTCGGCGTCGGTCAGCGCGAAGGGACGGATGGTGGCGTGGGGGCAGACGAAGGAGCACTGGTTGCACTGGATGCAGGTATCGGGGTTCCACTCAGGCACCGACACGGCCACGCCGCGCTTCTCATAGGCCGAAGCACCCAGCGGGAACTGGCCGTCCTCGTAGCCGACGAAGGCGGACACGGGCAGCGAGTCGCCGTCCATGCGGGCCACGGGCTCCATGACGTTGGTGACGAGCGCCACCGTCTCGGGACGGCCATCGATGTCGGAGGTCTTTGGCGCCGCTTCGGCTGTCTTCCACGCCTCGGGCACGTCCACCTGCACGAAGGCAGTGGCGCCGGCGTCAATGGCCTTGTGGTTCATGTCCACGATGTCGGCGCCCTTCTTGGCGTAGGACTTCGTGGCGGCATCCTTCATGTACTGGATGGCCTCCTCCTGCGGCATGACCTTCGCCAGAGTGAAGAAGGCGGACTGCAGGATGGTGTTGGTGCGCTTGCCCATGCCGATCTCGATGGCCAAATCGATGGCGTTGATGAGGTAGAGCTTGATATCGTTCTCGGCGATGTAGCGCTTGGCCGCGGCCGACAGGTGCTCCTCCAGCTCGTCTGCCGTCCACTGGCAGTTGATGAGCAGGGCACCACCGGGCTTCACGTCGCGCACGATCGGGAAGTCCTTGGTGATGTAGGAGGGATTGTGGCAGGCCACGAAGTCGGCCTTGTTCACATAGTAGGGACTGCGGATGGGGCTGTCGCCGAAGCGCAGGTGCGAGATGGTCACGCCGCCGGTCTTCTTCGAGTCGTACTGGAAATAGGCCTGCACGTACTTGTCGGTGTGGTCGCCGATGATCTTGATGGAGTTCTTGTTCGCGCCCACGGTGCCGTCGCCGCCGAGGCCCCAGAACTTGCACTCGATGGTGCCAGGAGCGGCAGTGTTGGGGGCGGGAACCTCAGGCAGCGACAGATTCGTCACGTCGTCGACGATGCCGATGGTGAACTGGCGGCGCGGCTCGTCCTTCTGAAGCTCGGTGTACACGGCGAACACGGAGGACGGCGGGGTGTCCTTGGAACCGAGGCCGTAGCGGCCGCCGATGACGGTGATGCCGTCGCGGCCCTCAACGGACAGCGCGTTCACGACATCCATGTACAGCGGCTCGCCAATGGAACCGGGCTCCTTGGTGCGGTCGAGCACGGCGATCTTCTTCACCGTCTCGGGCAGAGCGGCCACGAACTTCTCGGTGACGAAGGGGCGGTACAGGCGCACCTTCACGAGGCCCACCTTCTCGCCCTGGGCGGTGAGGTAGTCGATGACCTCCTCGGCCACGTCGCAAATGGAGCCCATGGCCACGATGACACGGTCGGCGTCCGGGGCGCCGTAGTAGTTGAACAGCTGGTAGTTGGTGCCCAGCTTCGCGTTCACCTTCTCCATGTACTCCTCCACCACGGCCGGCAGGTCGTTGTAGATGGAGTTGCAGGACTCGCGGTGCTGGAAGAAGATGTCGCCGTTCTCGTGGGAGCCGCGCATGGCCGGGCGCTCCGGGTTCAGGGAATGCTCGCGGAAGGCGCGCACGGCATCCATGTCGCACATCTCGGCCAGATCCTCGTAGTCCCACACCTGGATCTTCTGGATCTCATGGGAGGTGCGGAAGCCGTCGAAGAAGTTCAGGAAGGGAACGCGGCCCTTGATGGCGGCAAGGTGCGCCACGGCGGACAGGTCCATGACCTCCTGCACGTTGCCCTCGGCGAGCATCGCGAAACCGGTCTGGCGGCAGGCCATGACGTCGGAGTGGTCGCCGAAGATGTTGAGCGCCTGGGTGGAGACGGTACGGGCCGACACATGGAAGACGGTCGGCAGCTGCTCGGCGGCGATCTTGTACATGTTGGGGATCATGAGGAGCAGGCCCTGGCTGGCCGTGTAGGTGGTGGTCAGCGCGCCGGTGGCCAGAGAGCCGTGAACCGCGCCGGCCGCACCGCCCTCGGACTGCATCTCGCACACCTTCACCGTGGTGCCGAAGATGTTCTTGCGGCCCTGGGCGGCCCAGATGTCGACGAAGTCGGCCATGGGGCTGGAAGGCGTGATCGGGTAGATGCCGGCAACTTCCGTGAACGCATACGAGACATGCGCTGCGGCGTTGTTGCCGTCCATCGACTTGAGTTCTCTCGTCATGTTCCTCTCCTTTGCATCTGGCCCGCACGGAATCGGCCGGCTTGCGGCCTCGTCGCTCAACGCGCGGGTGGTACTGTCGCGGAGAGGTCGGAGGGACGAAGCGCGTCCGACGATGCGGGTCGGATTTGCTCTGCGAACAGAAATACCTGTCCGATATTAGCAGCCCGCGCGCGCCAACGCGCCGTCAACGCACGGGCGGGCCGCGCTAGGCTTATCCCCGTCGGTCGGCGGGGCACCTGCAGCTTTGTCATGGGCTTTCTTCGAGCTGCTCCAACTTTCTATATAATAGGCTGCGGAAAACGAAGAAGGAGCCTTTACGATGCTGAACTTCCCCCTCACGCGGCGGGCCTTTGTGGCTGGGACGGCGGCGACGGCGCTGGCGTTGGCCGGCTGCTCGGTGGAGCAGCCCATCGAGCCCGGGCCCGCACCGGCAGATCCGGCCGACGACAACGCGCCCACCGAGCCCGTGGCCGCGCAGAGCGGCGTGGCCCGAACGCTCACGGCCGCCGTGGCCTACGAGGGGAGCGATCCGAACCCCATCGGCACGAGCTCCGGCGTCTTTCTCGCGGCCGGCTGGCACGTCTTCGAGGGGCTCTACGAGCTGAACATGCATACCTATCGGGCCGAGTGCGGCCTGGCAGCCGACGCGCCCGTTCAGATAGACGACTTGGAATACGAGGTGACCCTGCGCGAGGACACCGTCTTCTCCGACGGCTCGCCGCTCACCTCCGCCGATGTCGTGAACGCCTTCGAGCGCAACGGCGAAAGCGACCTGTACGGCGCGTTCCTCTCGTTCATCACGGCAGTGTCGGCCCCCGACGAGCGCACGGTGCGCTTCAAACTGAACGCCCCCATGGGCTCGGTGCTGCAGGAGCGCCTGGCCCTCGTTCGCGTGTTCCCGGCCGCGCTGACCGACGAGCAGCTGGCGACCAAGCCTATCGGCTCGGGCCCGTGGTGCTACGAGACCATCAACGCCGCCGACGGGGGCCGCATCTCCTTCACGGCGAACCACCGCTACACCGGCCCCTGGCCAGCCACCTGCGAGCGCATGGAATGGTCGGTGCTGCTGGACGATACGCGCCGCACCGACGAGCTTATCGACAAAGACGTCATGGCCATGGAGGCCGCCCCGGTCGTGCGCGCCGAGGAGCTTGCCGGCGCGGGCGCCACGGTGGAATGGGTGCCTGGGTTCAACCTCCCCTTCCTGATGTTCAACTGCGAGAAGCCGCCTTTCGACGACGTGCGCGTGCGCCAGGCACTGCTGTACGCCATCGACGTCGACTCGCTCATCGGCACGTACATGGCGGGCCACGCGCGGGCGGCCACGTCCCTTCTGCCCGATTACTTCCGGCATTACCACCGCGCGGCCACGGTCTACAGCTACGACCTGGAGAAAGCGCGAAAGCTTCTGGCCGAGGCCGGCGTCGACGAGCTGGCGCTGACCTTGCGCGCGAACGACAACTGGGTGAGCACGCTCGCCCCCGCCATCGCAGAGGACTGGAAGGCCGTGGGCGTCACCGCCGAGGTGGTGCTCCTGGACACGACGGCCCTGTTTGCGGACCTATCCACGGAACCGGAGCCGGGGACGCTTCTGCCCTTCGACGTCGTGCTCTCCCCCGGCGACCCGTCGTGCTTCGGAAACGACGCCGACCTCATCATCAGCTGGTGGTACGGCGACAACGTATGGACCCGCGCCCGCAGCCGCTGGGCCACCACCCCGGCCTTCGCGGAGATGGCACAACTTCTGGCCGAGGCGCGGTCGAAGACCTCCGAGGACGAGCAGCAGCCCCTGTGGAACCAATGCTTCGACATCATCGCCGCCGAGGTGCCCCTCTACCCGCTGTTCCACCGCGAGACGGCCACGGCCTGGTGGACGGCCCAGCTGGACGACTACGATCCCATTTCGGCCACGGGGCTCAACTTCCTCGGCACGACACCCATGCGCGACGCCGATCCCATTTAGCGCCAGAAGACCACCGCATCGAGCAGCCCCTGATAGGCCCACGGGTACACATCGGAGTACCAACCGGTTTCCGGAGCGAGGCAGAGCAGGGCGCTGTAGGCCACCGATACGCCGACGAGCACGAGCAGAAGCTTCAGCATGAGGTCGTGGAGGGCCGCCCGCTCAGCTAATTGCTCGTTCACCACGAAGCACAGAAGCACGGCGGCGGCCAGGAACATGAAGCTGAAATCGGCGTAGTAGCGCTGCAGGATGCCCGCCAGCTCCGCATCGAGCAGCGCCACGAGCACGCCGGAGGCCACCAGCACCACAATGATGCCGAAGATGGTGCGCGTCTCCGCCTGGCGCGCCCGCATCCCCAGAATGCGCCGCGTGAAGGCGAGCACCCACAAAATGGGCAGGCAGGCGAGGATGCCGCCGAAAGTCACTTCCTTGATGGTCTGTCCCATGTAGGTGGTCTCAAAAGGCGCCGGCTGCAAAAACGGGAAGACGCCGGTCATGCAGGGCGGCTGTAGGAAGTAGGTGAAGAACGCCGGGGCCAGGCGACCGACGTTCATGCCGCGCTTGGTCATGTCGTTCACCGTCAGGTTGTAGTTCGCGCCGAAATCGGTCAGCGAGCCGAAGCGCGCGTAGTTGTAGGCCATGATGCCCGCGGCCACCAAAACGTAGGGGGCCGCCAGGCAGGCGAACTCCACGATACCCCGGCGGGTGGCCAGCCGGCGCTCGGTGATGTAGGTGCGCCAGAACAGCGGGAAGGCCAGAAGTGACAGCACGAGCAGCTGGGGACGGCAGCCAGCCACGAGCGCCATGCACAGCGACCCGGCGAACAGCCAGCCGCACTTGTGCGCGGCGAGCCGCGAGCGCATCCAGCAATACAGGCCCCACACCGAGAACGCCAGGCCGCACATGATGGGCAGGGAGTAGAAGGTCGGGAACTTCACGAGGTACATGATGCCGCAACAGAACACGAGCGGTATCTGAAGCAGCAGGTACACGCCGAGGCTCACCGAGCGGAAATGGTAGCGGGCGAATCGGTCGAGAAGGGCCGTGGCCCCCAAGATGAACAGCAGCGCCATGACGAGCACGCCGATGGCCGTGGGGAAATTGGCCCCGGTGAGCAGATAGAAGGGCAGGTAGAACAGCAGCACCGGCACCACGCCGAAGTAGACGTAGTAGTGCCCGTCGTGGTAGGCCACATCGAACAGGTAGGGCTCGCCGGTCTCCTTCTGGGCCTCGTCGCGGGCGCCCTTGTCGTAGGGATCCTCCATGTCCTTGAGCCACTGGGGCGGCTCCTCCTCCAGATACAGCTGGCCTTTGGCCATGGCCTGGGCCAGCATGGCGTACTGCTGGGCGTTGTCGCCGCCCACCTCGAAGGTGTTCACGAGCGACGTACCGTTCCAAGCGCCGTAGTTGTAGGAGGAAGTGGCCACGCCCACGAGGTTCGAGCCGTAGAAGAGGAACGTCGTCGTAAGCGCCAGCTCGATGGCCACGGCGAAGATGATGCCCGCCTTCGACTTGCGCGGGTTCTCGACAATGCGGATGCGGTAGATGGCCGACTTGGGACGGAAGGCGTAGCCCAGAAGCAGCAGTCCGAAAACGGCGACGAAGCGCAGCGGGTTGAAGGCGAAGGGGCGATGGGCGTTCAGGGAGACGCCGTTCAAGAGGATGGGATAGGAGACATCCTCCCCCACCACCTCGATGCGCAGGTTCTCCACGTAGCCAGCGGTCTGCAGGTTGATGAACTTGCTCGGATCCACCACGGTGGACACGCTCGCATCGGGGATGCCGACGGTGTATTCGGTGGTGTCGAAATAGGTCTGGTGGGCCGAGTCGGTGAACTGGATCTTCACGGCGATGTTCTGGGCCGGCTGATCGGTGGCAAAATCGATGCGGATGTTGCGCACCTCGGTGTTCAGGCTGGAGAACTCGAGCGTGTGATCCACGTCGGTGAGCAGAAAGGCGCCCGTATCGTTGCGCTGAAGCTGGATGCGGTCGTCCAAGTTGATGGTTCGATAGCCCGACGAAGTGAAGAAGTTGATATTGAAGACGAAGACCTCCAACGCCAGGGCGACAAGAGCAATGACCGCCACCGCCCGGGCCACCTTCAGCAAGGTGCCGCGGTAGACGAGCATGAAATGTTCGAAGGTGTAGGCTATGTTCTCGCGCACAGTGGGCATGAAGGGAATTATACCGTAGGGGCATGACTTGGTCTGCTCTCACGAAAGAAACGGAAGCGCATTCCCTCTCGTAGGGGCTGACCTCGGTCAGCCCTCGCAAGCAGAACGACATCGCACGACAAAAAAGGGGGCGACCAAGGTCGCCCCCTACGGGTTTGGCTGTGCGTCCTCCGGCCTACAGGTCGAGGGCCTCCTTGACGTCGGCGTACACCACGTTCGGGTCGCGGTCGCCGTCGATGGTGACGAGCAGCTCGCAGCCGCGGTAGTAGTCGATCAGCGGGCTCGTGGACGTCTCGTACACGTCGAGACGGTTGCGCACCGTGGCCTCGTTGTCGTCGTCGCGCTGATACATCTCGCCGCCGCACTTGGGGCAGGTGTCGCCGTCGGCGGCGCTGCCGATGTAGCCGCAGTCGCGGCACATGCGACGGGAGGTGAGACGGGCCACGATGACCTCGGGATCCACATCGATGAGCAGCGCGGCGTCCAGCGGACGGCCCAGCTTGGAGAGCTCCGCGTCCAGCGCCACGGCCTGGGCCGAGGTGCGCGGGAAGCCGTCCAGAATGAAGCCGGCAGCGGTGTCGTCGTCCTGCAGACGCTCGGTCACCAGGCCGATGATGACGTCGTCGGGCACCAAGTCGCCGGCGTCCATGTAGGACTTGGCCTTCTGGCCCAGCTCGGTGCCGGCGGCCACGGCGGCGCGCAGCATGTCGCCCGTGGAGATATGGGGCGTGGAGAACTCCTCCACCAGCTTGGCGGCCTGAGTACCCTTGCCGGCACCCGGCGCCCCCAAAAGCACGATGTTCATAGCAAACATCCT
This sequence comes from Adlercreutzia sp. CNCM I-6215, assembly GCF_977072315.1. Classification (NCBI taxonomy): domain Bacteria; kingdom Bacillati; phylum Actinomycetota; class Coriobacteriia; order Eggerthellales; family Eggerthellaceae; genus Adlercreutzia; species Adlercreutzia sp. CNCM I-6215. The sequence continues at coordinate 18,695 of NZ_CDRVMA010000015.1, read as the reverse complement.
TTCCTATTCGGACTGCGCGTCCGCCTTACTTAAAGAAGCCTTCGTAGTTGTACATCTTCAGCTGGCTCTCCACCTTGCTCATGGTGTCAAGCGCCACGCCGATCATAATGAGGATGGACGTACCACCGAAGGCCTGGATGAGCTGGTTGTTGGTGAAGTAGAAGATGATGGTGGGCACTACCGCGATCAGCGCGATGAAGATGCCGCCGGGCAGCGTCACGCGGTTGATCACGTTCTTGATGTACTGCACCGTAGCCGTGCCCGGACGCACGCCAGGGATGAAGCCGCCCTGCTTGCGGATATTGTCCGCCGTCTCCTCCGGATTGAACACCATGGAGGTGTAGAAATACGCGAAGAACACGATAAGGGCAACGGTGAGCAGCCAGTTCAGCCAGCCGGTGGAGCACCAGTTCGCGAAGGTGGTCAGCCAATCGACGTTGAAGATCGCCGCCAGCTGCGCCGGGAAGTAGATGATGCAGCTCGCGAAGATGATCGGGATAACGCCGGCCGCGTTCACCTTCAGCGGAATGTAAGTGGACTGGCCACCCATCATCTTTCGGCCCTGGACGCGCTTGGCGTAGTTGACCGGAATGCGGCGCTGGGCGCGCTCCACGAAGATGATGAGCGGGATGCAAACGAGCACCACGGCCAGAATCACGATGGTGAGGGCGATGCCCGTGCCCAGATCGTTCGTCAGCGTGGCGGACGAGAAGATGGCCGACGGCACGCGGGACACGATGCTCACGAAGATGATGAGCGACATGCCGTTGCCGATGCCGCGCTGGGTGATGAGCTCGCCCATCCACATGATGAAGGCGGTCCCGGCGACGAGCGTGAACACGATGATGATGTTCGTGAGCGCCTCGGGCACCTCCGTGGAGAACTGCACACCGTAGGCCGGCGACTTGAACAGCAACAGGTAGCCCACCGCGTTGATGAGGCCGAGGCCCAGCGTCAGGTAGCGGGTCACCTGAGTGATCTTGCGACGGCCCGTATCCCCCTCGCGAGCCCAACGGCCCACGGCGGGGATAACGCCCTGCATCAGCTGCATGATGATGGATGCGGTGATGTAGGGCATGATGCCGAGCGAGAACACCGAGAAGTTCGACAGCGCGCCACCGGTGAACAGGTCAAGCATGGTCATAGCCACGCCCGTGTCCTGGAAGGCCGTGGCAAACTCATGGAAGGGAATGCCCGGCACCGGCACGTAGGCACCGAAGCGGTACAGCGCGAGAATAGCCAAGGTGAAGAGGATCTTCTTGCGCAGCTCCGGAACCTTGAATGCGTCAATGATTGAGCTTAGCAAGGCTCTTCGACCTTTCCTCCGGCCGCCTCGATCTTCGCCTTGGCGGAAGCGGACACCTTATCGACGCGGACGGTGAGAGCCTTGGTGATCTCGCCGTCGCCGAGCACCTTCACCAGCGCATCGGCATGCTTGATGATGCCCTTGGCCTTCAGGGACTCGCCGTCCACCACGTCTCCGGCCTCGAACTTGGCATCGAGACGGCTGACGTTCACGGGCAGATACTCCACGCGATTGAAGTTACGGAAGCCGGGCAGCTTGGGCAGACGACGGGCAAGCGGCGTCTGGCCGCCCTCGAAGCCGGCACCCTTGCCGCCACCGGCACGGGACTTCTGGCCGTTCATGCCGCGACCGGCGGTCTTGCCGGTGCCAGAAGCGGGGCCACGGCCCACGCGCTTGCGGTTCTTCGTCGAGCCCTCGGCCGGGCGCAGATCCTTGAGTTCCATGTAAGTAAATCTCCTTTTCGCTCTCTGACCGGGGATTTTCTCTTCCCTCAGTCAGTGCTAGCAGCTCGCCGCTAGCAAACTTCCATCTATCATGGCAACGGCGTGTCTGTTCAGACACGCCGATTGTCATCTTTCATCCCGACACATTATTAAATTCATAGACTCACTGGTTCGCCCAAGGGAGTCAGCGAGGTTGCGACAGGTGCCTGGAATTGCCCCGCCTTGGGGCCAAGTTGGCTTAGGCCAACGCCGTGCCCCAAACAAGGGGCAAGGCCAGGTGCCTGTCGGAACCGCAGCGTCGGGATTGAAGTTGGGGAAATTTAGATTTCCTCAACTTCAATCAAGTGCTTGACCGTGAAGATCATCCCGCGCACGCTCTCGTTGTCCACCTGCTCGGTGGTGCTGCCGATGCCGTGCAGGCCCAGCGCGCGCAGGGTGCGACCCTGGTTCGGCTTGCGGCCGATGGCGCTCTTCACCTGGGTGAGGCGCAGCGTCTTGTTCGTCTCAGCCATTAGTTCTCCTTCCCGCCGAACATCTCGGCCACGGAGATGCCGCGGCGCTCGGCGACCTGGACGGGGCTCTCCATGTTCTTGAGACCCTCGGCGGCAGCCTTCACGATGTTCATGGCGTTGTCCGTGCCCAGCGACTTGGTGATCACGTTCTGAACGCCGGCCAGCTCCATGATGGCGCGAACCGGGCCACCGGCGAGCACACCGGTACCAGGAACAGCGGGCTTGATCAGCACGCGGCCGGCACCGTACTCGCCCATGATCTCGTGGGGCACCGAGCCCTCGGCGGTCACGGGGACGGTGAACATGTTCTTCTTCGCGTCCTCGACGCCCTTCTTGATGGCGGTGGGCACCTCGGCGGACTTGCCCATGCCCACGCCCACGCGGCCGTTGCCGTCGCCGACGACGACCAGGGCCGAGAGCTGCATGCGGCGGCCGCCCTTGACGGTCTTCGCGACGCGATTGATGAAGACCACGCGCTCCTGAAGCTCAGGAGTCGTGCTCTCCTGCTGACGGTTGTTGTTACGAGCCATAAGCTAAAACCCCTTCTAGAATTTCAATCCTGCTTCACGGGCAGCTTCGGCCAGAGCCTTCACGCGCCCATGATACAGGTGGCCGCCACGGTCGAACACAACTTCCGTCACGCCGTTTTCCTGAGCCAACTTGCCAACGATGGTGCCGAGCTCGGCTGCGCCCTCGACGGTCGCGCCGCTCTTGCCGGTGGCCTTGAAGGCCTCCCCGAGGGTAGAGACGCCGCAGATGGTGGTGTGGGCCACGTCATCGATGACCTGCACGTACATGTTGCTGTTGCTCCGCGTCACGCACAGACGCGGGCGAGCTGCAGTGCCGGAGATCTTGCCGCGCACGCGACGATGGCGACGGGCAAGACGGGCCTGCTTCTCCTGTTGCTTATTCATAGGTTTAATCCCTTCAATCAGCTACCGAATAGGCACTTAGTCTTTGCCGGCCTTGCCAGCCTTGCGGCGGACATGCTCGCCCTCGTAGCGAATGCCCTTGCCCTTGTAGGGCTCCGGCTTGCGCCACTTGCGGATGTTCGCGGCAACCTGGCCGACCTGCTCCTTGCTCGGACCGGACACGACGATCTCGGTCTGAGAGGGCACCTCGAAGGTGATGTTCTCGGGAGCCTCCACCAGCACGGGATGGGAGTAGCCGAGCTGCATCTCGAGATCCTTGCCCTTGAGTGCGGCACGATAGCCAACGCCGACGAGCTGCAGCTTCTTGGAGAAGCCGTTCGACACGCCCTCCACCATGTTGGCGAGAAGGGTGCGGGTCAGGCCGTGGGCGCTCTTGGACTCACGGGTGTCGTCGGGACGGGTGACGATAAGCTCATCGCCGTCGCGGGTGATGGTCATGGACGGCAGGAACATGCGGGTAAGCTCCCCCTTGGGGCCCTTCACCGTCACCGTCTGGCCGTCGATGGTCACATCGACGCCGGCAGGAACGGGGATGGGCATCTTGCCGATACGAGACATACTAGATACCTTCCTTTCCTACCACAGATAGGCGATGACCTCGCCGCCGATGCCCTGCTTGCGGGCATCGCGGTCGGTCATGACGCCGCGACTGGTCGAGATAATTGCCGTGCCGAGGCCGCCGAGCACGCGGGGCAGATCGTCCTTGCCGGCATAGATGCGCAGACCCGGCTTGGAGATGCGCTTGATGCCGCGGATGGTCTTGGCCTTCTTCGGGCCGTACTTGAGGGTGATCTCAAGGGTGCCGCGGGGCTCGCCGTCGATAACATCGAAGCGCTGGATGTAGCCTTCCTGCTCCATAATGCGCACGATCTCGACGAGCTTCTTGCTCGTCGGCATGGACACGGTGTCCTTGCCGGCAGACTGGGCGTTACGCACACGCGTAAGCATGTCTGCGATGGGGTCGGTCATTGTCATGTTTGTTTTCTCCTTTGATCCGTGATGAACCGGCGTTCGGTTCGTCGGCGCCCATAGCGCCTCCGCCTTTAACGTCGGCACACCCTTAGCGTCCGCGTCTTCTACCAGGAAGCCTTGGTCACGCCGGGCAGCTCGCCTTTGTTAGCCAACTCACGCACGCAAATACGGCACAGGCCGAACTTGCGATAGTAGGCGCGGGGACGTCCGCAACGGGTGCAGCGGTTGTGCTGACGCGTAGAGAACTTCGGCTCGCGCTTGGCTTTGGCGATCATCGATTTCTTAGCCATGCATGTCCTTCTTTCTTTATGTCCTTAAGCCCGCAGCCTTATCGCGGACTTGTGACCGAGGTTGCGCGACGCGGGGCATAAGTGGGCCCCGGTCGGTTTACTTGCTCTTGAACGGGAACCCGAGGGCGGACAGAAGAGCGAACGCGGAATCGTTGTCGCCGGCATTGGTCACGAAGGTGATGTCCATGCCGCGGGTGCGATCGATCTTGTCGTACTCGATCTCCGGGAAGATGAGCTGCTCGGTGATGCCCAGGGTGTAGTTGCCGCGGCCGTCGAAGCTCTTCGGCGAGATGCCGCGGAAGTCGCGGACGCGCGGAAGGGCGGTAGCCAGCAGGCGATCGAGGAACTCCCACATGCGGTCGCCGCGCAGGGTCACCTTGCAGCCGATGGCCTGGCCCTCGCGCACATGGAAGCCGGCGATGGACTTCTTGGCGCGGGTCACGCAGGGCTGCTGGCCGGTGATGATGCGCATGTCGTTCATGGCGGCATCAAGCAGCTTGGAATCGCCGGCGGCAGCGCCGACGCCCATGTTCACGACGATCTTCTCCAGCTTCGGCACGCAGTTGATGTTCTTGATGCCGAGCTGCTCGACGAGCGCGGGGACGATCTCGGTCTGGTACTTCACCTTGAGGCGGGGGGTATCAGCCATCTTTCTTCAAACCTTTCTCCGATGGATTAAACGCCGGATTTCCGACCCGGCGTCCCTGGGACCTTCCCAGGGCCATGGCGCTTGCGCGCGATTGGAAATTGTCCCACAAAACGAGATACTTTCCAAGTAAAAACCGCCCGCTACACAAATTCGGTAGCAGGCGGTCTGTTCAGAGCCTTGAGTGCCTTATCTTAGGCCTCGACGGCGGGGATGTCCTTGCCGCACTTCTTGCAGACGCGGACGAGCTTGCCGTCCTCGCGGCGACGGGCCACGCGGGTGGCCTCGCCGCAGCTGGGGCACACGAGCATCACGTTGGACACGTGGATGGGCGCCTCGACGGTAGAAATGCCGCCCTGGGGGTTGGCCTGGGTCGGGCGCATGGCCTTCTTGACCATGTTCACCTTCTCCACGACAACGCGGGACTTCTCGGGCACCGAGCGCAGCACCTTGCCGGTCTTGCCGCGGTCCTTGCCGGCGATGACCTTGACGGTGTCGCCCTTGCGGATCGTCATCTTGTTCTGAGCCATTCTGACACCTCCCCTACAGCGTTTCCGGTGCCAGAGACACGATCTTCATGTACTTCTTGTCGCGCAGCTCGCGGGCGACGGGCCCGAAGATACGGGTGCCGCGCGGAGAGCCGTCGTTGTTGATGAGCACGGCGGCGTTCTGATCGAAGCGGATGTAGGAGCCGTCGGCGCGACGGACTTCCTTCTTCACGCGCACGATCACGCAACGCACGACCTCGCCCTTCTTGACGTTGCCGTTGGGCATCGCTTCCTTGACGCTGCAGATGATCACGTCACCGAGGCCCGCATAGCGGCGCTTCGAGCCGCCCAGGACCTTGATGCACTGCACCTTGCGAGCGCCGGAGTTGTCGGCCACGGCGAGCATGGATTGCATCTGAATCATGTGATGTTCCTACTTTCCTTATCAATAGTCCTCGTGCCGGAGCACTCAAACTATTTGGCCTTCTCGACGATCTTCAGCAAACGCCAGCGCTTCATCTTGGACAGCGGGCGCGTCTCCATGATCTGAACGGTGTCGCCGACGCCGGCCTCGTTGTTCTCGTCATGGGCATGGAACTTCTTGGTGGAGGTGATCATCTTCTTGTAGATGGGATGGGGCTTGCGCTCCTCGACGGCCACCACGATGGTCTTGTCGTTGGCATCGCTGACGACGACGCCCTGACGTACTTTACGCAGATTGCGCTCTTCAGTCATTTCTTGCACCTTCCTTAAGCTACGCGCTCAGCTCGCGAGCCCGCATCTCAGTCATGATGCGCGCGATGTCCTTCTTAACCTGCTTGACGCGGGCAGTGTTGTCCAGCTGGCTGGTGGCCATCTGGAAGCGAAGGTTGAACAGCTCCGCCTTGGCCTCCTTCAGCTTCACCTGCAGGTCTTCGGCAGAAAGTTCACGAATCTCTGCTGCTTTCATTATTGCTGCCCCTCCGTTTCACGAGTGACGATCTTGCACTTGATGGGCAGCTTGTTGATGGCCAGACGCAGAGCCTCGCGGGCGGTCTCGTCATCGACGCCGGCGATCTCGAACATGATGCGGCCGGGCTTCACGACAGCGACCCAGCCCTCGGGGTTGCCCTTACCGGAACCCATGCGGGTCTCGGCGGGCTTGGAGGTGATGGGCTTGTCGGGGAAGATCGTGATCCAGACCTTGCCGCCACGCTTCATGTGACGGGTCATGGCAATACGAGCTGCCTCGATCTGACGGTTGGTGATCCAGTGGGCCTCGAGGGCCTGGATGCCATACTCGCCGTGGTTCAGACGGGTGCCACCTTTGGCCTTGCCCTTCATGGAACCACGCTGCACCTTGCGGTGCTTTACGCGCTTAGGTACGAGCATTTACTTGTCACCCCTCTCGCGGCGATCATTACGACGGGAACGGTTCGGGCGGGACGAACCCTCGAGCGCGGGCTGGGGAGCCTTCTGGCCCGGCAGCACCTCGCCGTGGTACACCCACACCTGTACGCCGATGGAGCCCATGGTGGTGGCGGCGGTGGCGAAGCCGTAGTCGATCTTCGCGCGGAGGGTGTGCAGCGGCACGCGACCCTCGCGGTACCACTCGCGGCGGCTCATCTCGGCGCCGCCCAGACGACCGGAGCACTGGATGCGGATACCCTTGGCACCGGACTTCATGGCGGACTGCACGGCCTTGCGCATGGCACGGCGGAAGGCCACGCGGCCCTCGAGCTGCTCGGCCACGGACTGGGCGATGAGCTCGGCGTCCAGCTCGGGACGCTTCACCTCGACCACGTCGATGGAGACCGGGCCGTCGGCGACCTTCTCGAGCTTCTTGCGCAGAGCGTCGATCTCGGCGCCCTTCTTGCCGATGACCACGCCGGGGCGCGCCGTGGTGATGGTCACCTTGATCTTGTCGCCGGCGCGCTCGATGTCCACGCGAGACACGGAGGCACGGGCGAGCTGCTTGTCGAGAAACTTGCGGATGGCGATATCGTTCTCGAGCGTCTTGGCGTAATCCTTACCGGCGTACCAGCGGCTGCGCCAATCCTCGGTGATACCGAGGCGGAATCCGGTAGGGCTGACTTTCTGACCCATGGACCTTATGCCTCCTCTCGGGGTGCGACGACAATGGTGATGTGGCACGTGCGCTTGTTGATGCGCGACGCGGAGCCCTTGGCGCGGGGACGAATGCGCTTCAGGGTCGGGCCTTCGTCGACGTAGGCGGCCTTGACCACCAGGTTGTCGCCGCGAAGGTGATTGTTGTGCTCGGCGTTGGCCACGGCGGAGTTCAGCGTCTTTGCGACGGTCTCAGCGGCGGCGCGCTCGCAGAAAGCCAGGATCTCGCGGGCCTGGGGCACGGACTTGCCGCGAACCAGGTCGACCACGATGCGGGCCTTGCGGGGAGCGATGCGGACGTAACGCGATACTGCTTTAGTTTCCATGTAACTTCTCACCTATGCCCTATCGCTTCTTCTTGTCGGCCGCATGACCCTTGAAGGTACGGGTCGGCGAGAACTCGCCCAGCTTGTGACCAACCATGGACTCGGTAACGTAGACCGGCACGTGCTTGCGGCCATCGTACACGGCGATGGTGTGACCCACCATTTCCGGGAAGATGGTGCTCGCGCGGGACCACGTCTTGATGACTTCCTTTTCGCCGGCCGCGTTCATTGCCTCGATGCGGGCAAGAAGGCGCGGTTCTACGAAAGGACCCTTTTTCAAACTTCTGCTCACTATGACTCCTTACGATTCCGCTACTTCTTGCGACGACGGATGATGAGACGGCTCGAGGCCTTCTTCTTGTTGCGGGTGCGATGGCCCTTGGTCGGCACGCCCCAGGGGGTGACCGGGTGACGACCAGCGGACTTGTTCTTGCCCTCGCCGCCGCCGTGCGGATGGTCGACCGGGTTCATAACCGTACCGCGGACAGAGGGGCGAACGCCCATCCAGCGCTTGCGGCCGGCCTTGCCGATCTTGATGTTGGAGTGCTCGGCGTTGCCCACCTCGCCGATGGTGGCGCGGCAGGTGATGAGCACGCGGCGCATCTCGGAAGAGGGCATGCGCAGGATGGCGTAGTTGCCCTCCTTGCCCATGAGCTGAATGGAGGTACCGGCGGAACGGGCGATAGCGGCGCCCTTGCCCGGCTGCAGCTCCACGTTGTGGATCAGCGTACCGACGGGGATGTTCGCCAAAGGCAGAGCATTGCCCGGCTTGATGTCGGCTTCCGGACCGGAGACCACGATGTCGCCCACCTTCAGGCCCTTCGGGTGAATGATGTAGCGCTTCTCGCCATCAACGTAGTGCAGCAGAGCGATACGGGCCGAGCGGTTGGGATCGTACTCGATGGTGGCAACCTTGGCGGGCACGCCGTCCTTGTTGCGCTTGAAGTCGATGATGCGGTAGCGCTGCTTGTTGCCGCCGCCCTGGTGACGGGTGGTGATGCGGCCATAGCAGTTGCGACCGGCCTTCTTCGGCTTCGGGGCCAGAAGAGACTTCTCCGGCTTGGACGTGGTGATCTCCGAGAAATCGGAGACCGTCTGGAAACGTCGGCCGGGGCTCGTCGGCTTGTACTGTTTGATTCCCACAGTAACAACCTTTCTTCTTCGGACTCTCCGCGGCCGGGCTGGTAACGGCAGCCCGGGGCGAATCGCCCCTTACTTCGGATGCCCGCTCGCGCGCCTCTCCGCACACCGGGTATCCCCTACGAAAGTGGCATGGACGATTGCCGTATCGGCGCAGATGGAGGCTCTACGCTGCGACGCCGTCTTGCCACGCGCCCGGGTGTATCCATAGGCACACAGACGCAAAGAAGCATTATAGGTTTGGAAGAAGGGCGCCTCAAGAAGTTTTTTTCGAAGTCGGCAAACGCCACATTTCCCGCACATACGGGGAGAAGAGATTGCTGCTCGCATCAACCGCAAGCGCCTAATCCACACGCAGCAATGCACACCACACGACTCACGCCCCAGCCTCTCTTATCGGTGCTGCTGCATGGGGGCACGGTAGAACGCAGACAACCTTCGAGCAGCGTGCCACGACTCTTTACCTGGGCTTACTGAGATCTACCCAATAATTGCCTAGCAAAAACTTCCTCAATGATACCTAATTTTTGGGGTGTTCTCTCATTAATCGATGCAGCAGTCTTATCAAAGGTCGTTCGAAGACCTGCTCAATATCCCACCTAAAGGAGGAACTATGGAAATGCAGCGTCGACAATTCATCCAAGGAGCGGCAGCATTGGGGGCTGGCGCGCTTGTGGCAAGCCTTACTGGTTGCGCTACGGGGCCATCTACTAGCATGTCCGACACGGGCACGGATACCGCGACCAGCGGGGGCGCGGAAATTCCTCAAGGCTTTGCTGCCGAAGACTTCGAGGAATCTGCCGTTATCCTCGAGCCTATCACCGATTTCGTCAAAGAGCACACTTACGATATCGTGGTCGTAGGAGCCGGTACCGCAGGCCTACCTGCCGTGCTGACCGCTTTGGAGGAGGGCGCCACTGTTGCCTGTCTCCAGAAGGAGTCTACCGCCATCTCGCAAGGCTGCGCTGGAGCGGGAGCCTGCCTGCAGGAAAGTACCGAACTGGGCATCAAGCGATTCATGTCAACCTATGCCGAGCTATGCGAGTATCGCGTCAACTACGAGCTCTTGAAGACCTATGTCGAGCATTCCGGCGAGACGATTATGTGGATCAGCAGGCAGGCGCAAGAGGCGGGTTACCCTAATGCCAAAAACTCCTCAGAGGTGTTCGAATATGGCGAGGGCGCACAGGTTCTCTATATTAAGAACGACTCGGCCGTAAAACCCGAAAGCAACCTGCAGTTAATTCAGGCGCTTGCAGCCATGGCTGAAGACAGAGGAGCCGACTTCTATTATTCAACCCCCGGCGTACAGCTCATAAAAGACAGTGAAGGCTCCGTGACCGGCGTAGTCGGTCAAACGTCTGACGGGTTCGAACTTTTTAACGCCACTAAAGCAGTCATCTTGGCCACAGGCGATTATCAGAACAACTCGAGCATGGTCGATCGGTTCTCGCCTGACCTTTCCCGCTTCGCGCGAAAGCAAGTCAACAAAACGGGCGACGGCATTTTGATGTCAGCAATGGCAGGCGGACACATTACTCCCGTGCATCACAGCCGCCAGATGCATGATTTCGATTCGGGCCCTATGCCCGATGAGCCCTTCCTGTGCGTCAACGAAAACGGCGACCGCTTTATGGATGAATCAATGCCATCAACGAGCGCCGTCAATATCCTGCGCTTCCAAGACGCTGCAGATCCAGGAAAGTATTCCATGATCTTCGACAGCAACTATCAAACCCAGGTGACTGACTGGGGCGGCCGTCCAGCCGACGAAGCCAAATTGCGTCAATATGTTCCAGGCGAAGGCGGCGGTGAAGGGGTAGTGGAGAGCCTCATTGATACTCACTACGCCGATACCCTTGATGAACTAGCAGATAAATTAGGGATTCCAGCTGCCAACCTCATAGCATCTGTCGAGCGATACAACGAGCTGGCAAAATCCGGCGTTGATGTCGACTTCGGCAAAGATCAGGCCTATTTGAAGCCCATCGATACCCCTCCGTTCTGGGGCCGTCATCGCTGGATTCGCATTACTGCCACCTGTGGTGGCATTGCCGTAAATGGAAACTACCAAGTCATCGACAGCCAGAACGAGCCCATCCCTGGATTGTACGCCACGGGCTTCGGCGCAGGAGATCTCTGCGGAGCCGCCGACTGGAGCATTTATTGGGCGGGCATGTCGGTCGGCTCATGCATGAACTCAGGACGCGTTGCGGCGCTGCATGCCATTACGGGCGCCCTTGAACCTTCCCACCCAGCAGAGTGGGACGAGTTTAAAGAAACATACACGGCGTCCAAGTAGAATACCCTCCCCTTTGCAGAGGGAGCCTCTCAGAGGCTCCCTCTGTTCTGTCTCGAGGCACAACGCAGGATAGAGCCTATAGAGCACATTGAGCATTTCCGCGCTCGCAGTTAACCACTTACGATCCCCCGCGCTCAGCGATCGAACGTCTCGTCTCGTGATATTGCGAGCTTATTCGCCAATACGACAGTTCACGAGGTCAATAAGCTCCTGCTTTGAATGCACGTTCAGCTTCGCGTAAATATTGCGCGTGTGTGAGAGCACGGTTTGCGGAGAGATGACCAAGACCTCGGCAATCTTTTTATAGTTGTTTCCCTTATACAGCAACGCGCATACCTCTCGCTCGCGCTGCGTGAGGAGGTAGGTACAGGACAGTTCGTCTAACGCAGCTTGCGGATCGAGCAAAAGCGACTGTTGTCCTCCTTTGCCCTGCTTCTTTAATTGAGAATAGTACTTTTCATAGGTAAGAACAATTAACGTCAGACCGATAAGAGCAAGCGCAGCCATGAGTAGCATCGACTCGCGTGCAACTTGAAACAGGGATGGAAAAACAGCAGCCACCCAAGGGACAAATACGTAAGTAACGGCCGACGAAAGCGTTTCAGTAGCAATGAAGAGCAGCATGTAGCGACTTGGTTGCCCTTTAGAGGCGGCTAAATCCGCCAAGGATAGGAAAAGCAGCAAGGTGAAACAAGTCCTCGCTGCAACGAACAGGCCCGATCCAAGAAAACCAGAAGCAGACACCATCCCGAACAATCCCATGAAATATAAAAGCGATACGACAGCCCAGAGAAGATTAAGCGCCAATTCATCGTTTCTCATGGCGATGAAGATCGCCACCACAACGGCCGCGCACCCAAAGGATGCAAGGGTAACGGATAGCGAGCCGCCCACGGATGGAGTCGAACTCGCACCTTCCGCATAACTCATGCCCCGAACGAGACCGCCAACAAGCAAGTAGGCAATCACGAGAGCCATAAAGCGACCTTTTTCATGCAAGACAGCTTCGTCAGCCGACGGTTTGTCGGAGGCGGAAAGCATATCAGCCGCCTTCCATAGTGCCAAAGAGGATACGAGCGGCCCCGCAAAAGGCAGCACAAAGCAAAACGGCTCGGGAGATAGATCGACCAGAGAAACCAAGGTTGCGAGGGCAAAAGAAATCGCCACGCTGACAATGACGCGCCGAGACAACCTCTCGGAAACGAGCGTCCCCCATCCCCACGCAAGCCCACAAAGCAGAGCGGCATAGCAAACCGCCTTTCCGAGAGCGACGGCAGGAGGACTCTCAGAACCCAAGATGCCAGCGACCAGCCCCAGTACCGCGGAGATGCCGCCTACAAAAACGAGTATCCAGGCATGCCTAACCACGATTCTGGAAAAAAAGCCTTGCGCAAGAGCATCAGCAAGCGCAACGGCGAGCGCTAGCACCACGGCCGCAAGATAGGGGCCAGGCAGCCCAGCTCCAGTTTCCACAGGAGCGAAAAAAAGAGCAATGTGACCACGCCTGAGCAACAGCCAAAAGAAGCTCATTCCCAATGATATCAAGGCGGGCAGCTGCCATTTGCGCAAATTTGAGCCCATCCGTCACCACCTCCCTTGATTAAGTATTCTCAGTATAGCGCTCACGTCAAGAGCTGACGCGTTCTCGAAAGAAAAGACGTGCTCGGGCGTAGGCGGCACTTTTCGATAAGCCTACGCAGCAACTCCCGCGCGCGCCCACAACGCTACCCCAACTGCTACCACATTTTCTCGCTGCAATGCAGAGCAGCGGCTATGATGTACCGACAATAACGCGAGAGAGCATGAAGGGAGGTTCGCCATAGCTACGTTGGGCATTGGCCAAGTCGTAAAGCTGGATGACAAAATGGCCGACACTATTGCTTGCGCGACAACGACGTCGCCTTCTTCCCCAAGAACTACGCTATCGACAACGAGATCCTCGGTGAAAGCCGAACCTATTTTACCGTTGACACGGACGAATACGAACAGGGGCGGCTTGCGATTCTCGCGTTCTTCACTCCGACTATCTCGACAACAGGCTGCTCTTTCGAGGCCCGTGTAGTACATGCAGGTGGAAATGGCGGGCGGCGTGGGGTGAAAGTCCTGCACCTGCTCGGGGGCCATGCGAAGCCGGCCAGAAACGTGACGGCCCAGGGCTCGGCCGCCTTGCGTTCGCTGAACCGAAACGCCGTCGCCCCTGCCGTCCTCGTTCGGACTTCTACTTGCTAACTTTCCTAACAAATGCTAACTTTACTAAAAATTGCTAACTTTGCTAACACAGCGCAAGGAGATACCCATGGATGAACCAGCTGAAAACCCCTTCACGCCCATCTTCGGCAAGATTCCCGCCTATATGGCCGGCCGCACCGACTTGGTGGACGAGATGGATTTCGCCCTCAAGGGCAGCGGCAACGATCCAGCTCTTGTCTCTGTTTTCGTGGGTGCTCGAGGCGCCGGCAAGACAGCGCTTCTCTCGCTCTTCGCAAATATGGCCGAAGAGAACGGCTGGGTGTCCGCCAGGGTAACATCCTCTCCTGATATGCTTGAGGAAATCCTCTTACGTATCAACCGGGGCGCTTCTCACCTTATCGATGGCACCCCCAAGCGCAAACTTGCCTCGGTGAGCATTGCTCCTATCGGATCTCTATCTTGGGATAACCGAGAAGATGCCAAAACCAGTTGGCGCACAAGGATGGACGATGTACTCGACCAGCTTGAGGAAGCTGGAGTCGGACTCGTTGTGACTATCGATGAGGTCGATCCCGATCTTGACGAAATGACCACCCTCGTAACGGCCTTCCAGCATTTTCTCGATGAAAACCGCAAAGTCGCCCTTCTGATGGCTGGCCTCCCCTATGGCCTCACCGCACTCTTGGCTGGGAAGACCACATCGTTTTTACGTCGCGCGACCCGGCACGATCTCGCTTCGATCAGCGACTACGAAGTGGCAGAGGCTTTCCGCATTACCATGGAGAAGGGAGGGAAAGCTCTTGACGACGAGGCCTTGACTGTTGCTGTTGAGGCCATCGGTGGCTTTCCCTACATGTTCCAGCTCCTCGGCTATCGAGCCTGGAATCTCGCCTCGGATCGGACCCAGGTCACGGCAGCCGATATTCGCAGCGCTGCGGCCATCGCCCAGCGGGAACTGGAAGAGCGCGTTTACGAGGCGACTTATTACGAGCTAACCGAGGCCGACCGAGCATTCCTAACGGCCATGCTGGAAGACTCTCGGACGACGAAGCAAGCCGCCCTCGCCAAGAGGCTCGGTAAGCAGTCTGGCCACGTGTCCCGGTACAAGAAGCGCCTATTGAAGCAGGGCATTATTAGCGAGAGGGCCAAAGGGCAGCTCGAATTCTGTCTGCCAGGCTTCCGAGAGTTCTTCGCCGCTCGCGAAGCCGAGGTAGATTAACAGAGCGTGCGGAGAGCGCTCGCTTAAGAACCGCTGGCACAGAGCTTTTCGATACGCCAATCGAAAAGCGGCGGGCGCGGCCGTGTGGTCGCGCCCGCCGCTGCAAGCAAGAGGGGGCCTTCCGGTGGGAGGGAGGGTCGGAAGGCCCCGGAGGGGATGGCTTAGGCTTCCTCGACGATGAGGCCGCGCTCGGTGGCGGCGTCGCGCAGCTTCTGCCAGATGGTCAGGTGGTCGATCTCCAGCTGGTTGCACAGCGTCGTGCAGGTGCCGCACATGGTGCAGTCCCACAGGCCGCCCTGGACGGCCTCGACGACGCGGTCGGCCTGGTCGTAGGCGTCGAAGTGGCGGAAGGCCACGGCCAGCATGTGCGAGGGGCCGATGTACTCGGGGTTGGTGGCGCGGGCCGGGCAGCCGGCGGTGCACACCTGGCAGCGGGCGCAGTAGTTGATGCCGAACAGCTCCGCCTCGTGCTCCATGTTGTACTCCTGGAGGTCGGCCTCGGTCAGCGGGGCGACGCGCACACGCTTGTAGGTCTCGGCGATGCGGGCCTGCACCTGGCTCTTGTCCACGATGAGGTCCTTGATAACCGGCACACCCTCCAAGGGCTCGACGGTGTGGTTGCCGTCATCGATGGGCTCGACGCAGGCCAGCACCGGCTTGCCGTCCATCATCATGGCACAGCGGCCGCACATGCGCCCGCGGCAGGAGAAGTCGAAGGCCAGCGGTTCTTCGTTCTCGTGCACGTACACCAACGCCTGCAGAAGAGTCATGTACTCGTCGTCGTGGGGCACCTCGTAGGTCACGTCGTAGGGCGCGTTGTCCTTCGAGGGATCGTAGCGCTTGATAGTGAGCTTCATAGCGTATTCTCCTTCTTACTTAACTAGTAGGGAATCTTCTCGTAGGACAGGGTGCCGTCCTCGGCGCGAGTGTAGGCCAGCGCGCACTTCCAGTTCGCATCGTCGGTCTCGGGGTATTCGGGGCGAATCAGCGCGTCGCGGCTTTCCTCGCGGGCAAGGGAAGCCTCCACGGAAAGGCGCGCGATGTCGAGCAGGTTGACAACCTCGATGGCGTCCTTCCAGTCGGCATTGCTGACGAGGCTGTCATCGGCGCAGGCCATCTTGGGAATGTCCTCGTTCATGATGCGGTCGAGCTCGGCCTTGGCCGTCTCAAGCACCTCGACAGATCGGCTCGGACGCCCCGACTCGGCGCAGGCGTGCTGGATGTTGCGGCGCACCGTGATGGGACGCAGCGAACCCTCGATCTGGCGGGTGCGCAGATCCTCCAAGCGCTCGATCTCAGCGGCAACGCCCTCGTAGGTTACGGCCTCGGACTCCTCGTAGGTCGCCAGGTACTCGAGCGCCTTCTTCATGGCGTAGCGGCCCATACGGCGGTTGGTGATGTTCATCATGCCGCCCTCGCTGCCGGCGTTGGCACGCACGCAGAACAGGCCCTCGGCATCGACGCACATGGCGTTCTCGTCGGTGATGGGCTCTCCGCCATGCTCGTACATCTCGGGCACGACCTCCACGGGCTGCTCGGTGAAGTCGAAGCCGAACTTCTCCTTCAGCAGGGCCGCGTTGCGCTGGTACATCCAGCGCATGGTGGAAAGCGACTCGGGCTTGCAGTCCAGGTACACTCCGCCGTTTTCCGTGCCTTTGCCGGCGTCCACGACGATGCTCACAGCCTGGATAACACCGGCCTGGGTACCCAAAAGCTCCTTTTCGGCGATCTCCGGGTAGTCCTTCAGATAGGTGCCGTCCACATCCATGAGGTCGCCGGAGTGCACGCTGTCGGCACCCACCATGGAGCCCTCGGAGGCGGTGAAGCTGCGGGGGAAGACGCCCATCATGTCGTAGCTGCCGAACTCGGCGTTGGCGATCTTGCCGCCGTGGCGCAGGAGTGCCATCTCAACGTCAGCCGTGTTGTCGCACACGTTGTTCGTCGTGGGCGAGGTGGAGTTCCAACCGTAGAACTGGGTGCAGCCGCCCGCGGCAGTCAGCGTTACCTTGGCGCGGTAGACGCGGTACTCGCCCGTGGGAAGATGCAGGCCCACGGCGCCCAGGCAGCGGCCGTCCTCGATGATGAGGTCGGTGATCATCGTGCGATCGTGCACGGTCACGTAGTCCTTGGCGCGGAAGTGGTCGGACCAGTGACGCGTCATGGAGTGCTCGAAACCGCGAGTCGTCGGGAAGTCGTAGATGTAGTTCGGCGTGCCGTCTTCCTTGCGGTCCGAGAGGATCTCACCCCAGTTAGCGCACACCACATCGGGATTCACCTCAACCTCGTTCTGGACGCCGGTCTTCGCGTAGAGGGCCTCGTTGCGGATCTTCTTTGTGCCAGGCACCTCCTCCTCCGTCTCGTAGTACGCACCGGGCACCCAAGTGTTCATGATGTCGAAATTCATGCCGAAGGCACCGCCGAAGCCGTAGGGAGCTTTGTCGACCACGAGCACGTTCTGACCCACCTTGCACGCCTCGTTCATGGCGAAGCTGGCTCCGTAGCCACCGCCGATCATAAGGATGTCGGTGTCGTAGACCGCGTAGGGCACCCGGGCCGCGACCGTCTCATTGTCGCCGCCGGTGTTGGCCATCTCCTGCTGGGGCGCGCAGCCGGCCATGCCGGCGAACGCGACCACGCCGGCGGTGAGCCCGCCGAGCTTGAAGAACGAGCGACGATCCATGCCGCCGCTCACCTTCTCCTCTTCGTAGTTCCCCATCCCTCTCTCCTTTCGTGTGGGGTCTTAACGGGGAAAAGATTAGGGGCTGCGACCGGCGGCAGCAAAAGTTGGTTTGCCGGAGTAATTGTTGACAAGGCGAAGAGGCACCTTGCGGGGACTCCCTCCCCCTTGTCGCGGCGCCCTTAAGAGCACCGCGACATTGGAAGTGGACGAAAGAGCTCGGGGCAACCCCAGCAACTTGTGGCTTCCCACAACAGTTGCAATTTCGGAACAACTCGACACGTCCGTCCCATCCGCGATACCATGATCCCGTCCAAGAACAAGGAGGGGCAATGGAACATGGGGGCACGGCCATGGCGGACGCCTTCGCCGCGGAGGTTGTCTTCGACCGATGGCTAGGACGCGTTGTGCACCGCCTTCGCGCGAGCCGCGTCGCCACGCTCAACCAATTTTGGGTCTTGCTGCTCGTCGACATTCATCACGATGTATCCATTCGTTCGGTGGCAGACCGGCTGGAGATCAGCTACACCACCCTCGCCGAATGCATCGACGAGCTGTGCCGAGCCGGAGCCTTGAGCAAGACAACCGACGAGGACGACCGGCGCGCCACGAGGCTTTCCGTCACCCCCCAAGGCCGGCGGCTCACAGAGAGCATTGATCGGGAGCTGATCGCCGTGGCCAAACAGGCCCTTTCCCTTCTTTCCGGCACCTCAAGGACGCAGGCCATGCACCTCCTCTATGACGCCTGCCTCCGCCTCAACAAAAAGCGGCTGGCGGGCAACCTCGTGCGGGGCGACAGCGCCTTCTTCATCGTGTGCCAGCAGGTCTCACTGGAATTCTCCCGCATCTGCAGGCAGAGTCTCGTAACGCCCCAGCAGGGGCATCTCCTTCTAGCCCTTGGCCGCACGGGCCCGATGACGGGAAGGGAGATTCGCGACGCCCTCGACTACGACGCGCCGATGCTATCGAAAATCGCGGCGAAGCTGTCCGACGCCGGGCTTATCACGAAAGAGATCGGCAACAACAGGCGAGAAAGGCTCTACGCCTTGACGTCCCTCGGCCTGCAGTGCGCCTCGCTCATCGCCGAGGGCACCGAGGAGATGCTGCGGCAGCTGTTCGGCGACGACTACGGCACCGAGACCTACC